>JAVJTD010000463.1:0-1970 GCA_040219065.1 Planctomycetota bacterium
GTTGGAGGATGATCAGGCGGTGTATCCGCACTGGATGACGCCGGCTAACTTCTCGGGATGCGGGAGCAGCTCTTACCGCATCAAGGAGATGACGTCCACGTCCGGTGCCCTGTGCTCCTTCTCATGGCCGTACTCCGCTCCGCCCCAGATCGGCAGCAACGGGAGCCGAGTCTACTTCACGGCGATCCACGAGAGCCCCGGAGACTCCTGCCGAACCCTGCCCACCAGGTTTCTGGTCGTTCAGTAGGGCCTTCTTGGAGTCATTGCGCACGAGGCGCCAATGGACCAGCTAACCGTCCAGAATTCGGGCACGTCCCGCACAAACTCCGCCAACGTCACGCCCTCCGGCTCGTCCCCGAGCACGATCCGCTCGACGAGCGCCGGCGCGAGCGACGTCAGCCGAAGCATCCGCGACACGTAGGCCCGATCGACCCCGAGCGCATCGGCCAGCTCGGTGGTCGATCGGTACTGGCCGGCCTCGAGCTGCTCCTGCCAGCGGTAGGCGCGCGCGACGGCCAAGGCGAGGGCGGAGGGCTTCTCCTTCGCCTTGCCCGCCCTCGGCAGCCCGAGCGGCACATGGACCTCCTTGCGGCCGCTGCGGCGGCGGAGCGTCATCGGGACGGTGATGACAAGGGCCGCACCGTCCAGCTCGACCTTCGGGGTCTGCTTCGCGCTCATCGGGCTCCGACCTCCTCGACCTCGCCGCCTGGGTCTGCCTCCGCCAGCTCCGAGGCCAAGGACCGCAGCCCGTCGCCGCGGATGCGGATCTCCGCCCGGTCGGGCATCACCTCCACCCGCGAGACCAGCAGCCGCACGATCCGCGCCTGCTCGCCGGGGAACAGCTCGTCCCAGACCGGGTCGAGCCGCTCGAGCGCGGCCATCACCTCGGCTTCCGAGACGGTCTGCGCCCTGAGGACCTCGAGCTCGCTGGTGATCCGCTCCAGTTCGCCATTCGCCTCGTCGATCTGTCGCCCGAGGTCGCGGATGCGGCCGGTGATCGCCTCGTTCGAGTCCCCGGCCGCCGCCAAGCGATCGAGGGTCTGACTTAGGTTCCAGATTCTCGACTCGATTTCGCCTTTGCGCCGGTCCAGCCGCTCCCGCTCGGTCTGCTCCTTCGCCTTCGTCTCGCGGCAAGTGATGGCGACGAGCTCGGGCGTTCGAAACACCGCGCGGAGCTGCTGCTGGACCGCGTCCTCGATGGCACCGGCCGGCACCGAGCGGACCGGGCAGTCGGCATGGCTTTCCTTCGAGGCCGTCAGGCACCGGTAGTAGCGGTAGCGCTTCCCCCTCTGCGTCGTGAAGGTCGGCCCCATGCTCCGCCCGCAGCTCCCGCAGTGGAGGATGCCCTTGAGCAGCGCCTTCGTCTTCGCCCGCGTCCCGTTCGCCCGGTCGGTCCGGTTCTCGGCGAGGATGCGGCGAGTGTCCTCCCACAGCTTCCGCGAGACGATCGCCTCGTGCTCGCCCGGGTAGACCTGCCCCCGGTGCTCGACCTCACCGACGTACTTGCGGTTCGACAGCACCCGGTAGATCTGCGCCTTCGTCCAAACGCTCCCGCCGCAGCGCTCGCCCTTCCGATTGGTCCAAAGCTTCGTGCGATAGCCCTCGTCATTCAGCTCCTTGGCGAGCCGGGCCGGGGACCCGAGCTTCACGAACCGCTCGAAGACCCGCTGCACGAGCTTCGCCTCGGCCGGGTTCACGGCGAGCTTCCGATCGACGACGTCGTAGCCGAGGACTGGGCGCCCGCCCGTGTGCTTCCCCAGCCGTTTCGCTTCGGCCACGGTCACACCCGTGGCAGTCGACCCCCGATCGAGAAGAACTACTGCACTTGGAACTGAATCGCGGAGCTGACCGAAGAGACCTGGAAGCTCACCGGCTCCCAGGTGAAGGCGGCGGCGCAGATCTTCAGACCGGGCGGCGCTGCCGGCAAGTTGATCTGAGGCGTCAGCGCTCGACCGGCACTCGTGACCTGG
>JAVJTD010000045.1:0-2632 GCA_040219065.1 Planctomycetota bacterium
TTCGGTCGCGCGGGCTCTGGGTCTGCGCTCTGGGTTCAGTCTTCTTGGAGTAGGCGCTCGATCGTGGCGATGACATCCTCGGCGAGGTCGGTCGTGTAGCCGATGTGCACGTCGCGGAGTCGACCCTTCTTGTCGATCACGAGGAGGGTGGGGAAGCTCTTGACGTGGAACGGCTCGACCCAGTCGCTCGCCCGGAGGTGGACGATCGGTGACTCGAAGAGCTCTTCGACGTAGAGGGCGTCTTCGAGGACGGGGTCGGTATTCATGCCGAAGATGCGGACGTCGCGGTCCTGGAAGTGCTCGGCGATCTCGATCACTTGCGGCATGGCCTGGATGCACCAGCCGCAGCGGCGATACCAGAAGTCGAGCACGACGACCGAGCCCAGGCTCTCCTCGGCCGAGTGCGGTCGCCCTCGCAGGTCCAACGCCTTCCAGTCGGCAGCAGCTCGCCCGATCAGCTCGCCAAATTCCTCATGCAGCTCCTTCGCTCGCCGCGACTCTTGCCTGACCTCCGAGATCGTGTGCTCCACGAGAGCACGGATCCCGGGATGGGTCAGAGTGTCTCGGGTGCCTTCGAGCAACGACCTTGCGCGATCGTACCGGTCGTCGTCCTCGGACCCACGGATCATCTGTCGAGCCTCTACCCGTGCCTCCAGGAATCGATCGAAGCTCGCGACCATGCTCGTCAGCTCCTCGGCTGAGCATTGCTCGGTCTTGACGAGGCGAGACCGTGACACGTCTCGGGATCGAATTCCTTCGCCTTGTGAGAACTCGAGGGTCGACTCCGCGATCAAGCCGCGCTCCCGATCGAATCTCAGGGTGGCCTTCGACTCCTGCTCGAAGACCTTCATCAGTGGCCCCGACGCCGTTGCTCGGAGAGTCCAGTCCCCGGACTCCGAATCGTCGATCTCGTAGCGAACCGTTCTCGATCTCCCCGGAACGGGCGAGGTCCAGCCTTTCTCGAGATCCGTCGGATCATTCGGCAGCCTCGGGAACGAAGCGCTCTCGATCGAGAGCTGATCGGTGCTCTCGTTCGGCTCGTACGCGCCATCAGGCCAGAGTCGGAACCAAGCCCAACGCTGTTGCTCGGGAATCTGAAAGTCGGCCCCGAAGTCGATGCGGACCCTGCCCCGCATCAAGACCCAGAAGGCGCCGTCCGGGCACTTCTGCAAGATCGTGATCTCGGTCGTGCCGGAAGTCGTCGACTTCGATCCCTGGCTGGTACCTTCTCCCTCGGATTCGGTGAAGAGCTTCAGGCCGGACCGGAGCTGATAGCGAGGGAGATCCTCGGCCGATTGAATGGAGACAGCGAGCAGTAGCGGAATCCATGACGCGAGCATGAAGCAGGTCTCCTCCGACTCGGACCTCCCTCCCGTTTCCGGGATCACTCGCACCGAAGGATCACGAAGCGGCTCGGAGATTCCTGCGTCATGCGATCCTCACCAGCGCTCCGAATGCACCCTCGCTCGGCGCTTTCACGCTCGAAGGGCGGCTCCGCCGAGAGAGCATCTGCCAGCTCGGTAGCCGCTTCCCGTTCTTGGGTCGTGCGGGCTCTGGTTTCCGAAGAACGGGCCCGGCGACCATGAGCCACCGGGCCCGCAATGGACCTGCAGTCACAAAGGGGGTTTCTCAGAAGGTCACCGAGACGACCTCGGTCTTTTCGACGGTGCCACAAACGCCGAGGCCGTAGCCGAAGAAGTCGATCGATACGCCGGTCATCGCCATCGGCGCTCGCCATTCGGTCGAGAATCGCGAGCTCGAATCGAAGGTGCCGTGGGCGAGGACGAGGAGTCCGAAGGGAGGGCCTTGCGGCAGCTTGGCGGCGAGGAGCACGCGGTCGCCCTGGTTGCCGTACACGACCGTCGCCTGAAACGGCTCACCCGCGACCGGCTCGCTCGGCTCGAGCTCGAGGTCGAGATGCTCGTCGGCGGGGAACGTCAGGACGGTGCCCTGATTTCCGTTGTAGCCGGGAGCGCCGCTGACGACGGTATTGCGCGCGATGGCGACCGATGCGCCGAGATAGTCGTCGTTCGCCGGATTGCCGCTGCGCGCTTGGACGATCTGGCTCCATGTCTCGCCATCTAGTCGGAACGTGTTCACCAGCCCCTTTCGGGAGTCGCCGTCGGAGTCACCGACGACGACCAGCTCGCCATCGGTGGCGACAGCGGAGCCGAAGTGGCCGAGGAAGTAGCCCTTCACCGGCACCAGCCTTTGCTCGTGCCGCCAGCGGATGCCGTCGTGGCGATAGACATGGGCACCGCCGAAGATGGCGTTGCCCTTTGCGGAGATCACGGCCACGTCACCGCTCATCGAGATCTCGGCACCGAAGTGGTGACCCGCGTTGGCGCCGGCTTCATAGAAGCGTTGGGACTGGACCCAGGTCGAGCCCGAGCGCTCGAAGAAGAACACGACGCCCGTGAAGTAGCCGAAGGTGGTGTCCTGAGGCGCGCCGATGAGGACCCGATCGCCCTCGATCGCAGCGCTGTCGCCGAACTGCGCCGTCGGGTCGCCGGCGACGATCCGCTGCTCGAGCGTCCAGGTGCTGCCTGTGCTCACCCAGATGTAGGCCGAGCCGCGGTCGAACTCTTGGAGGACCTGAGCCGGCGCGGTGATGACGATGCGTGTGCCGTCG
>JAVJTD010000483.1:0-8084 GCA_040219065.1 Planctomycetota bacterium
TCCGTCCTCGAGTCGACATCGTACGCGCCCGACCCGGCCTGCTCGGGGCTCATGTACGCCGGCGTCCCCAGGATCTGGCCCGCCTGGGTCATCGTGGTCTCGCCGTCCTCCTCCCGGCTGGTGGCCCGGGCGAGGCCGAAGTCGATGACCTTGGGAACCGCCCGCCCCTCGCGCTCGACGACGAGCACGTTCGACGGCTTGATGTCACGGTGCAGGATGCCGCGCTGATGCGCGTGCTGGAGGGCGCGACACACCTCGACGAAGAGCAGCAGCCGATCACGAATCGAAGACCGCTCCCGATCGCAGTAGTCGGTGATCGGCAGCCCGATGGCGCACTCCATGACGAAGTAGGGACGACCGTCGTCGGTACTGCCCGCATCGAGCACCTGTGCGATGCCCTCGTGCTGAAGCTTGGCGAGCGTGCGCCGCTCGAGGTCGAACCGGCGCAGGACCTCCTTGGTGTCCATGCCGGCCTTGATGACCTTGACAGCGACCTCACGATCGAACGGCTCGCTCTGGTGGCCGCGATAGACGACGCCCATCCCGCCTTCCCCGAGGACCTCGACGATCCGATACGGACCGATCGCCTCGGGAGAGTCGAGCTCCATCGGCAGCTCGTCGGGACCGATCTCGACGGGTAATGTCGGACGGTCGCCGTCGAGGGAGTCGGAGGCCGGCTCTTCTGGCTCACGGTGCTTTGGATCGGTGGACATGCGGCCTTCCAGGAGGGACGCGCGTCGCCGGGTCAGGCCCTCGACACGAATCGATTCGAGAGAGCCTCCATTCAAACACGTGGCCGAGCCCTTCGCACGTCGCACGACGAATCAGGATGTCCCCGGCCCCGGGCGAGCGCAAACGAGACCGGATTGTTACGATCACGCGGCTTCAATCGGTACCAAGTACGAGGAGATGAAAACCGTGACCGCACCGCTCCGTCCCGTTCGACTCCTCTTGGTTCTCCTGCTCCTGCTGATGGCATGTCCGATCGGCCGATCGGCAGCGAAGGACGACGGACCGTTGCGCGTGCTGTTCCTCGGCGATCAAGGGCATCACCAACCGAAGGCACGCTCGGAGCAGCTCATCCCCGTCCTGAAGGAGCGCGGGATCGCGGTGACGTACACCGATCGCGTCGAGGACCTGAACCCTCTGTGCCTGACGTTCTTCGACGGGGTCATCCTCTTCGCCAACATCGACTCCATCTCGCCGCAGCAGGAAGCGGCACTCCTCGAGTTCATCGAGAACGGCGGCGGCTTCGTACCGATCCACTGCGCTTCGTATTGCTTTCGGAACTCGGAGGCGTTCGTCGAGCTGGTCGGTGCCCAGTTCATGCGCCACGGCGCCGAGGTATTCACGGCCCGCATCACTCAGCCCGACCATCCCGCTTTGAAGGGCTTCGAGGCGTTCGCCTCCTTCGACGAGACCTACGTGCACACGCGGCACAATCAGGATCGCCAGGTGCTCATGGTCCGCGACGAGCCCGATGGCTCGAGTGAGCCTTACACCTGGGTGCGCACCCATGGGAAGGGTCGCGTCTTCTACACCGCGCTCGGTCACGATCAACGCACTTGGGGACAGCCCGAGTTCGCCGACCTGATCGAGGCGGGCCTCCGCTGGGCTTGCCAGTCGGCGCACGCTCTGCCGGACGCCGGCTTCGAGCTCCGAGAGGCGAACATCCCCTTCTATCCCAAGAGCGATCGTTGGGGCGTTCTCGGCGAGCCGATTCGTGAGATGCAGAAGCCACTCTCGCCCGAGGCCTCTCGCCAGCGGATGCGCGTTCCGCCGGGACTGCGCGTCGAGCTATTCGCCTCCGAGCCCGACATCGTCAACCCGATCGCCATGACCTGGGACGAGCGCGGTCGACTGTGGGTCATCGAGACGGTCGATTACCCGAACAGCTTCCAACCAGAGCGAAAGGGCAATGACCGCATCACGATCTGTGAGGACGAGGACGGCGACGGCAAGGCCGATCGGTTCACGGTCTTCGCAGTCGGGCTGAACATCGCGACGAGCCTCTGCTTCGGCCCCGAGGGTTTGATCGTCGCGCAGGCGCCCGACATCTTCCTCTTCAAAGACACCGATGGTGACGACCGCGCGGACGAGAGGTCGGTGATCCTGACCGGCTTCGGTACGGGCGACACGCACGCCGGGCCGAGCAACTTGCGCTACGGCTTTGATGGCTGGATCTGGGGCACGGTCGGCTACTCGGCGTTCCGCGGCGAAGTCGGTGGCAAGTCGATCCGGTTCGGTCAGGGCGTGTTCCGGTCTCGTCCCGATGGCAGCGCGCTCGAGTACCTCACCTCGACGAGCAACAACACCTGGGGCCTGGGCTTCTCCGAGGCCTTCGACGTCTTCGCCTCGACGGCCAACAACGAGCACAGCGTCACCGTCGCCTTGCCCAACCGCGTCTTCGAAGGTGTCTCGGGCTGGCACGATCAGGGAAGCCAGGGCATCGCCAATCATCGCAACTTCCACCCGATCACGACCGGTGTCCGCCAGGTGGACTGGCATGACGGCTACACCGCGGCCGCCGGTCATGCGCTCTACACCGCGCGGCAGCTTCCTCCGATCTTCTGGAACCGCGTCGCCTTCGTCTGCGAGCCGACTGGTCACTTGATCCACGCCTGCTACCTCCAGGACCGCGGCACGCAGTTCGTCGGTCACGACGCCTACAACCTCCTCGCGAGCGACGACGAGTGGACCTCTCCGATCGCGGCCGAGGTCGGTCCCGACGGCTCGGTCTGGTTCCTCGACTGGTACAACTACATCGTCCAGCACAACCCCACCCCGCGCGGCTTCGAAACGGGTCGCGGCAATGCTTACGAGACGCCGGTCCGCGATCGCAGCCACGGCCGCGTCTATCGCATCGTGCCCGAGAAGGACGGTCCTGCGGCGATGGATCTCTCCGAGGCATCGCCGCGAGAGTTGACGGAAGCGCTCGGTCACACGAACCTCTTCTGGCGCCTCACCGCGCAGAGGCTGCTCGCCTCGAGCCGACATCGCGAGACCGCGCGCCAGGACGATGAGGTGCCGGCCCGGCTCGCCGAAGCGATTCGAGATCCGAAGGTCGACGCTCTGGGTCTCGATGTGCACGCGCTCCACGCGCTCGAGACGTTGAGGCTCCTCGAGCTGCCGATCGCTCCTGTGCTGGAAGACGCCTTCGCTCATCCCTCGCCGGCCGTGCGAAGGGCGGCCCTTCGAGTCGCTCCCCGCACCGCGGACACATGGGAGCTCTTGAAAGCCAAGCGGCTCTTCGACGACCCCGATCCGTTCGTTCGTCGCGAGGCGTTGCTGCTGATGGCAGAGCTCCCGCCGAGCTCCGAGGCGGGCGCGATCGTCTTCGAGGTGCTCGGCGAGAATAAGAATACCGACGATCGCTGGATCCCGATGGCGGCCGTCGCCGCGGCTGCTCGTCACGACGCCGGCTTCTTGGCCGCGGTGCTCGAAGACAGCAGCGGCGGCGGAGCGAGCGGCGAGCCGAAGCCACAGCCGAATCTGCTCGCGAATCCCTCCTTCGAGGAGTCGGAGAACGAAGCGCCGTCGGGTTGGACCTTCAACCAATACGGCGGTCGCGCACAAGGCTCGCTCGCAGAAGGGGGTGTGACTGGCAAGGCGTCGATCCGGATCACGGCCGACCGCGGCGCTGATGCGTCGTTCAGTCAGAGCGTCGCCGTCGAGCCGTTCTCGACGTATCGGTTGTCGGCGAGGATCCGGACCGAGGCGCTGAGTGAAGGCAACTCGATGGGCGCTCTCTTGAACGTGCACGAGCTGCAGGGCGGCGGTACGCGCGTCGCCACCGCGCCGGTGACGGGCACCTCGGACTGGACACCCGTCGAGGTGATCTTCAACTCGGCCGGCAACCGGCGCCTGACGATCAACTGCCTCTTCGGTGGCTGGGGCTACGCGCGCGGCACGGCGTTCTACGATGACGTCGAGCTCGTCTGGCTGGGCAGCACGACCGGCTCGGGGATGACCGACGAGGTGATGCGCATCGTCACGCAGCATTACGCGCAAAGGGCGCCGGCCGAGTCCGTGGGCGCACTCTTGAAGGGTCTGCGCGGTGCGTCGTCCGCGCGGGCGACGGCTCTCCTCAGTGGGCTCCGCAGCGGCTGGCCCGAGGATCAGGCGCCGTCGATCGAAGGCGACGATCGCGCCGTCGTCGAGGAGCTGCTCGCCCGGCTAGACACCAATGCGCGAGGCACGCTCTTGGCCCTCCTCGGCAATTGGGGCGTGAGAGAGCAGTTCGCGGAGAGCCTTGTGGCCACTCGACGCAACCTGCTCAGCGCGGCGACGGATCGCGCCCGCCCCGCCTCGGACCGCATCGAGTCCGCCACGCGCCTGCTGCAGCTCGAGGACTCCGGTGAGATCGTCGAAGCGCTGCTCGACGAGATCACACCGGCGGTGACCCGGGATCTCTTCGAGCCCTGGCTCGAGATGCTGACCGGCAGCACGCGGCCCGAGCTCGGCGGAATGTTGGTCGAGCGTTGGGAGCGTCTCCCGGTGCGTGCGCGCGGCCAGGCGATCGACCTCCTCACCAAGCGGAAGAGCTGGACCGAGGCGCTCCTCTCGGGCATCGAGGAGCGCGCCATCGCCGCGGCCGAGATCAGCGCCGAGCAACGTCAGCTCCTCACCCGCTTCGCCGCGCCCGAGATCCGCGAGCGCGCCGCCCAGGTGCTCGAAGGCTCGGGCGGTGTCTCGAGCGTCGATCCGAAGAGGGTCGAGGAGCTCATCGCCAGGCTAGAGACGGCCAAAGGCGACGCCAAAGCGGGCCACACCGTGTACCAGGAGAACTGCCTCGCTTGCCACAAGGTCGGCGAAGAAGGTGGCACGGTCGGTCCCGAGCTCAACGGCCTGGCCGCTCGGCCGCGCGCCGAGATCCTCACGGCGATCCTGAACCCGAACCAGTCGGTGGAGGGCAACTACCGCGCCTGGATCGTCGAGACGAAAGACGGTCTCTTCATCACCGGCCGCCTCGAGACCGAGACGCGGACGACGATCGCGCTGCTCGACAGCAACGCCGTGCGCCACGAGCTCCAGCGCTCCGAGATCTCGTCCTTGAACGTCTCACCGCTCTCGATCATGCCTGAAGGCTTCGACCGTCTGAGCGAGGAGCAGCTCAGGGACCTGATCACGTTCCTGATGTCGTCGCACGGAGAATGAAGCGATGAAGGTTTGGTGCATCGCGACCCTCGACACCAAGGGGCAGGAGATCGACTTCGTGCAGAAGCGGCTCGAGGCGGCCGGCGTGGAGACGCTCGTCGTCGATGTCGGCTGCCTCGGCGAGGCCCAGGCCGAATCCGACATCCCGCGCGAGCGAGTCTTCGAGGCCGCCGGGACGACGGCCGCCGAGGTGAAGCAGCGCGGAGATCGCGGCGAGGCCGTCACGAAGGCGGCGGATGGCGTGGCGAAGTTGGTCTTGGAAGCGCATGCCAAAGGCGAGGTCGCGGGCGTGCTGTCGGTCGGCGGCTCGGCGGGCACCACCATCGGGACTGCCGCCATGCGCGCCCTGCCGATCGGCGTGCCCAAGGTCATGGTCAGCACCTTCGCCTCGGGCAACACTCGCCCCTTCGTCCGTGACAAGGACATCGTGATGGTCAATCCGATCGTCGACATCTCCGGCCTGAACCGCATCAGCCGAACGGTCCTCGGCGAAGCGGCCGCCGCGATGATCGGCCTGGTGCGGCACGGAACGAGCGCTGAAGAGACAGGCGATCGGCCGCTCATCGGGGCGACCATGTTCGGCGTGACGACGCCTTGCGTCGAGCGGGCGCGCGCGGTTCTCGAGGACGCCGGCTACGAGGTCTTGGTGTTCCATGCGACCGGGACCGGTGGCCAGGCGATGGAGACCTTGATTCGCGACGGTCTGATCGCGGGCGTGCTCGACATCACCACCACCGAGCTCGCCGACGAGCTCGTCGGCGGTGTCCTGAGCGCCGGCCCAGAGCGCCTGACGGCCGCGGCCGAGGTCGGTATCCCGCAAGTGGTCTCCGTCGGCGCGACCGACATGGTCAACTTCCACGGCATGAGCAGCGTGCCGGAGTCGTTCCGCGAGCGAAACCTCTACCGTCACAACGAGAACGTGACGCTCATGCGAACGACCGAGGACGAGTGCCGAGCGATTGGCGAAGACATCGGGCGCAAGGTGGCTCAGTGCCGGGGTCCCGCTTTGATCCTGCTGCCGCGGCGTGGTGTGTCGGGGATCGATCGCCAGGGTCAGCCCTTCGATGACCCGGTCGCGCGCGAAGCGCTCTTTGAAGCTTTGAAGCGAGCTGCCGGCTCGGTGCTGATCGAGCTGCGAGACGAGCACATCAATGACGACGCGTTCGCTGAGGCCGCGGCCCGGCGATTGATCGAGATGATGATGACACACGCCAAGAGCTGAGGAGGCAAAGAGGGAATGGCACTGTTCAAGCGCAAGGACATCCTGGGGAAGCTTCGCGCCAAGGTCGCCTCGGGCCGCCCGATCATCGGCGGCGGCGCCGGCACGGGTATCAGCGCCAAGCTCGCCGAGGCCGGCGGCATCGACCTCTTGGTCATCTACAACTCCGGCCGCTTCCGCATGGGGGGCCGCGGCTCACTGGCCGGTCTCCTGCCCTACGGCGATGCGAACGCCATCGTGATGGACATGGCCCGCGAAGTGATCCCGGTCGTCAAGGAGACTCCGGTCTTGGCGGGCGTGTGTGGCACGGACCCCTTCCGCCGGATGGATCTCTTCCTCGAGGAGATCGATCGCGCCGGCTTCTCGGGCATCCAGAACTTCCCGACCGTCGGCCTCATCGACGGGACGTTTCGCGCCAACCTGGAAGAGACCGGCATGGGCTACGGACTCGAGGTCGACCTCGTGCGCCTGGCCCGGGAGCGTGACATCCTCACCACGCCCTACGTCTTCGACCCCGAGCAGGCTGCGGACATGGCCGAGGCGGGCGCCGACATCTTGATCCCGCACATGGGCCTGACGACGAAGGGCATGATCGGCGCTGAGACCGCCGTCACGCTCGAGGACTCTGCCAGGCGAGTTCAAGCGATGCACGATGCCGCCAAGAAGGTCAGCAAGGACATCTTGGTCCTGTGCCACGGCGGCCCGATCGCCGAGCCCGAGGACGCGCAGTACATCCTCGATCACACAGACGGCATCGTCGGATTCTACGGCGCGAGCAGCATGGAGCGTTTGCCCGTCGAGCCGGCCATCACCGGCCGCGTCCGCGAGTTCACTCAAATGAAGTTCGGAGGCTGAGCGGTGACCGCCCAAGAGCAATGGCGACGCTTCGTCCAAGGCGGTGACGTCCAAGTCGAGGAGCTGCCCTGGGGCCCCCACGACTGGCTGTGCCGCCCTGGCCTCACCGACGCAAAGAAGCTCCTCGTCGTCCGCGTCCACATGCCCGCCGGCAAGGCACACCAGTTCCACCGCCACCCCGAGATGGAAGAGGTCCTCTACGTCCTCGAAGGCCGAGTGGAGCAGTGGGTCGGCCAGGAGAAGAAGGTCCTCGGCCCCGGCGAGCTCGCGCACATTCCGCTCAACGAGGTCCACGGCTCCTACAACGTCTTCGAAGAGCCCGTGAAGTTCCTCGCCATCTTGTCGCCAGCGACCTGCGACGGTCCCATGCTCATCGACTGCTGCACCCAAGAGCCCTGGTGCACCCTGAAGACGCCGGTGGAATACTGAGGGACGGACGTACCTCGAATCTACAGGCCCGAAGGGCCGGCAGCGTGTAGCCCAGGCCGATGGCCTGGGAGACCAGGCCCGAAGGGCCGGCAGCGTGTAGCCCAGGCCGAAGGCCTGGGTTTCGGGCACGCAGACACACAGGACCCTCCCCGCCCTGAAAGGGCGGCGGCGGTCTTCGACCGTCGCCCCCGGTCGACACACCCACCCGCCGGCGGACCAGCGGAGCATACAGTGGTGAAACCTGCTCGGCGCAATGGAGTGCCCAAGCCGTGCGAGCAAAAGACCGAGTCTCTCGATGAGAGCTTGCACGAGCGAGCTTGGGCCGGGGTCGAGCGTGACCACGGAGTTCCAGATGTGAAGCTCGGGTCTTCTCCGAGACGCTTGGAGAGAGGACACGGAGACCGGCTGAAGCCGGCGGTCCGAA
>JAVJTD010000489.1:0-23747 GCA_040219065.1 Planctomycetota bacterium
ACCGCTCCCAAGCGGCTTTCCCGCGATCCAGCTTGCCCGACGAAGCTGGCCCTGGCCTCAAGTGAGCCCCCGTCACCGAGGCGCCAAGCCCTTCCGCGAACGTCCACACGACTTTGACGGGTCCGTGGCACCCAAGCACCCGATCTTGCCGCGGAATCGCCGCATCCATAGGATGCAGCGCTCCGGCGGCGCCGTCCGTTGGACGAATCGGAAGGCAGAACCTCTTCATGGCCCAGTTCGAGAACGTCTTGGCGTCGGTCGCCCGTGCGTCGGCGAGCGGTGCGCTCGTCCGCGATTTCCGCGATGATGCGGGGAGGTCGCGGTGCATGCGTGCCTTGGCTGGAACGATGCGCCTCGACGACGACCTCGTGCGGGCCCTCCATCCGCACGAAGAGACACACTTGGGGCATCTCGAGCGCGTTCAATCGATGGTGAGCGGCGGCGGTACGCCGCCCTTGCTCCTCTTGATCCGTGATCCCCGGCTAGATCTCTGGGAGTCGTTGCGCGATTGCGAGGCCGGGGAGCCCGTTTGGGACGAGCGTCGGCGAGATGGTGAGGAGCGGCTGTTCCTGTGCGATGGGCGGGAGCTGCTCGAGGAGGCGCGCAGTCGACTCCTGAATCATGGCGGAATGATCGCCGACGGCCATCATCGCTTTCAGGTGCTCCGGCACTTGCGGCAACATTCCGGCGAGTCGCCCGCGATGCCGGTCTGCCTGGCGAACCTCAGTGACGCGCCGCCGGTCTTGCTGCCCGGGCATCTCATGCTGTCGTTTCGCAAGGCGGAGCAGGCGGCCATCGAGCGAGCCGTCGAGTCGAAGCTCCGCCTAGCCTACGGGCCGGTTCCCGTCCGCGCCCCCCTCTCCAGTCCCGAAGCCGTCGCTGACCGCCTCGCCGAGCTCGCCCCGCGGCGCGGCATCCTGTTGGCCCGCTCCGGCGATCAGGAGCTGCGCGGGTTCGTTCCCCGAGACGAGCAAGACGCGACGGCACCCCTGGCGCGGATTGCGACTTTGCTCGATCTCGAGACGGCCGCAAGAAGGCAGAACCTGTCCCGGACCGAGGACTACTCGGCCTCGATCGTCTACGGGACCGAGCGTGCCCTGGCCGGTCTGACGCGGACGACGACGGACCTGGTGCTGTGTCTGCCATCCCTGCCCGCCATCGAGATCTTCGAGCAAGCGCTCCACGGCAAGCTGCAGCCGCCGAAGACGACCTACTTCCACCCCAAGCCGCCGGGGGTCGATGAGACGTGATCGTGGTGCTGTGGTGATCAATTGACCACGTGGCGCTCACCCAATCCCGACAGAGGCACGGAGACCGACTGAGCTTGGCCGGCGCTCACGAAACGCCTGGAGAGAGGACACCGAGACCGGCTGAAGCCGGCGCTCCGAACGACCACGTGAACACTCGAGCACGCGAACACCTCTGCCTGTAGCAACGCACCGACATTCCGTTAGAGTGGTTGAGTCAGGCCGCGCATTCGATCGAGGTCGTCGGGTGTGGGGGGTGGCCTTGCCCGGATGGCCGGGCGGTCGTGGAGTCTGCAGCGAAATGGAAACGATCCAAGAGGTCGAAACCAAGAGACGTCGAGGGCGCACCTCTGTCGTCCCCGAGGAGCGCCTCGAGAAGAAGGTTCGGCGTCAGCCGCCGTACCACGTGATCTTGCATGATGACGATCAACACACCTGGGCGTTCGTCATCGGCATGCTCCGGGCTCTCTTCGGGATGAGCTACGAGAAGGCCTACAAGCACACGCACGAGGTCCATTACGTTGGCGTCTCGATCGTG
Source organism: Planctomycetota bacterium (assembly GCA_040219065.1). GTDB lineage: Bacteria > Planctomycetota > OFTM77 > OFTM77 > OFTM77 > OFTM77. The sequence continues at coordinate 1,786 of JAVJTD010000489.1, forward strand.
TGCACGACGACACTCGAGCACGCCGAGCTCAAGCGCGACCAGATCCGCTCGAAGGGCATGTCCGCGAGCATCGAGCCCGCGACCTGACCGAGGTGGGGAGTATCCGGCTGAAGCCGAAGAGCCAAACCGGCTGAAGCCGCGGGATACGAAGAGACACGGAAGTCTCCGACCAGGGCTTGACTTGGTTGGTATACTCTTCCCGGATTCCGAGAACCGGTCTGGCGCCGGTCGACCTCCCGATCCCGTCCCACCCCCTCCCGCGAGGAACCTCCATGCGCGGCACTTCGCCGATCTCACCCCGCCGTCTCCTGGCGACTTGCGTCCTCTTCTCCTCCCTGTTCACCGCGATTCCGGCTTGGGCCCAGGCTCAGGACGAGCCCGAGCGGATCCAGATCCGCAAGTCGACGAACCATCGGCTGGTATTCGATCAAGATCTCCGACGCGGTGCGGTGGGCGACCCCGAGATCGTCGAGCTGAGCTTGATCGACAGCCGGGAGTACCTGGCGAGGGGGCTGGAGATCGGACAGACGAACGTCATCGTCTACTTCGAGGATGGAACGGCTCAAGAGTTCCTCGTGCAGGTGGTCATCGACCTGAAGCCTCTTCAGGACGCGCTGAGCCGAATCGACCCGAGCATCACGGTCTCGATGGCGCCCGATCGTGAGGCGGTGATCCTCGAAGGGTCGGTCGACAACCTCGGGATCCGGCAAGCCGCCGAGGAAGTGGCTGCCCGCTATGTCTCGAGTCGGCGGCGCACCACCCGGAGGCAGGGAGGTCAAACGATCGTCGGTCCGACGGGAGCCGAGGTCGAAGGGGAGGTCGAAGGCGAGGCGACGACCGAGCCCGGCCAACCGCAAGAGGCCCGGCGGGTCGCTCAGGACAGCACCGGCGCGAACGTGATCAACCTCATCACGATTCTCGAGCTCCCGTCCTTGATCGAGGATCGCATCAGTGACGCCATCAAAACGATCGGTGGCGAGAACGTCACGATCCGGCGAGTCGTCCGAGGGAATTTGCCGGACGACAATGAGGACATCTTGATTCTCGAGGGGTCGGTCGAGAACCAGGTCGAGCTGATCCGGGTGCTCTCGGTGGTGTCTCGCCTTTTCCTCGGGCAGCAGGTCTCCAGCCGCGACATTCGCGTCCTCGCCGACGAGTCGGGCGCCCTGATGGGACAGGGCTCTACCCAATCGTCGACCGCACTCTCGGGCATCACGCAGTCAAACGCACAGGGAGGCGGGGGCAGTGCGGGCGGCGGTCAAAGCGGTGCCCGCGCCGTCGGTCAGAGCGATCTGGACAAGAACATCGCCCGCGGCAAGGTCCTCGAGGTCGCCGACGGTCGGATCCTGTCGTTCATCAAAGTCGAGGACATCCCGCAGGTCCGCGTCCAGATCAAGCTGTACGAGGTCAACCGCAGCCAGCTTTTGACGTACAACGCGCAGGTCGGCATCATCGGGTCGGACTTCGATCAAGGCTCGTTGCTGCCCGCGCCGGGCGCGGTGAACTTCCAGGGCGACCAGGCCGCGCGCGTGACGGCTTCGCGGAACGAAGACGTGCAGAACATCCTGTCTTTCCTCGGCGGAACGCTCCGGGAGGAGGTCCAGGTCGGCGGCGAGCACTTTGCAATCGATGCGGCGTTCACGCTGCTCGAGACGCAAGGGATCGCGCACTCGATCTCGCAGCCGTCGTTGACGGTGCTGTCGGGAGAGGTGGCGGCTTTTTCGGCAGGCGGATCGGTTCCGATCTCACAGAGCCAGTTGACTCCTTCTGGAGGACAGAGTCCCGAGGGGATACTCAATTCGGTTGCTTTCAAAGAGTTTGGAGTGACTCTCGCCGTGAGGCCCCTAGTGGGCGATGATGACTTTGTCACACTCGACCTCTTCCCCGACATCAGCGCGCCCGATCTCGTACTCACAAGCCAAATCCGCGCAGCCAGTGGAGACAATACCGAGTCAGTTGCCTTCTCTCGTCGAGTTCTTGCCACGACTATGCGGCTCCGGGACGGCGACGCGATGATCATCGCCGGCCTTACTAGTCGTAGTACTTCGGACAGTGAATCAGGGCCTCCGGTCTTGCGTGACATCCCGCTGCTGGGTTGGCTGTTCAAGAGCATCGATCAGTCCGACGACGAGCAGGATCTCGTGCTGGTGGTCTACCCGTCGATCGTTCGGGAGCCGAATCCGGACGCCGCGATGTGGGCCTGGCCCGACGTCGACGAGCTCATGGCCGCCGTCCGCGACCCCGCCGCCGCTCGCCGCCTCGCCGGCGACCGCCCTCGCCTTCGCGAAGAGCTCGAGGAAGCCGACGACCAGGATTGAGCCGGCACAGTTCAATGGAGTGCCCAAGCCGGAGCGAACCAGAGGCCGGGTCTCTCGGTGAGGGCATTCACGAGCGAGCTTGGGCCGGGGGGTGAAACGTGATCGGAACATTGGAGTGCCCAAGCCGAAGCGAGCCAAGGACCGGTCTGTCGGCGAGACCTGTCACGAGCGAGCTTGGGCCGGGGGACATTGTTGCGGCGAGATGGCGCACTCCGAATGGCCCCTTGCTCGGCGTTCTTCAGCTCGATCGTCAGCGGCGTCGAGGAAGCGGCTTCCAGCTCAGCAGCCGCTTCCCGTTTCGGTCGCGCGGGCTCTGGTTTGGCGTAATGTTTCGGATCACGGGACGATGTTGACCATGCGGCCCGGGACGTAGATCACTCGCCGTGGCTCCTTGCCGTCCAGGTGCTTGACGATGGCGGGCTCGGCCAGGGCGAGGGTCTTGATCTCGTCTTCGGCGGCGTCCTTGTGGATCTCGATGCGGGCGCGGACCTTGCCCTGCACCGAGATCGGCAGCGTGATCGTGTTCTCGACCAGGAGCTCGGGGTCGAAGCTCGGCCAGGCGACGTAGGACATCGTGTCCGTATGACCCAGACGGTGCCAGACCTCCTCGGCGAAGTGCGGCGCGAAGGGTGAGAGCAGCTTGAGGAAGTCCTCCAAAACGCTCTTCGGCCTCACATCGGTGCCGGTCATCGCGTTGACGAACTCCATCATGCACGAGATGGCGGTGTTGAAGGCGAGGTTGTCGACGTCATCGGTGACGGCGGCGATCGTCTTGTGGAGCAGCTTACGCGTCTCGGCGTCGGGAGCGACGTCCTGGACGGCCGCTGAGATCGGATCTTCCTGACCTTCCTCGCCTTCGTCGAAGAACAGGCGCCAGGAGCGATGCAGGAAGCGGTGCACGCCCTCGATGCCCGAGGTCTGCCACGGCTTGGTCGCGTCCAAGGGACCCAAGAACATCTCGTAGAGGCGCATCGAGTCGGCGCCGTACTCGTCGATCACGTCGTCGGGGTTGACGACGTTGAGCACCGACTTCGACATCTTTTCGATCTGCTGGGTGACGGGCGTACCGGTCTTGGTGACGAACTGGCCGTTCTTCTCCTCGACATCGTCCTGATGGTAGGGCTTACGATTCCGATCGCGGTACGAGTAGGCCAGGATCATGCCTTGGTTGTAGAGCTTCTGGAACGGCTCTTTGGTGTGGACCAGCTTCAGGTCGTAGAGCACCTTGTGCCAGAAGCGCGCATACAACAGGTGCAATACCGCGTGCTCGGTGCCGCCGATGTAGAGGTCGACGGGCATCCAGTACTGCTCGGCCTCCTGGCTGAATGGCAACGCCTCGTTCTTCGGATCGCAGAAGCGCAGGTAGTACCAGCACGAGCCCGCCCACTGCGGCATCGTGTTGGTCTCGCGGATCGCGGGTGCTCCGCTGCCGGGCGCCGTCGTGTGCAGCCATTCCTCGGCGCGAGCCAGCGGTGGACGGCCGTCCTCGGTCGGCTTGAACGCGTCGACGTGCGGCAGCTCGACCGGCAAGGCGTCATCGGGCAGCGGCACGACGGTCCCGTCCTCCAGGGTCACCAGGGGGAACGGCTCTCCCCAGTAGCGCTGCCTCGAGAACAGCCAATCGCGCAGGGCATACTGGATGCGCGCCTCGGCGACACCCTTCGCCTCCAGGTCTCGGATGATGCGCTGCTTGAACTCCTCGGTCGTCAGCCCGTCGTACTCACTCGAGTTGACTGCAATCCCCGGCTCGCAGTATGCCGCTTCCAAGGGCTCTTTCAGGCTGCCGTCCTTCGCCTGGACGACCATGCGGATCGGCAGATCGAACGCTTTCGCGAACTCGAAGTCGCGCTCGTCGTGGCCAGGCACCGCCATGATCGCGCCCGTCCCGTAGCTCGCGAGCACGTAGTCGGCGATCCAGATCGGCATCTTCTCGCCATTGACCGGATTGACGGCATACGCCCCGGTGAAAGCGCCGGTCTTCTCCTTCGCCTCGCCGGCGCGGCGATCGCGCTCGCTGCGCATGGAGGCTTGGTGGACGTAGGCGTCGACCGTCTCCTTCTGGTCCTTCGTCGTGATCTGCGACACCAAGGGATGCTCGGGCGCCAGGACGCAGTACGTCGCGCCGAACAGGGTGTCCGGACGCGTGGTGAACACCGTGAACTCGCCGTCTTGTCCTTCGATGGCGAAGCGGATCTCGGCGCCCTCGGAGCGGCCGATCCAGTCGCGCTGCATCTTCTTGACGGGCTCTGGCCAGTCGACGTCCTCCAAGTCGTCGAGCAGCCGCTGGGCGTACTGGGTGATCTTCAGCATCCACTGCTTCATCAGCCGCTTCTCGACCGGATCGCCCGTCTCCTTGTAGGTGCCTTCGGGCGAGACCTCTTCGTTGGCCAAGACGGTACCCAAGGCGGGGCACCAGTTGACGGGGACCTCGGCCTGGTAGGCGAGCCCCATCTCGTGGAGGCGGAGGAAGATCCACTGGGTCCACCGATAGTAGTCGGGGGCCGAGGTGTTGATCTCGCGGTCCCAGTCGTAGGAGAAGCCCAGGCGCTTGATCTGCCGGCGGAAGTTGTCGGTGTTGCGCTGGGTGATGTCGGCGGGGTGCTGGCCCTCGCGGACGGCGGCGCGCTCGGCGGGGAGGCCGAAGACGTCCCAGCCCATGGGGTGGAGGACATTGAAGCCGCGCATGCGCTTGTAGCGGGAGACGATGTCGGTGGCCGTGTAGCCTTCGGGGTGACCGACGTGGAGCCCTGCACCCGAGGGGTAGGGGAACATGTCGAGCGCGTAGAACTTGGGCTTGCTGGCATCGATGTCGGAGCGGAAGGTGTGGTTCGCTTCCCAAAAGGCTTGCCAGCGCGGCTCGATGGCCGCCGGATCGTAAGGCATGGCTCGGTCGTCCTCGGTGAGGGCAGTAGCGGGCTAGGCAGGCCAGTGGGGCGGAACGGACGGACGCTCTCCCCGGTCGGCCCGAAGAAAAGGAGCGCGGATTCTACGTTTCGGCGCTCACGGATTTCAAGGTGAGGGTCCAGGCCGATTGACAGCCGATGCCTGGCTGGGTAATCTCTTGGGCTTTTCCGGCCGGAACGATATCCGGCGCAAGGTTTGTTGCCGGTTTGGAGCGGAGCGATGGCGAAGAGCAAGGGTGGTCGCGAGTACGTCTGGCTGCAGTGCAGCGAGACGAAGGACCTGAACTACCGGATCTCCGTCAACATGAAGGGTGGCTTGCCCGAGAGGCTGAAGGAGGGCTTGAAGAAGTACAGCCCTCGCCTTCGCAAGCACACGCTCCACAAGATCAAGCGCAAGTAAGCGCGGCAGACGGAGCAGGGGGCACATGGAGCGCGGGCTTCCAGCCCGCATCCTCATCCTGAGACCGGCTGAAGCCGGGGGAGACACGACGGTGCCCCGATTGCACATGGAGCGCGGGCTTCCAGCCCGCATCCTGAGACCGGCTGAAGCCGGTGCCCCGACCCGGCTGAAGCCGGGGGATACACGACGGTGCCCCGACCTGGCTGAAGCCGGGGGATACAGGGACTGGAGACCACCGGAAAATCCTTCTGGGGCGAGGGGTTCCCATCACGGGGCCTCTTGGTATACTCGCAGACCTGGAACTGAAGCCGTTTCTGAGAAAACAGTCAGAAATCTCCCCGACTTGGGAACAATCTGCACGCTGCTGAGAGTCTGAAGTGGGGAACGAAGGCACGGTGCTTCGGCGCCGGCATACGAAAGCCTCTTCACCCGACATCTCGACTCTTCCCGGGTTCTCTTCGGACCCGTGCAGCCAGCAGTGCTGTTCAGCGCGGTTGGGTGACCTCTGCCACCTGGCGGAGGAGGGGGAATCAAGACACGTTTGTCTCGGAGTGAACCGGGCGGTTCCTTCGCTCGGTTCGACGAGCAGAGCCCTGACCCGATGTGGGTCGGGAATGTCGACCTAGCTACAAGAGTCTTGCTTAGGAGAGAACGCCGTGAAGTCTCTGATCAAGCTGCTTCGCAACAAGAAGGGCGCTGCCCTGGTCGAGTATGGTCTCCTGATCGCGGGCGTCGCCCTCGTGACGGTCGCCGCCGTTGCGGTCTTCGGTAACAAGACCAACGACATGATCGCCGCCACCGCGGCCGTCCTTCCGGGCGCCCATGCCGATGACAACGGTCCGATCCAGAGTGGTACGCTCATCGAAACGACGAGCGGCGAGAGTGGCGACCCGATCAGCGTCGACATCGATGGTCCGAATGGCATCTTCAGCAATTCGGGCACCGAGCGTCTTGGTGGAAACCTCGGCGTGACGGTCGAGGATCTCGTCACCGACACCGACAACAACTGACGGGGCCTCAGGGGGGACGGCCCGGTGAAGACCGGCGTTGTCTCCCAGCCCTCGAGCCCGGGCGCTTCCTGGCGGAGAGCCCGGGCTACGACTCTCTTCCCGCCTTCCCCCTCCCTCTCGACGGCCCTCCGCCGTGCTCTGGATCCCCTTCATCCTCATCGCCATCGCCACCGGCTTCGACCTGTGGAACGACCGGCAGATCCCCGACACGCTCTCCGTCCTGCTCCTGGCTTGGGCCATCCTCGCCTGTCTCCTTGGTTGGAGCGGCGTGGATCTCCTCCAGTTGCTTCTCGGAGCCGCGCTCGGATTCGGCCTGGCGGCTGTGTTATTCTTTTTGGGTGGTCTGGGGGGAGCCGATGTCAAGCTGATCATGGCCCTGGGAGCTTGCCTGGGACCGGATCCCTTGCTCGGCATGCTGCTGTACGTGGCACTGGCGGGTGGCGTACTCTCGATCGTCGCGATTCTGCGAGGTCAGAAAGAGGTCGCTTACGTTCCGGCCATTGCGATCGGACTCCTGATCTTCATCTTGGTGAATGGCTCCGGATCGGTTCCCGCGGCCTGAGTCGCTCGAGCCGTGAGTGACACCAAGACAGCCTTCTCAACTTGAACAACTCGGACGCCCTCGGCGGGTCCTCTGTCGTCTCCCGTGAGTCGGAAGCGCCGCTCACCGGGTGACCGAGGCTCCCCTGTCGCAGCGAAGAGGATCCCTGACCATGACAGCCAGAACGACCGCACAAAGTGGCTCGGTGCTCAACATCGCCCTCATCCTCGGCCTGCTCGTGATGGTGGCCATCGGAGTGGTGGGCATCCTCTGGGCCGCCGAGAAGATCGAACTCCCGGCACTCGACAAGCTCGTCGGTAAGGAAAAGCCAAAAGAGAACTTGCTCGAGGGCAAGGTGCCGGTGCCCGTCGCCGCTCGCTTCATTCCTGCTTATGAGAAAGTGAGCAAGGACGACCTCTGGGATCTCCAAAGGCAGACGATCAAGTTCGTCTACCTCACCGCGCCCGTCGGAGGCGGCATCGTCAAGAACGCCAGCGACATCCTCAACCGCGTCCTTCGCAAGGACAAGGAGCCTGGCTACGTCTTCTTCGAGTCGGACTTCCTGCCCAAGGGAACGCGACCCGGCATCACGGCCGGTATCCCCCCCGGAAAGGTCTCCCACCGCGTCTCCGCCGACAAGATCCACGGCTTGCACGGTCTCAATCCGCAAGACCGCTTCTTCCTGATCGCCACTTATCCCTTGGAGGATGAGCGAGAGACGCCCTTCTCCCAACTGCCACTCCAGGGCGCCCAAAAGCTGCTGGCCGAGGTCCAAGATCGCAGCAATAACGCCAGCAACAAGGCACGCGTCGAGATCATCGTCCGCGATGGCTACGTCGTCACCGCCGTCCAGACCCGCAACTCGACCAAGACCGTCAACACCCTCACCAGCGGCAAGGTGACCCGCAACTCGCCGGTGCAGGAGATGGTGATCGCCCTCGATCCTCAGGAATCCGTCAAGCTCGCCGAGGCGCTGGCACTCAAGGCCGAGATCACGTGTAGCGCTTTGTCGGGTAACGCCGACAGCCCCGAGATCGAGCTTCCCGACACGACGCCGAGGAACGACTCGAAGGGCAACAGCCTCCTCGATCAGATGTGGGGCACGCCCTCGGGCGAGGACAGCGAAGGCAAGGACCCGGTCGAGCTGGATTACAAGATCATCGACACGATCGAGGGAGGTAAGACCAAGACCGAGGTCGTGCCGCGCAAGAAGAAGTCCACTTCTCGGCCCAAGTAGTGCACTCCGAAGAAGCCGCCCTCGCCCCCTCCCGCTTCTCCAGACGAAAGCCGAACCCGTGCAGAGAACGACCCACATCCTGATCGTCGGCTCCGACACTCGCCTCAAGAGCGAGTTCGAAGCAGCCCTCGGCGGGGTCAAGAACACCCGTGCCGTGACGCACTACGTCCCCGATTATCGTCACGGTATCGAGGCCTCGCGTAGCCGCCGGCCGGATCTCATCTGCGTCGAGCTCGAGGGCGACATCGCTCGCCTCAAGACCTTCGCCGAAGAGGTCAGCGTCAGCTCGCCCGAGTCCACGGTCGTCGTGCTCTACAGCCGCGAGGCCATGCGCTCGACCGACGACTCCGAGAGCGTGCTCATCGAGGCCATGCGCGCCAACGTGCGCGACTTCCTTCGTCGCCCGCTCTCGAGCGCCGAGCTCAGCCAGCTCCTCGAGCGCCTCTCACGCCAGCCCGAAGCCCGCAACCGTCAGGTCGGCACCATCGTCTCCTTCGTCAGCAACAAGGGCGGCGTCGGTAAGTCGACCCTCTCGACGAACACGGCGGCTGCCCTGGCGAGGCGGCATCCGAATCGGGTGCTCTTGATCGATGCCTCGATCCAGCTCGGCGTGTGCAACTTCATGCTCAACCTCAACCCGACCACGTCCATCGTCGACGTGGCCCGGGAGCACGATCGACTCGACGAGACCCTGATCCGGCAGCTCGCCGCCGTCCACTCCTCGGGGCTCCACCTCCTCGCCGCACCGACCGACGCGGTCGAGGCCTCGGAGATCGAGGACGAGACGATGTCGCGCATCCTCCAGCTCGCAAGGCGCTCCTACGACTTCGTCGTGGTCGATACCTTCGCGCTGCTCGACGGCGTGGTCATGAGCATCCTCGACGTCACCGACATCATCTTCCAGGTCCTCGCGGGGACGGTGCCATCGGTCGTCGGCGGGTACCGCTTCCGCCAGGTGCTCGAGGGACTGGGCTTGCCGCGCGAGAGGCTGCGCCTCGTCCTGAACCAGAACTACCCGAGCTTCACGGGAAACCTCCGGCCGTCGGACGTCAACGAGCGCCTGAGCCTGCAGCTCGACCACGTCTTCCCGTACCAGAAGAAGATCCTCGAGGCCCAGAACGCCGGACAGCCCTACATCCTCGGCGCCGGACGTTACTTCGGCTTCGGCAAGGCGATGGCCAGGCTCGTCGACGAGATCGAAGGCTATCGCGGTGTCACGCCGTCAGCCGCCGGCACCAATGCGCCGCCGCCGGCCCCCGAGCCCGAGACTTCGAAGCGCCGCAAGTCGCTCTCGGCCCACGATGACCCGCTCGCCGATTTCGACGACGACTTCGGTGACGACGGAGCCGCTGCATGAGCGAGCGCGAAGAGAAGGACCTTCGGCAGAGGATCCGGAGCGGGTTCTCCCGCTCGAAGAGCAACGAGACCGCTGCGCGCTTCTCGCAGAAGCGGCTCGAGAAAGCCGCCAAGGCGGTGGGTGACCGCACCCGCTCGGTGGCCGGTGCCCTGCGCTCGCGCAAGGCCGACTACCTCTCGATCAAGGCCGAGCTCCAGGAGCGCCTGCTCGAGGAGATCGGTGACCGACAGGTCCTGGCTTTGGGCGACGACGCCGTCGCCAAGGCCGTCGACGATTTCGTCACCCGCATCCTCGCCTCCGAAGAGCTCCCGCTCAACGAGGCCGAGCGCACTCGCCTCGCCGACGAGCTCAAGGAGGAGACGCTGGGTGTCGGTCCGTTGGCCGGCTTGATGGTCGACCCGGCCGTGACCGACATCTTGGTCAACGGCCCCGACAAGGTGTTCATCGAGCGCTTCGGTCGCCTCGAGCGCACCTCGGTCCGCTTCCGCGACGACCAGCACGTCATTCGAGTGATCGAGCGCATCGCGGCCCGGCTCGGACGCCGCATCGACACGTCCTCTCCGATGCTCGACGCGCGCCTACCCGATGGCTCGCGCGTCAACGCGACCATCCCGCCGATCTCGATCGACGGCCCGACGATGTCGATTCGCCGCTTCGGTCGCCATAGGCTGCGCCGAGAAGACCTGATCCGCGGTGAGATGCTCTCGCTGGATATGGCCGAGTTCTTCGACTGCATCGTCCGGGCGCGCAAGAACATCCTCATCGCGGGTGGAACCGGTGCCGGTAAGTCCACCTTGCTCGGAGCTCTCGCCGAGAGCATTCCCAACGACGAGCGCATCATTACCATCGAGGACACGGCCGAGCTCATCCTCGACCAGGAGCACGTCGTCCGGCTCGAGACCCGGCCGGCCAACATCGAAGGCCGCGGCCAGGTCGGCGCCCGCGAGCTGGTGGTCAACAGCCTGCGTATGCGCCCCGATCGCATCATCGTGGGTGAGGTTCGATCCGCTGAAGCCCTCGACATGTTGCAGGCCCTGAACACGGGTCACGACGGTGGCATGTGCACGATTCACGCGAACTCGCCGCGTGACGCCTTGTCTCGACTCGAGACGATGGTCTTGATGGCCGGGCTCGAATTGCCGTCCCGCGCCATCCGGGAGCAGATCGTCTCGGCGGTCGATTTCATCGTCCACGTGCGGCGTTTCGAGGATGGCGTGCGTCGGATCGAGACCGTGACGGAGATGGCCGGGCTGGAAGGCAACACGCCGCTCTTGCAGGACATCTTCAAGTTCGAGCGCCGGGGAGGTAACATCCGGCGAGTCGTGGGGGAGTACCAGGCGACGGGTGTGGTGCCTCGAGTGGTCCAAGAGCTTCGCAGCCGGGACCTCGAGCTCCGCATCAACATGTTCCAAAAGTAAGCGGCCAGGTACCCGGGAAGCGTGTTCGAACTCTTCGTCACCCTGACCGCCCTCGTGGGCGGTTGCGCGGTCCTCTGGGTCGTTTGGACCGAGGCGCGCCGGCAGCAGGCACTGCGTCGCCTGCAACAATCGACCGCTCCGCCGCCCCTCCCGGGCACCGAGGAGCAGGTCATCGACTCCTCGGCGCCGGTGCGGCGGATCAACCGGCGCTACACCTGGGCCGCCTACGTCGTCGGCGCGTTCCTCTACCTGCTGCTGCGCCTCTCGACGGATCTGCCCGCGGCTTTCGTCTTGGCCTTCGCCATCGTCGCGACCGTGGCCAGCACCTTGATCGAGTCTCAGCTCGCCGCTCGGCGCTACGCCAAGCTCGAGCAGCAGCTCATCGACTTGATCGACCTGATCGTCGGCTCCTTGCGGGCGGGTGCGGGCGTGCTCGACTCGTTCGACAACGCGCTCCGCGAGACGCAGATGCCGCTCCGTCCGTTGATCGAGAGCATCGTCGCCCGCATTCGGCTGGGTGATCGTCCGCAGCAAGCGATGCGTGACCTCAGCCTCGTGCCACTCGAGACGTTCCAGCTCTTCTCGTTCACGATGTCGGTCCACTGGGAGGTGGGCGGCAGCCTGGCGCCCGCTCTGGCGACCGTGGCGAGGAGCATCCGAGACCGTATCGAGGTCGGATCGCGGATCCGCGGGCAGAGCGCCCAGGCCAAGGCCTCGGTCTTCGGCATCATGGGAATCAGCTACGGTATCGTGCTCCTGGTATCCCAGTCGCGCCCCGAGCAGGTGGCCGGGTTCTTGTCTTCCGATGTCGGGTCCACGCTCGCCGCCGCCGCGATCATCCTCCAGGCGATCGGCATGATCTGGATCACCCGCATGAGCCAAATCAAGTTCTGACGAGGTGCGATGAACGTATTCTGGATCGGTATGCTCTGGGTGGCGGGCCTGGTGACTTTCTATCAGGTGGCCGTTCGCCTGTCCTCTCGGCAAAGGGCGGTCGAGCGCCTGACCCAGTCGCCCGAGGAGACCGTCGCGCCGCTGCCGGGCACCGACATTCGCACGCTCGGGTTCCTTCAGCGTTGGCTGTCATTGGCCGGGTATCGAAGCCAGTTGGCTGGACCGATCTTCATCGGCTGGGCGATCTTCGCTACGCTCGCCGGGTTGATCGTCGCCTATGCCCTGACGTCGACCGGCATCCTCCTCCAGGTCGAAGCGGGTGTACGAGGCACCCCAGGTGGCCTGGGCAACGTGTTCCTGCCGGTCATCACCCTCGCGCCTTGGCTCACGTTTCTCCTCCTCGCCACCGCACCCATCGTCGTCGTGCGCGGGCGACGGCGCCGCCGAGTCGAGGACATCGAAAACGACCTCCCGATGACGCTCGAGCTGCTCGCGACCTTGGGCCAGGCCGGTCTGGCGTTCGATTCCTCGATCGACAAGCTGCTCGATTCACAGAACCGCAACACACCTCTCAACATGGAGCTGCGGATGTTCCAGCTCGAGCTCTTGGCAGGTGTCTCGCGCGTGCAGGCATTTCGCCGCCTCGCCGACCGCATCCGGGTCAGCACCGTCTCGATGTTCGTCTCGGCGCTCGTCCAGGCCGAGCAGCTCGGTACCGGGCTCGCCAGCGTGCTGCGTCAGCAGGCCGACGACTTGCGCAACCGGCGCCGTGAGCGGTCGTTGCTCCTCGCCCAGTCATTGCCCGTCAAGCTGGTGTTCCCCCTCGTCATCTGCTTCCTCCCCGGGATCTTTGTCGGTACCCTGGGGCCCGCCTTCCACCAGTTCTTCCAAATGGCCGACACCATGATCAGCGGGGGCAAATGATGCCGCTGATCCAAAGCCCCATTCGCCTGAACGAGGTACTGATGCGCTCCAAGAGCTCCCTCCTGATCGCGACGCTGCTCCTCTCCGTCGCTTGCACGACCAACCCCTGGGATCGCGCCGAGGTCGCCGATCCCGACGGTGAGCTCACGGCTCTGCTCGAGGATCTCGAAGAAGCGCGCCAGGATGGCGACGGAGTCGCCGAGATCGAATGGGAGATCCGCCGCCTAGCGGTCTACTGCCCGCGCCATGTCCCAACGAAGATGGCGAATGCCCTCATCGCGTATCGCAACACCGATCGGTCGCTGGCACTGCAGCATCTCGATGGCATCTTCGACATCGAGCCGTCGCATCCCGAGGCCGCCATCCTCCGCTCCAAGATCGCGGTCGAGGAAGGCAGCATCGCCTACGCCCGCAAGCTTCTCGAACAGCAGATCAAGTTCCGCCCCGACCACGCCGGTCTTCACGAGTCCCTCGCTGGCGTCCTGTACCTCCTCCAAGAGTACGAGCCCGCCCGCGAGACCATCGACCGCGCCGCTCGCCTTGGCGCCGCCGAATGGCGAGTGGCTTATCATCTGGGCCTGATCGAAGAAGCGATGGGCAATACGCCCGCGGCCGTCCGCTACTACAACGACTGCCTCGAAGTTAACCCCGCCTGGCAGCCCGCCCGCTCCCGTCTGATCGGTCTCGAAGGCCGGCGCTGAGTCTGGGTGCTTGGGTGCCTGGGTGGACGTGTGATCATGATGCAGCAGCGCGAACTGATGACCGAGACGCAGCGCCTGCTGCGTGTCCTCACTCGGCAGAACGCCCTCCTCGAGCTCATCGAGCAGGAGGAGCCCGGCATCAGCCAGGTCGGGATCGGAGCTTCGATGGCGGCTCGCAATCGGCCCATGCCCAGCGAATGGACCGAGCTCAAAGACGAGATCGAGTGTCAGATCCGCCGGGCCGAGGAGCTGATCTCCCCTCCGGCAGAGCGCGGTGCCTCGAAGCGTCCCGACGGATCAACGCCCGTCTGAGCAATCTTGCTCCCGACGCCGCCAGCGATAGCATCTGGAATCGCTCCGGACCCTCCATCGAATCGCGCCGCCATGTTCGCCCCTCGGAGAGAACCGGCTCCACGCCCTGCATTCAGCCTTTGACTCGGGTGAGCACTCAGCAGGACGATCAGACCTCAGAGGGTCCATCCTGCCTCCTTCCGCTCGGCCAGAAGCCGAGTTGGTATCGGTTTCGGTTGCAGGGCGGAATTTGGCGTAAGATGCTGGTGAGTAAAGGCTGGGTAGCAGTGGGACGCGGGAATCGAACCCGCCGACCGCCAGGTGATGCAAGTGTCGCATAGCGGACCCGTTAATGCAAAGCCCGGACGCAGACGGTCGCATCCCGGCCACAGGCGCAGACTTCGGGACCAGCCGCCAGGCACATCCCGGACAGATCGGGACTCCTGGTGCCGTCTACCGGACCGTCGCCGAACACAAAATGAGCATACGTCTCGAAGCTCGTTTGCCGCGGTGCTTGAGGAACCCCAGGCTCCCGTCGTCGGGGCCAAGCGCCCGACGAGGTCGACTCAGGAACCGGCGACGCCATCCCCGACCAGCTTTCGGCAGGGAAGGCCCGAGCGAGAGAAGAGCGCTTGGCCAAGAACCGAGCTGCTTCTTGAAACGCGTGTCGCTGAGACCTCATCCGGGCCGCCGACGACCCTCGGAGGCAACCAATCGACCAGCCCTGACGTCGTCCTTGGCTGACCTGGTCACGAGTCAGACTTCCTGAGTTCGACGCAAGTGTGCCCAGTCGACTCACCGGTAAGCGGCCCATCAATGCAGACAAGGCCAACATCCCAAAGTACCTCAAGGGTGACGAAGTTCCGCCACCTCAGCTCCAGAATGTCCTGGCGAACAGCACGGCACCCACTCACGATCTAGGAGAGCCCTTTTTTGCTAGATTGCGCGAGATCTTCTCAAGGAGACCGTTGGGCGGTTCAAGGCTGGTAATTGCCAGCTCAATGGTTGGAAACTCCCGATCACACTTTTGCATCAATTCGTCTAGCCTCTCCTGGGCCGCTGCAAGCGACAGACCCAAACGAATTGCAGTTCTGCCTATGTTACCGCCCTCCGAGCAATACGTTATGAGAAAGAGGCTCCACTCGGGCGGTGTGCGGGCGACGAACTCGCGAAGTAGCTGCTCCGCTTTCTTGGCGTCCATGGACGGTTCCTCGGCTTCGAGAGTGGGACAGTCTTGTGCAGCACGCTCGACTCCTCCCAACGCAGATACGATCACGGCATCCTTGCAGCATCGTAGCGCCCTTCACCTACAGCAGCAAGAGCCGGGTGCGCTTTAAAAGGGGGAAGAGTGTCCATCGAGGAGAATATGACCTCCAATACTTCACTTACCACTCATCTTACGTCGTATTACCACAGCTAAAGGGACCGCCATCAGCAAGAGCACTCCCGCACCCAGGATGAGGACGTGATTCGACTCGTTAGATTCCGCACCGCTAGTCCCTCTTGAGGACACCTCGCTCGTAGCCGCTGTTTGCGACTCCGACGTCGCACGCTCCTGCGTGCTCGTTAATGCCCCATCTTCTGGCAATTGCGACTCCCACTCAACCGCCATTGCCTGGGACTCGGCATTTCCGCTTTGCTTGGATTGCGAAGAGCGTGCCTGAGCCAGAGCTTGATCAAAACCGCTCGGATTTGTTTCCGGGTCATTGGACTCTAAGTCCACCCCCAGGGCAATCGCCTCACCGATTTCACCTTGTCTGCGCCAGTATGCGCTCATCTGACCTCCGATCTCCGCAAACTCCTGATACTCCTGATCCGGTAACCGCAACTTCCAGCCCCGAATGACATTACCCTGAGAGTCAGTGCCTGGATCAAGGCTAGCTCCGGAGCGGAGACCTTCCATCAAGTCCAAGAAGGCTTGCCCGTGTTCTTGGCGCAGGAGTTCAGGACGCATGCCCTCAACAGCATCAAACACCTTCGACCAGTATTTCCCGTTGGGCCCCTGCATAGTATATGGAGCTCTTCCATCCTTATACTGATACGTTCCATCGATTCGAATATTATTGGCAGACAATGCTCTTACGGTGAAATCTATTCCGCCCGACCGGAACTCAATTCTCAGAGCTGTATTGCTCCATGATACTTCGATAGTTCCACCATCCGGCTTTCCATTGCTAGCAACCGAGGAACCAGCCAGGACCACTATACACGCGAAGAGCATCGCGGCGGGAAGCAGCGGGAATCTGACACTGCGCTTGGACGCGTTTCTGCCGCTCGTAAACTCAGTTCTGTCAGTCATTGCAACCCCTACGTCCGACTCCGAAAGGTCCATGGCTGGATGGAACACAGCCTTCGATCTATCAGCTTCCGCGATCCATCGTCAAAGACACCCGGTGCCACCTACGGTAGCACCGGGCAAGCCCGAGAGATGCTCCTAGGGTCCAGGATCCTCCAGGATTTTCTTGTTCTTGCCATCCTGCTAATTGAGAGGGCAGAGCGCTCCAGGATTTCCGTCGACGCCGTCGGTGCCATTCATGCACGTGCCGTCTATACCATCAGCCCCGTTCGCGCCTCCAGAGCCGGCAACGCCACCTGTCCCCTTATTAGAATTCCCGCAGTCAGCACCAGCAAGTAGCGCGCCCTTAGTCCCTTTTGTTCCGCCACTTCCTAGCGGCCTGCCGCCCTTTCCACCATCCCCGCCATCGCCAGCTTTTGCGGTACCGCCATCTCCGCCATTGCCACCGTCCCCACCCGTTCCTGAACCGACCGGCTGCCCTCCATCACCTCCGTTACCCCCATGCCCGCGGGTAGCATCTCCCCCATCGCCTCCATCCCCCCCGTCGTGAGCAGGGCCCCCGGGGCAGCAGTCGCCCGCATTACCTCCAATGCCTCCATCCCCACCTGTACCACTTCCTCCCTTGCCACCCTTTCCGCCGTCACCACCGTCGCAATTACCGTCGCCAGATGCGTCACCGCCATTTTGGCCGCTACCTCCGTTCCCAGCTGATGCGTTGACGCCGTCTTGAGCGTCGGTGCCATCTTGGCAATCGCCGCCGGGTGCACCATTGGTTCCGTCATTTCCATTTCCACTTGCTCCAGGATTGCCGTTAACACCCGGGCCCCCAGACGAACATTCAAAGAAGCCGAAGCCGATTGGGAGTGCCGCTATGCTGGGTTGGACCTCAAGAACTCTGGTTACTGGCGTGGAACTGAGACTCCACGCGAACGCGTGTCCGCCGTTCCCACCGTCTCCCCCGCGACCACCGGTGCAATCACTTGTGCTCGGGCTCGGGCTTCCCCCTTCCCCGCCAGAACCTCCTTGCAGTAGTCCCTTTCCAGTACCACGTGACGTCCATACACCGACCTCGCTCCAAGCAACCACAGAACCACCGTCCCCTCCCGCACCGCCAGCATCCATACCCAAAGCACCGTCGCCCGCCCGAATTAAGCCATCCACAATGACCTGTCTACGCGCCAGTAGCTGAATGGCACCTCCGCGGCCACCCGAGCCTGCAAGGCCGCCTGCGGCGACAACATTACCGCGCACATATATGGTACCCGTGCTGGCGAGCTGCAGGTCGGCACCGTTCTCATGCTCTCTCCCTCCAAGGAGGGTACCGTCGATCACAATGGACTCGTCCGCGAGTAGCTCTACGGGACCGACAGTCGTCACGGTGCACCCAAGAGGGACATGAATCGACTTTGCACGATAGGTACCGAGCAGAACTTGATCATCGGCAAAGACCAAGTCACCTGCACTTACGCTGTAGCGCGGAATTGAGCGATCACGCCTGTCGCTATCACTAGCTTCTGGCTTTGAGCTAGGCAGTCCAGCCACATTGAACGCCGTCTCGCCCAACACTGCGAGAATCACCAGTGCCGACGCCCCTAGGAGCATGGCGCGCTTTTCGTTCCGAGTCATGGCTTACTCTCCAGATTTAATCAGCGTGCTATTTACACGCGACCAGACAGTCGCGGCTACCACGCCGCAACATACACTCGCCAGATTCCAAGAACCACTGTCATTGCAATAATAACTTCCCTGAGAATGCTCGGCGTGCCCCGAGCTCCGCAGCACAATGCCTCGAGTCGAGCGCGGCATCGGCGAGCTGCGCTCGACTCGAGGCGATCCCGTGTTCGGCGGAGCACTCGAAAGTCCAGATCAGCCGGATAGTGCGGCCGCCCCGGACGAGCCGGCGAAGGCTCGTCGGAGGCGGCCTGGCGCAGCCAATTGCCCTTCGAGTAAGCACAAACTGCATCGTTCTTCTCGAGTTGGTCGGCGAAGCTACGCTCCATGTCGGAGTCGCAGACGACGTGGTCGTACGCGGACTTCTGCGTCTCGTCGAGCATGTTCTTCATGTAACCAGTGAGTTTCTCGCTCCATACGCTCTGCCATCCAATTGCCGTCTAGGATGCTGAGATAGCCTTCGTCACGGTCGTCAAGCTGTCATTACCGTCTGTCGCGATCACCTTGAACTCCTTGCCCGCCGCATCTCCTGGAATCGAGAACGTGTCCGAGCATGGGCTCGTTGACGGACAATCCCAGCTGTGGAGAAGATTCCCGTCGATGTATACCTGGACGGTGAGAGGCGTGGCTCCCGCTGCGGCAACGGTTTGCTCCTCCCCGGCGGTGGGAGGATTGGGTTGCATCGTCACCGCTGGACCGGTTCCCGGCATGGCGTCTTCTCCTTCTCTCTTGGTCGGGCTGTCATTTGTCGTTCAGGCTAAGGGTCTTCGCTAGGTTCGCGGCCTTCAAGCGCACAGGACTTGGAAGAGCCTCTCGCGAAAGCTCGAGGATTCTCTGGTCGGCTCCACGCCGAATCATTTCAGTCGCCACGAAACTGGCTCCGAGTCCATCGCCGGACGTGCTCTCAGCCAGCTTAGCGAGGTTCGACAGTGCGCTTCGAATCGTGATGGGCCGGTTGGACGAAAGACCCCGATCGAGGGTATCCCAAGCCTCAGTCCAGCGAGCTTGCAAGCTTCGCTCTCGGAGAACAGCCCCAGCCAAATCGTAGAGGAACTCTCCTGGCGTTGCCTGTTCCCGTCTGAAAAGCTCCGCAACCAGCTGAAGATGCACTTCGGTCGGCGCTTCCCGCGCGTGCAAGCGAAGCGCCTTCAGGCGCAGCGGCGCTTGAACTGCGCTGTCGCTCGCTACGGCTCGGACGACGTCAAGAGCGCGGGCGTGAAGCGGGTCTTCCTCTCCAAGCTCCCTTAGAAGGGCTCGAGCGACAAGCTCCCGAGTCCCGGCGTCGGAGGCAGACAAGAGGGGCTCGAAGAGGGGCGACCACACCGCTGAAGTCTCGATGGTGCACTCCAGGCTCAGGAGGTCTCGGAGCACCTCTGAGTCGTTTTCGACCGCCAGACGGTCTCGTATCTCGCGCCGCGCCTGATCATCGATCAGCTTCGCTTGGGTGTGGAGCATCGCCACGACCCGCACCCGCACATCCGGTTCTGGATGCTGAAGATACTCGAGCAGAGCGCCCCGCTGGACGGAGAGCGCCTCGGAGGGAGCATCAAGCTTGGCGAGCAGCTCCAGAGAGTTGGCGAGAAGCTCCGTATCGACCGCAAGATCCGCGTATCGAACGAGTCCGAGGATCTGATCGAGCTCATCTTCCCAGCTCAGCGAAAGGGTCGGCTGGACCAAGCCGACGATCCCGGTCAGGAGGCGCAGCGTCTCGGGATCTCGAAAGACGAGGAGGCCAGCTTCGCTCGAAGGCTCGGGGATGCTTCCGTCAGAGATGGGCTCGAGGCCCAGGGCGAGACGGAGCCGTGAAACCAGGATCTCCTTCAGGGGACCACGTGCCTCTTTGGGTAGAGCCCCGGCGAGTGTTCCGATCTTCAAGAGGGGCGCCGCCTCAAACAGCCTTCCCTGCTGATGAGCCTCTTCAATGAGATCGGCGAGCTCAGGACCGGACAGGCCAGAGGCTTGGACGATGTCGGCGAGATCACGGGGTAGAGCGTCGGACGAGTCCATCAAGTTCAGGATCTCGTCTTGAACCCTCTGCGTCGTCTCCTTGGGCTCGGAAGCCGACTCGGTCGAAGGAGCAGGAGGGCGATTCAAGAGGACGAGAGAGGCCCAGAGGACGAGCCCGACGATTCCGACGAGGAAACCGTAGCGCTTGCCCCTGGAGATCCAAGACGGTCCGCGCCTGAGACGACCGAGGACCCTCTCGACCTCGCGCCGTTGCACCGAGCGAGGAAGCGGAGGCACCTCCCCTGCTCGCTCCAGCTCCTTTTCGGCCCGAAGCATGTCCGCTTCGCTGATGGGCCGACGTTCGAGCTCTTCGGCAAGCCACCGTGCGACGCGCTCGGGATCCCTTTCGTAATTCTCATCCATCGGGGTCTTTGTCCTTGGTGTGGAGGCGCCGAGCTCAGGTCGGCTCGGCCAAGAAAGCCTGGAGCTTCGTCAGGATCTCCATCAGTCGCTTCCTGGCTGTGCTCGGATGACACGCGATTCGCTGCGCGATCTCGCACCATGTCCTCCCTTCGTCGCATCGGGCAATCAGAAGCTCGAAGTCTCGAGGAGAGAGAGACTCGAGAGCCCTCCTCAACCGGCTCTATTCCTCCAGCGCCACGAGCGCATCGAGCACCGAAGCGGCTTCTTCGTCTGCATCTGAGGTATCCCAGTCGACTTCGGGATGATTCGCAGGAACCCTCATTCTGGCCAGCGAGATCACGCGACGACTCAGCGCTACGAAAAACCAGGCCCCAAAGGAGCCTCCTTCCGGCAACCGAAAGCGGTTCTCGAGGATGCCGATCAGCGTGTCCGACATCGCATCCAAAACTAGAGCCTCCTCCCACCCACGCTTTCGAAGGGATGCAATCATCCTTGGCGCGTGGGACCGGAAGAAAAGCTCCAGCCCCTTTTGAAGGTCTCGCTCCAACAGCTCCAGGAGGAGCAAGTCGTCTCGGCGGGCTTCTGCGTCCAAGCCCAAAGCTCCTTCTCACTCGGGCGACAGGATCTTGGCGAGCGACTCCGAGCGTCCCCGGCTCGGCGGCTGTCCTCTGCTTCATCGCGAGAGGCAGCGATTTCGAGCGCTCCTTTTTCTCCTCTTTTTTCGTGGATCGCTCGTGCCTCGCCACCCCGGCCCACAAGCATCCAGCCTAAAACAACTTACCGGCACACAGAGAGAGAATCAGATTTTTAACGCTCAAGAACGGCACAGATCGCGATGAGAAGGCTGGAGAGCAGGCGTGGACCTCGCCTGCTGGCGACCTGACCCCCCTTCCGGCCACGGATCTCGTATGGACCACCCCCTCCTCGGACCGATCCTTTACGCCGAGCAGCCAAAGGACGGAAGATGGCGCATATCCGTTCACGTCTTGATCGACGCCA
Source organism: Planctomycetota bacterium (assembly GCA_040219065.1). GTDB lineage: Bacteria > Planctomycetota > OFTM77 > OFTM77 > OFTM77 > OFTM77. Next base: position 23,116 of record JAVJTD010000489.1, read on the forward strand.
ACGGTGTGTTACCGCCCTGGGCCATCGTGGCGCAAGAGCATCTGTCCCCACCGCCGATCATGAACTCATAAGGAAAACCGATGCTCGTCGTACCCGGCCGCCCTGCAGCCCGAGCACTGCTCTGGTGGGTCCTGGCTGACACCGATCAGGCTCCCAACGTCCAGCTCGGCGGCCCTGGAGCGGCAGGGGCGGCCGTGTCGACGGTCCGAGTCGCGACTGCGATGGACCCGGCGTTCGTACGACGCATCCACCTCGTCGCCGCGACGGGTCTCACTCCGGACAGCCCCTATCAGCTCACCGTAGATTCGAGAGGGGCTTCGACCGTTACTCCGTCGCGAACACTTCCAGACCAACTGCAGCCCGGAGTTCCGTTTACGATCTCGTTCGGCTCCTGCTTCTGCACGGCCCGTGACCTCGGAATCGGGGCCGCCTATCCTCCCGGACCAAACAGGAGCGGGACGGACAATCCGATCCGCCTTCGGGTCTGCCTGAGCACGATATCTGATGTACGGGGTGCCTGGGGTGAGCACGCTGGCTGAGGGAGAGGGGTAAGGCCCCATCGCAGGGCTGATCAAGCTCTGTGATGGGGCCTTACCCCTCTCCCTCAGCCAGCGTGCTCACCCCAGGCACCC
>JAVJTD010000491.1:0-4485 GCA_040219065.1 Planctomycetota bacterium
GCCTGGGCCATGGAAGCAGAAGAGCCTCTCGGTCTCCTCGTCGAAGAGCAGCCAGGGGTACAGGCTGCGCCACTGATCCCCCGTTCGCCAGTACAGCCGGTGCGGCTCGATGCCGGCTCCGACGGCCGTGCCGCCTTGGGCGAGGACTCGGGGGGTTTCTCCGGTCAGGTCCAGCACGTGGGCCCGCCGCAGGTCGCTGCCCTCCTGCCGGGTGACCTGTCCGACGAAGAGCATCTTGCCCGCCGGCGGTAGGAACAGCTCCGCATCCCAAGCCGCGTCCAGCGCGGCGAGGAGGATGTCACCGGCGTCCTGATAAAAGGTCGCCGATCGCTCCGAGCCCTGGCCGACGACGGCGTGACGGTAGGCGGGCAGGGCGTCCAGCAGCTCTCGGCCCTTGATCGAGCGCCCCTGGGTCTTCGGGTCGGTGCCCGCTTCCTCGCAGAGCAGCCGGTAGCACTCGGCGAGCGCTCGCTGCTCGATGCGTCCCTCGGGAGCCTTCAGGCCGCCACCCACTGCGAGATGGAACCCTGCCGCAGGCTCGAGACATCCTTCGCTGGCGAGACGGCCACCGCGACGCGCACCGAGACCTCCCACGCAAAGTAGGCCGTGTCGTGACGGTCCTTCGAGCTCTTCGCGTTATGAGCCCGCCGCCGGAGCTGAGCGACGGGCAGAGGCAGCCAGGTCATGGGCGGACTCGTGGGTCGAAGAGGATCGTGCGCTTTTCCCGAGTCGTCGCAGCGTAGCCAGCTCGGCAAAGGCTGTCCAGGCCTGAGAGGCCTCGGTGTCGGTCGAGCCAACACAGTGACTCGGGGTCATGTTTTAGTAAGCAGGGGAAGATTTGGCACTGCGCTGACGAGGAGATCGAATACTCAATCCCAATGCCGATCAATTGCCACTCGGGGCCCAAGACGCCCTCGAGGTCCCCGCTGAGCGAATCATCCAGAAGCTCAACGACCTCTTCGGCCCGAACTTGTCCGAAGCCGACCGCCTCGGCGGTAATGATGAGAAGTGGCAGGCCGAACGGCCTCAACACGTCCGCTCCAGAGATCACATGGACCTGTCCAACACTGCTTCGTCAGCAAGCTGGACTCGAGCGGCTCGACGCTGCTCCACTCCGCGCCCGATCCAGGCCTGGGTGCCGGCCGACGTGGTGTCGTAGCGGGCTTTCGCATTCCATTGGCCGGCGTTCTCGATGAAGCCGGCCGAGTGCTGCTGCGAGGGCGCGTCCAAGGTGGGGCGCTCAGGCAAGCGGCGAGGACAGAGTTGGCGCCGCGATCGGGGTCGCACGGGCCCTTCTGCCCGCGATGCCGGCCGGGTATCATCAGCAGCTTACCCGCAGCGATGGAGTGACCGTGTGACCTCGATGAACCGCCTCGAATGAGTGACAAGCAACCTGGTGGCGGTTTCGACAGCGAGACCTCCGCGACCTTCAATGCGTCCGGGGGGCCTCTGCCCAGCTACCCCGTGGGCGTCTCGATCGGTGGATTCCGGATCCTCGGGCTGTTGGGGCAGGGAGGGATGGGGACGGTCTACCGCGCTCAGCAGGAGCGTCCTCACCGCGAGGTCGCCCTGAAGCTGGTGCGCGCCGGCCTCGCCACGACCGAGGTGCTGCGCCGCTTCGAGATGGAGACCGAGGTCCTTGGCCGGCTTCAGCATCCCGGTATCGCGCAGATCTACGAGGTCGGCGTTTACGAGGGCGATGTCGGGGAGCAGCCCTTCTTCGCGATGGAGCTGGTCGAAGGGCGAGCGTTGACGGAATGGGCTCTCGAGCGAGAGCTCACGCTGAACCAGAAGCTCGAGCTCTTCACGAAGATCTGCGATGCCGTCGAGCACGCGCACCAGAAGGAGGTCATCCACCGGGACCTCAAGCCGAGCAACCTGATGGTCAGCGAGGAAGGCCATCCCAAGATCCTCGACTTCGGCGTCGCGCGCGTGACCGAGAGCGACCTCCAGGCGACGTTCCAGACCGACATCGGTCAGCTCGTCGGCACCTTACCCTACATGTCGCCCGAGCAGGTGGTGGCCAATCCCGACGACCTCGACACGCGCAGCGATGTCTACTCGCTCGGCGTCGTGCTCTACGAGCTCGTCTCGGGCCGACTGCCCTACCTCGTACGCCGTACCGCCATGTTCGAGGCGGCCCGCACGATTCGAGAGGAGGATCCCACTCCCCTCAGCAGCATCGACACCCGGTTCCGAGGGGATCTCGAGACCATCGCCTTGAAGGCTCTCGAGAAAGACAAGGACCGGCGCTACGCCTCGGCCGCTGACTTCGCCGCGGACATCCGCCGCTTTCTCGCCGACGAGCCGATCGTCGCGCGTCCGGCCACTCGGATCTATCAGCTCCAGAAGTTCACGCGCCGTCACAAAGGGCTAGTCTTCGGCCTCGCTTTCTCCTTCCTGGTCTTGCTCGTCGCGACGATCGTGTCCCTGAATCTCGCGCTCGAGGAGTCTCGGCAGCGGCAATCGGCCGTCGACGCGCGGCAGGAGCTTCAAGTCGTCGCGGACGCGCAGACGAAGCTCGCCTTGGAGGAAGCGCGGCAGCGGCGGCTCGCCGAGGAAGCCCGCGCCCAGATCGAGACCGTCGCCTCGTTCCAGTCGAAGATGCTCCGAGACATCGACGCGCCGAGCATGGGCAACCGCATCGTCACGCTGCTGCGACGGGAGGTCGACCGTGCCCTCGCTTCACGGAAGCTCGAGCCGGAGGAGCACGCCGCAATCTTGACGTCCTTCGACGATGCCCTCGAGGGCGTGAATCGCACCGGGATCGCGCTGTCGCTCCTGGACGAGACCTTCCTGGATCCGTCGGTCACGGCCGTCGGTGAGCAGTTCGCTGACCAACCATCACTCGAGCTCTCCCTTCGACGGACACTCGGGGAGATCTTCCTCGAGGTCGGGCTCTACGGCAAAGGCGAGGAGGAGCGCCTGAGGGCATTGGCCCTGCGACAGCAGATCGATGGCGACGGCCCGCCGAACGATGGCTTGCAGCGTGTCGAGCTGGCAGAAGCGTACTTGGGCACCGGAAAGTACAGCGATGCCGAAGAGATTCTCCGGCCCGTCCTGAAGGAGGATCGAGGGGGCGGTGAAGCTTTGCGCCTACGAGCGCAGGATTACCAAGGCCGCGTGCTCTTGCTCCAAGGGAAGATGGACGAGGCCCGCCGCATCTTGGAGCCGACTCTCGAGCGACAGGTCGAGCTGCTGGGCGAGGAGAACAAAGAGACCCTCGCGACGATGAACGATCTGGCGATGGTCTACAGCGACACTTCCGAGTTCGATCGCGCCGAGGCGATGTACCTGCGCATGCTCTCCGGTTACGACCCCGGAGAAGACCTCGCCACGGCGCGTGTGAGGCTCGGCGTTCAGGCCAACCTCGCCTGGACCTACTTGGAGCAAGAGCGCACCGACGAGTCGATCGCATTGGGCAAGGTAGTCCTCGAAGAGCGCCGCCGCCTCCTCGGAGAGACCCATCCCGATACCTTGCAGTCGGAGAACAACCTCGCCGTCGCCTATCGTATGCAAGGTCAGTACGACCTCGCCGAGCCCCTCTACCGCCACGATCTCGAGACTAGCCGAGCCCTGCTGGGCCGGGAGCATCCCGAGCTGATCGCGACGATGAGCAACTTCGGCCGCTTCCTGGTCGAGACCGGTCAGCTCGAAGAGGCCAAGACGCATCTCGAGGAGACCCTCGCCTTGCACACGAAGGTGATGCCGCCCGGCTTCTTCGGGAAGGGGTACACTTACCAGACCTACGCCGAGTGCCTCAAGCAGATGAAGCGCCATCCCGAGGCCCGCGCCGCTCTGCTCGAAGCATGGAAGATCCTCCTGCCGGTCCTGGGACCCGAGGACCACTCCATCACCTGGATCATCAACTCGATGGTCGAGAACTTCGAAGCCGAGGGCAACGAGGCCGGTGCCGAAGAGTGGCGAGGAAAGCTGGCGGACAATGGGTGATGGGCACTCGGTGCAGGATGCCGTGCCCAAGTCGTGCGAGTCAGCGAGTCTGTTGGTGAGATCTTTTGAGAGCGTGCTCAGGCCGGAGCTTTCCCATTCGGAGGACAGCTCGACCGGCTGAAGCCGGCGCTCCGAATGCGCTGTGTTTCAAGTCAGGGGAGCCCCCGGGCGCGGCGCCCGGAACATACAGTGGAGAAACTGGGCCCGAGGGCGATGGAGTGCCCAAGCCGAGCCGGTGACCGGGTCTGTCGGTGAGGGCTCTGCGCAAGCGAGCTTGGGCCGGGGCCGCCGTGCGACGACAGCGCACTCCGTGCGGCCCCTTGCTCGGCACCTTCCCGCTCGATCGGTGGCGCCGTCGAGGAAGCGGCTTCCGGCTCAACAGCCGCTCCCCGTATCGGTCGCGCGGGCTCTGGTTTCGGTCGCGCGGGCTCTAGTTTCAGTTCAAGGGACCCTGTTCCGGGCGCTGGAAGCTGGCAATCAGGGAAAGAATGGGCTGGCCGTTCTGGATGGCCTGTACCCGGCGTGCGGAGAAGG
>JAVJTD010000492.1:0-2133 GCA_040219065.1 Planctomycetota bacterium
GCCCTTCGGGCCTCAGGTCGAGATCGACCTCGAAGAGCTGAGCGCTGTCCGAGCCTCGCAGGCGACGAATGATCTTCTGCGACCTCGACCTGGTCTTTCTCGGGCAGGGCGATGGCGCGACGGCGAGGGCGCAGAAGATCATTCGTCGCCTGCGAGGCTCGGACAGCGCTCAGCTCTTCGAGGTCGATCTCGACCTGAGGCCCGAAGGGCGACGCGGCGAGCTCGTCCCGACCTTCGAGGGGTTTCGCCGCTACTACGAGTCGGGCCGGGCAGTCTTGTGGGAGATCCAAGCGTTGACGCGGGCACGGGTGGTGATCGGCGATCCCGAGCTCAGCCGCTCGCTCGAGGCCTTCTTCTTCGAGACGCTCACGTCCTTCGAATGGACGTCGCAGACGGCCGACGAGATCGCGGCCATGCGCGCCCGGATCGAAGAGCAGGCGGGTGCGGACGATCTCAAGCGCGGGCGCGGCGGCGTGGTCGACATCGAGTTCGCGGTGCAGGCGATCCAGCTCGCGCATGCCCAACGGTTACCGCGCATCCTCGAGCGCAACACGCTCGAAGGCCTCCGCGTCGCCCGGCAGCTCGGCGTCCTCGCCCCGCGCCTTCACGAGAGCCTGCTCGCCGCGTACGGTTTCCTGCGGAAGATCGAGAACCGGCTGCAGATCGTTTACAACTTGTCGAGCTCGCGGCTGCCCGACGATGCGGGTGAGCAGGAGCGGCTCGCTCGCCGGCTGGGCTACGTCGCGATGCGTCAGGCACCGGCCGCCGAGACGATGCGGCAGGAGCTCGACTACCACCGCCGGCTCGCGCGCCAGGCCTTCGAGCAAGTGCTCGCCACGCTGCGCGCCGATTGACCTCCCCCAGCAAACTCACAGACCGGAGCGCTCGGTGACCTCGTCGATCGAATCGACCCGTGCACGCATCAAAGAGCAGATCGAGATCCTCGCCGTGGATCATGAAGGTCTGAAGGTCGACGCGGATGGGCTCTCCCGTCGGCCGGCCGATCAAGTGCTCTTGGAGCTGCGAGCCGCGGCCGAGCCCAGAATGGCCGAGGCGAGGCGAGCGGGCGAGGAGGCGCGGCAGCGCCTGGCCGGCCATCGCACGAGGGGACGGGTGGGCTTGGCGATCTTCGGCGTGGCGATCCTGATCTCATTGTCCGGAATGTTCGTGCCGGCGATGGATCCCTTCGGACTACCGGCGATCGGCGTGGCAGTGGCCGGGTACCTGCTCTTCCGGGTCAGCTACGTCGGCCAGCTCCGAGCGCGCGGCACGATGCGGGACGCCGACGCCGAGGCCGAGCTCTGGAAGACGACGCTGGAGGATTGGGAGCAGCGGTCGGCGGAGGTCTCGGGGGAGAGCGAGGAAGCGTCGCTCCGAAAGCTCGAGTCGATCTTGGGGGCCGCCGTGACGCGAGGACGCCGCAAGAGCCGCTGAGCCGTCGGGTGGCCGCCGGATCTCCTCGGTGCCCTGGCAAATCCGGACCAGGTGGTTACAATCTGCGTGAGTGGGACCGATCTAGGAAAAGGAGCCGGGCGTCGGCTGGTGGCCGAATTGATCGCGCGTCGTGGCGACCGAAGCGATCAGGGCGGCTTGTAACCCCCGATCGTCTGGCCCATCCGAGCATCTCCCCCTCGAAGGCGACCTGGAATCAGCACCGTGCTCACGACCCCGCGTTTGATCGTCACGATCGACACCGAAGCCGACATGCCCGGATGGCGGCCCAAGGGCGAGGTCACTCTCGAGAATCTGCGGTATCTGCCGAAGCTCCAGGATCTGTTCGAGAGCTACGGTGTGCCGCCGACCTACCTGATCACGTATCCCGTCGCGAGATCCCGGGAGGCGACGGAGTACTTGCGGGAGCTCCAAGAGCGCGGCGGCTGCGAGATCGGCGCGCATCTGCACCCCTGGACGACACCGCCGCTCGAGAACGGGGAGGCGCTCGACAATCGGCATCCGCACCATCTGCCGCCGGATCGCCAGCGAGAGAAGCTGAGAGTGCTGACCGACGCCATCGCCCAGGCGCTCGGGGAGCGGCCGATCCACGACGTGGGGTGAGACGACCCCACCGTGGTCAGGCGTCGCCCGTCGCGGCGTCAGCGCGAGCCGGGCCCGCGAGAGCGCCTCGCTCACCTC
>JAVJTD010000494.1:0-23009 GCA_040219065.1 Planctomycetota bacterium
ACTTCTCCATCACCCCGCGGCTGCGAACGACGACCTCGGGATTGAGCACCATCTGCTCGAGCGCGTCCTGGGGACGATAGTCGAACCAGTTGAAGCGCCGGACCTTGTAGGGGCAGTTGTTCGCGCAGTAGCGCGAACAACTGCCCCTACAAGGTCCGGCGCTTCAACTGGTTCGACTATCGTCCCCAGGACGCGCTCGAGCAGATGGTGCTCAATCCCGAGGTCGTCGTTCGCAGCCGCGGGGTGATGGAGAAGTGCACGTTCTGTGTGCAGCGCATTCAGGCCGCACGCATCGAGGCGCGTCGCTCGGATCGGCCGGGCGCGCCCGAGGTGCAGGCCGCCTGCCAGCAGAGCTGTCCGGCGAGCGCGATTCGCTTCGGGGATGCGACCGATCCCGACGGGGAGATCGCGACCGCTCGCCACGATCCGCGCGCCTTCCAGGTGCTCGCCGAGCTCGGGATCGAGCCTTCGGTGACCTACTTGGCGCGCGTGCGAACCTCGCCAAAGGGTGCGGCCGAGCCGTCTGAGTCGAAGACGCATGGAGGTTGAGCGATGGCGATGACCGAGACTCTTCGACCGATCGACACGGCGTCCCCTACGGCGGCGGACGGGCCATTGATCACGGGCTCTCCGACGTTCACGAGCATCACCCAAGACATCTCGGCGCCACTCGAGCGCCGGGCGGGCGGTGCCTGGTGGGTGGCGTTCCTGTTCGCGCTCGGGCTGCTCGGAACCGGTTTTTGGCTGGTGATCGACACGATGCGCACGGGCATCGGTCTGTGGGGCTTGAACCGGACCGTCGGTTGGGGCTTCGCGATCACCAACTTCGTGTTCTGGGTCGGGATCGGCCACGCCGGGACTGCGATCTCGGCGATCCTGCTGCTCTTGAGACAGCGCTTTCGAACATCGATCGCACGGGCGGCCGAGGCGATGACGATCTTCGCCGTCATCTGTGCTGGCGTCTTCCCGCTGATCCACATGGGGCGACCGTGGCTTGCGATGTGGGTGTTCCCGTATCCGAACGGCCGGGGCTCCTTGTGGCTGAACTTCCGCTCGCCCTTGCTCTGGGACGTGTTCGCGATCGGCACGTACTTCACGGTATCGTTGCTCTTCTGGTACGTGGGGCTCGTACCGGATCTGGCGACTGTGCGAGACCGCGCGTCCGGGCTGCGGCGCCGGATCTATGGCTGGCTCAGCCTGGGCTGGAACGGATCGACACGCACCTGGCAGCGCTACGAGAAAGCCTGTCTGCTGCTGGCGGGGTTAGCGACGCCGCTGGTGGTGTCGGTACACACCGTGGTGTCGTTCGACTTCGCGACGAGCGTGATCCCGGGCTGGCATACGACGATCTTCCCGCCGTACTTCGTGGTCGGAGCTCTCTTCAGCGGCTTTGCGATGGTGATGACGCTGCTGATCATCACGCGGCGCGTGTTGCGCCTCGAGGCCTTCATCACTCTGAAGCATCTCGACGCGATGGCGAAGATCATCCTGGCGACCGGCTCCCTGGTCGGCGTCGCCTACGGCACTGAGCTGTTCATGGCGTGGTACAGCGGCAACCCCTACGAGCGCTTCACTTTCTTCAACCGCGCCTTCGGTCCCTATGCCTGGGCGTATTGGCTGATGGTGTTCTGCAACGTCATCGTGCCTCAGATCTTCTGGTCGGCGAAGGCGCGCCGCTCGATCGCGGTTCTGTTCACCGCGTCGATCTTCGTCAACGTCGGGATGTGGTTCGAGCGCTTCAACATCGTGGTGACCTCGCTGCATCGCGACTTCCTGCCGTCATCGTGGAGTCACTACGCACCGAGCTGGGTCGAGGTCGGCATCCTGCTCGGCAGCTTCGGGCTGTTCTTCACCTGTTACCTGCTGTTCGTGCGGCTGGCGCCCGTGATCTCGTACCACGAGGTCAAGCACACGCTCGCCGAGCAGCGATCGGGAGATCACGATCATGCTCAAGAATGAGCCCGGCGGCGTGGTGACCTGCGCGGCCGCGCGCGAGTGGAGCCCGTCGCGTCGCACGCACGCACTGGTCTTCTCCGATCCGGACCGCACGGTCGCTGCCGTGCGGCGGCTCCAGCAAGCGGGCTTCGTCGTCGTCGACGTCTACAGCCCGTTTCCCATTCACGGTCTCGAGGACGTCTTGGGGCTGCGACCGACCCGGCTGGGCGTGGCGACGCTGGTCGCCGGCGCGATCGGGGGCATCGTCGCGCTGTGGTTCCAGATCTGGGTGCATACCGTCGACTGGCCCCTCGACATCGGGGGCAAGGACGACCTCGCGCTCCCCGGCTTGATCCCGGTGACGTTCGAGCTGACGGTGCTGGCGGCCGCGCTCGCGACGGTGTTCGCATTTCTGTGGCGGCGAGGGCTGTTCCCCAGGCTCTCCGGCGCGCCGCGGGCGCTGCCGCATCCGCGGGTCACCGACGATCGCTTCGCAGTGTTGGTCGACGAGCGGAACGCAGGTTTCGATCCCCGGGCGTTTCGAGCCATCGGTCGCGAGCTCGAGCCCGAGGAGATCGTCGAGGGATGGAGGGTGGAGTGATGGAACTCGCGCATCGAATGGCGACCGCCCTTCTGGGGGCCAGCCTGGCCCTGGCGCTCGGCTGCGAGGCGGACGGCGATCGACCCGGCTTCATCGTCTTGCCGGACATGGTCGAGTCGACGGCGCTCGACACTTTCGCGGTCGACACATCGTCTCCGAGCGGCGGCGCGCTGCGTCTGCCACCGCCGGGCACGGTGCCGTGGGAAGTGCCCTGGGACGGGTACGGTCCCGGTCCGGAGGAAGCGGCGCGGGCGGGCCTCGAGCTGACGAGCCCGCCTCTGGCGACCGCGGGCGATCGGGAGCGGGGGCAGCGGCTCTATGAGACCTTCTGTCAGGTGTGCCATGGACCCGGGGGCGAAGGGGACGGCCCTGTGATCGGGGCGTTTCCGAACCCGCCGAGTCTCCTGGCCGAGCACGCGCGGCAGATGGCCGACGGGCAGATCTATCACGTGATCCGTCACGGGCAGGGAATCATGGCGTCTTATGCCGGGCAGGTGCGACCGCTGGATCGCTGGCGGATCGTGCTCTACGTCCGGCGGCTGCAAGGTGCTCCAGAGGAGCCGGCGTCGGAGGAATCGAAATGAACGAGGCAACGAGCTCTCCGGTCGGATCCGCGGTCCGACTCGGCGGCTGGGTCGGCGTGATCCTGGCGGGCGCCGTGCTGTTGGTGGGACTGTTCGTCGACACCGATCGCACCTTCGCGGCACTCTTGGTGGCGGGCGCGTTCGGGTTGACGGTGGGGCTGGGGGTGCCCCTCTTGGCGGCCGTGTGCACGCTCTGCGGAGCGAGATGGTGGGAGCCGCTCCGTCCGCTCGTCCACACCTGCGGCCGCACGTTGGTCCTCCCGGGGAGCGTGATCTTCGCGACCCTGGCCGGGGGCCTCTGGTTCCTCTACCCCTGGGCCGACGCCGAAGTGGTCGCCCACAGTCACTTGCTTCAAATGAAGGAAGCGTGGCTGAACCCTTTCTTCTTCCTCGCTCGGGCGATCGTCGTCCTGCTCCTGTGGTTTGGGATGACGGGCCTGCTTCTGCGCAGCCTGGGTTCGAACCGCTCGGGCGAGGCGCCGACTCCTCGGCGCGGTGCCGCGCTCTTCCTGGTGGTCTTCGTCCCCACGCTCTCCGTGGCCACCTGGGACTGGTTCCTCTCCCTCGAGCCCGAGTGGTTCAGCACGATGTCGAGCGCCTTGCAGTTCGCGAGCCTCTTCCTCGGAGCGATCGCGGCGGTGACGCTCCTGTCGCAGACGCCGCTCGGACGCCGCCTCGGCTGTCGCTTCGAAAGAGACGAGCAGCGTCATGACCTCGGTAAGATGCTCTTCGCCTTCTCGATGTTCTGGGCCTACGTCTGGTTCTGCCAGCTGATGCTGATCTGGTATGCGAACATCCCCGAAGAGACGTCGCACTACGCCCAGCGTTGGCAGGGGGGCTGGACGCTCGTCTTCTGGCTCAACCCGATCCTGAGCTTCGGGGTTCCGTTCGCGGTGCTGCTTCCGTCCGGTCCGAAGCGACACGCGACGACGCTCGTGCAGGTGTCGCTGGCCGTCCTGGTAGGTCGCTGGCTCGAGCTGTATTTGTGGGTCGAGCCGACCCTAGGTCCGGCACCCGCCTTCCCGGTCCTCGCCGTCGTCGCCACGCTCGGCCTCCTGGCCGGAATGGTGCTCGTCGTGGCCCGGGCTCTCTCGAGCCCCAGCATCGCGTGAACGGTTGGCCAGGCTCAGGCGTTCGCAGTGGCGAAGCGCTGGAGGCGCCGCTCGAACTGCCAGCGGAAGAGCCGGGCTGCGAGTCTTCGCTTCTGCTCGGCGAGCCAGTAGCGCGCTCGGCGCGGTGCGAGAGCGCGGCACTCCTCGGGAAGGAGCACGAGCGAGACGTGGACGTTGGGAGCGAGTCCGATGGGCAGGTGCCGGCGCTGGCAAGCTTCGTAGAGATGCGCGAACACGGGCCGCAGGTCCTCCGCTCGTGGCGGCTCGCGGTCCTCGAGATCGGTTCCTCGGAGAGGCCGGAAAACGCACACGGTGGGGACGGCGCCCACCGAGGTGATCCAATCGATGGCCGCGATGCTCGATGCGGGAGGCTCGAGTCCGGCAATGATCTCGCCATTGGTCACCCACGGCTCACCCGGAACGGGGATTCGCTCTCCGAGGGCCGCGCAATACCGAATGGCCTCGAGATAGTAGTCCAAGCCGTACTCGCGGTGCTTACCCGGGCACAGCTCGGCGAAGCGTTGTCGATCGAAGATCTCGAAGCAGAACGAGACGCGATTCACGCCGAGCTCACGGAGGCGGTCATATCGGGTGAGGTCTCGGTGGGGCGGTGTCTGCACGCCGACGAGCAGTCCCGTCTCGGCCTTGATCCGTCGAATGAACGGCTCGAGGATGTCGAGGTAGGTATCGCCCTCGTAATGACCCGTATTGAAGTCGACATAGGTGATACCGCTTTGCCGGCGAGCGGCGCGAACGACCTGCATGACTTCGTCGACGGTCTTCTCGTCGGCATCGTCGCGGCCGAGGTTGAGGCCGACGGAGCAGAACTGACAGTTCTCCCGCACGGGCTTCATCGTCCAATACTCGCAGACCTTGGCCGGATAGATGCCGAGATAGGTGCCCTGCAGAGTACCGATGCGCGTCATTGGTTGGCCACCCGTGGTCGTGGCGTCATACCAGCGCGGCCGTGGTGCCAGGCGAACCGGCGAGACGGCCTCGGAATGCCGCGTGAGCCAAAGGCCGCCGCTTTGTTGCTCGATGCGATAGGGCGATCGCTTAGCGAACGACTCCTCGACGGGCGCATTGACCCACAGTCCACCGGGCAGGACGAGCTCGAGCCCGCTTCCCAGGCCGGCCCGGGTGCGGAGCACGGGGCGCCCTTCTTCGCCGGTCAGCTCCGTGTCGAGTCGCACTCCGGCGCAATAGAGCTCCAGCTTGAGGTCCGCGGCGTTCACGCGAGCCCGATGGGAAACCATGGCAGACCTCGTCAAGAGTTCTCGAATTGAGGGAACAGGTCCTCCGAAGCGCGGCAAACGTCATGCCCGCTACAATTAGAGCACTCATGGGACACAATGACCGGTCGCGGTGTTCAATTCAGGCCTCAGAATGTCGTGAGGCGTACGACTGCCCGTCATGAGCGCTACGAGCGGATCGAGCTCTCGGTGTCACCTGGACGTGAATCAACCGCCCTGGGCGACGAGAGCGCCTCGCCCCTGTCACACCGATGGGAAACGAAGACGTGCAGGCTTGCGGCCCGGCCGTTGCGCTCATCCGACGCCGTGAGACCCGTCCTTCCGGAGAGATCCCGACATGAACGAGACAAAACGTCCCAGCCCCTCGGACCCTCATTCTTCAACCCGGCCGACGCCTTCGCCTCAGGAGCTCTCCCGCTCCGGATGGGCCTCGCCGCTCGCCATCGTCGTCTCGGCCTGGATCTTCGTCGAGGGCGTGACCGGCCTGTGGATCTACCTCGCGCCGTTCTCGGTGAGTGCCCAGGTGCAGGTACTGCTGCACACCGTGCTCGGCCTGCTCTTCCTCGGCCCGTACCTGTATTATCAAGTTCGCCATTGGCTCGTTTGGTACCGGCAGAAGATGTCGGCCGCGATGGTGCTCGGTTATGCGCTGATGATCTCGCTCTTGGTCTCCGCCGTCAGTGGGATTCTCTTGACGTGGCAAGCCGCCTTTGGGCCGAAGATCCAGAGGCTTTGGGATCTGGTTCATCTCGTCTCGGGGATCTCGGCCCTGGGGCTGTTGATCTCGCATCTGGCATTGGCTTGGCTTCGGCGCCGAGGGACACTGGGCAAGGCGCCTGAGCTGGCGCATGCTCAATGGCGATTCGCATTGGGCAGCCTCGTGTCGGTGCTGACCGTGGCCATTGCGATCGGCGGCCTCGCGGTCGCTCTGAAGGGTAAGGATCATCGTCTCAGCGCGCCCGACGGATACTCGCTGCCGAAGTATGCGCAGCAATTCGACGAGTACCGCGGCAATCCGTTCGCACCGAGCTTTGCGACCACCGAGGGACAGGAGTTCCTCGATCCGGACCTGCTCGCGCATTCCGCGTCGTGCGGTACGTCGGGATGTCACGAGCAGATCTTGGCGGAATGGGAGCCGAGCGCGCACCGCTTCTCGGCGATGAACCCACCCTTCCAGCAAGTCCAGCAGAACTTCGCCGCCGACAGGGAGCCGGCCGAGACCCGCTACTGCGCGGGCTGCCACGATCCGATCTCGCTCTTCGCGGGTGCCAAGGACATCCACAACCTCGACCTGTCGGCGCCCGGCATGCAGGAAGGCATCTCATGCGTCGCCTGCCACGCGATCTCCAAAGTCGATCAGCGTGGCAACGCCGACTACGCGCTGACGCCGCCCGAGAAGTACTTGTGGGAGAGCACGACAGGGCTCGGCAAGTTCCTGTCCGACTTCCTCATTCGTGCGTACCCGCGTCAACACCTCGTCGACTACGACCGGAACGTGCTGCGGACGCCCGAGTACTGTGGCGCGTGTCACAAGCAGTTCATCCCCGAAGCGCTCAACCGATTCGGCTTCGTCGAGGGTCAGAACCAGTACGACGAGTGGCGCAAGAGTCACTGGAACTCCGATGATCCCGAGAAGAACCTCTCCTGTCGCGACTGCCACATGCGGCTCGTCGCCGACTCGACCGATCCCGGGCACGGCGAAGGCGGCGATCGACGCCGATCCGAGAAGGACGGTGCGCACCGCCATCATGGCTTCATCGCGGCGAACGTCTTCATGCCCGAGCTGCTGGATCTCCCGGGCTGGGAGAAGCACGTGGCGCTCACACAGGAGTGGATCCGCGGCGAGACGGTGCTGCCCGAGATCGCGGATGTCTATCCCGAAGGACCGGTCACCTCGCTTCAGATCCACGGCCCAGAGAGCATTCGGGCCGGTGAAGAGCTGTCGCTCCGCATCGTGATCACCAACCGCAAGGCCGGGCACAACTACATCACGGGGCCGCTCGACTTCATCCGGTCGTGGATTCACCTCCGCGTCGCTGACGTCCACGGAACCGTGCTCGGCGAATGGGGCGCCCTCGATCCCGAGGCCCGCAAGATCCTGGATCGGCCTGGCGAGCTCCACGAGCTCGGGAACGCCCGCGACGAAGGAACGCTCGTGCTCGAAGCGCTGCCGATCAACGAACGCGGCGAGCTGATCATGAAGCACGAGCTCTGGACGAAGGCCGGCGGCAAGGGTAAGCGGGTGATCTTCCCGAAGTACTCCGATTCTCAAGTGTTCCGCTTCGTGGTCCCCGAAGGGACCGAGGGTCCTCTCCAGATCACGGCCGACCTGCAGTATCGCCGCTATCGGCAGGACTTCCTCGATCAAGCGCTGCCTGGGCTCGAGGCGGAACATGGTGTTCTTCAGCCGACTGTGACACAGTCGTCCGATCGACGGCTCGTGCAGATCGACGGGGCGCCGGCCTCCACACCGATGGATGAAGAGGGAGGCAAATGATGGCCGGCCGTGTCTCCAAGAGAGTCCGACGGATCTGGTGGAGCGTCGGTGCGACCGTGGCCGGCCTCGCGCTGCTCAGCGCACTCGGCTTTTGGGTCGACCGGTCGCGGGATACCGATCTCGCCGACGCGAGTGACGCCGTCTCTGCCTCACTGCGCCACGTCATTCCCGACGACGCTCCGGCGGTGCGGTTCCGTGATGTCGCCAGCGACGTGGGCGTGCACTTTCGGCATGGGCGGGGCGAGCGGCGTCGCCTGCTCCCCGAGGACACCGGCTCGGGCGTCGCGTGGGGGGACTTCGACGGGGACGGCGATCCCGACCTCTACTGCGTCAACATGCCGGCCGATCCCGAGCGACCGACTGCCAAGGATTCGAACCGACTTTATCGCAACGATGGCGAAGCCTTCGTCGACGTGACCGAGCTCGCCGGTGTCACCGATGCGGGTGGCTTCGGGATGGGCGCGAGCTTCGCCGACTTCGACGGGGACGGCGATCTGGATCTGTACGTGACCAACTGGGGACCGAACCGCCTCTTCCGGAATCGCGGCGATGGCACGTTCGAGGAGGTCGCCGCTGCCTGCGGAGTGGACGATGCCTCATGGTCCGCTGGTGTCGCGTGGGGGGATGTCGACCGTGACGGCGATCTGGATCTCTATGTCTGCAACTATCTCGACTACGATCTCTCGGACGGACCGATCTCGACCGAGATGGACTCGACGTGGGAGGAGATCCCCTTCGCCCTCAACCCCAACTCCTTCGATGCTCCGCCCAACCGCTTCTATCGGAATCGCGGTGACGGCACTTTCGAAGAAGTGGCCGCGGCGCTCGGGATCGCGAACCGGGAGGGCCGATCCCTAGGCGCGACTCTCTGTGATCTGGACGGTGACGGCTGGCTCGACCTGTACGTCAACAACGACGTCTCGGCGAACGCGTTGTTTCGCAATCGCTCGGCAGAGGTCGGAGCGCTCGCCTTCGTCGAGCTCTCGGCGATGACTGGAACCGCCGACCCGCGAGGCTCCATGGGGCTGTCCGTGGCGGACGTGGGGGGCCGGGATGAGCCCGACGGCTTGCCGGACCTCTTCATCACGCACTGGGTCGCGCAGGAGAATGCGTTCTACCAATCCCTCGTGATGAGCGAGGGCCACATCGAGTACCGCGATCGCACGCGGCGCTATCGCCTCGGGGAGATCTCGACGGACACCGTCGGTTGGGGGTGCGGGTTCCTCGACTTCGATCTCGATGGACGGCTCGATATCGCCGTGGCCAACGGCAGCACTCTCGAGCTCGCCGAGGATCCAGCGCGCCTCAAGCCCGAGCCACTCTTCTTGCTGTGGAACCAAGGCGAACACTTCGTCGATCTGGCCCCGCGAGCCGGCCCAGTCACTTCCGCTCACCACGTGGCGCGCGGGTTGGCTGCGGCGGATTATGATCGCGACGGAGACGTCGATCTCGCGGTTTCGATCAATCGAGGTGGGCTGCTCCTGCTCCGCAACGACACTCAGCGCAGGGGACAATCCTTGACCGTCGCGCTGGACGCCCGCGATTCGCTTCGGCTGGGGGCTCGGATCACGCTGATCCGCCCGGGGCACTCACCCCAAACGCGATTCGTCGGTTGCGATGTCTCCTACGTGTCGATGCATGATCGACCCCAGGTCTTTGGTCTGGGGGATGATTCGAATCCTGGCTCGCTGGAAGTCCGTTGGGCAGACGGCACCACCACCAGAGTTGCGGACGTCACGGCTGGTCAGATCGCCGTCTCATACTAATGGCGTCCTATCGGCGGAACGGCTGAGCCTCGAAGTGGTGAAACCACTTCGAGGACGCCGGGGTGCTCGGGCCGGAGCGTGCTCGTTACCAAGTCTCTCGCTCGGCCCCCAACGAGCGAGCCGGGGTCGCACTCTATCCACCGACCCGCCGAGCTCATCGGTGGTGAGACGAATCGTGCATGTGCACGCGAGAGCTTGGGCCGAGTGGGCCCCGGCGTCAGTGAGGCAGTCAGGTCGTAACAGAGCTGAAAACAGGTGCACTGCCTCACCGCCGGACCGGCTGGCTTCGGACCGGCATGGAGATCCATGCCGTCCGTGCCACCGTGAGGCGCCCTTCTTGGGCATCTGGGGCCCGACGCACCAGAGATCGAGAGACGCCTCTCGCCGTCGAGTCCTCGGGGCCTCACCGCCGGGTACCTCTCTTGTCGCTCAAGTCGCTTTGAGGTCGTTGCTTGGGGAGATCGGATCAGGTGGCGGGCAGCGAGCGGAGAGATTCTCTCGCATTCTGAGGTCTGTGTTGCTCTGTGAAGTGGTAGTTGGTATACCACTTCGAGAGTTTGCCCTCCACCTACCTGGAACCGAGTTGGATCTGATGACGCTTTATGAACGCCTGGGTGGCGAGTCGGCTTTCACCGCCGCCGTCGACGAATTCTATCGCCGAATGCTCACCGACGACCGAGTCGCGCACTTCTTCGACGACGTCGATATGGAGTCTCAGATTGCCAAGCAGAAGGCATTTCTGACCTACGTGACGGGGGGGCCGGCCGAATACACGGGCAAAGACATGCGCGATGCCCACTCACATCTCATTTCACGGGGCCTGGATGACGAGCACGTCGATGTCGTGATCGAGCACCTCGGGGCAACCTTGACCTCTCTCGGTGCCTCAGCCGAAGATGTCGCGGAAGTGGCAAAGGTTGCCGAGAGCGTTCGTTCGGATGTGCTGGGGCGATGAGCAGCGGGTCCACTTCGGCGCGGCTCGAGCTAGATGGGCGCGAGATCGTCTTGAGCACGGGTGAGAGCGTCTTGGAGGCCCTCGAGCGGTCTCGAGTCGATGTTCCGAGTGGTTGTCGCTCGGGGACCTGCAAGAAGTGCCTGATCCAGTCCGAAGGTGAGGTCCCTCCTCGAGCTCAGGCCGGGCTACGCCCTCAGCTTGCGTCTCGAGGGTTCTTTCTCGCCTGCCAGGCACGTCCGACGACGGGGGCCTTCCGCATTCTGAACGCCAATGGCCCGACGCCTGTGAACACGTTGGTCGAGCGGTGTGAGCTGATCGGCTCCGATGTCCTGCGCCTGTTCCTCCGGCTCGAAGGGAGATTCGAGTATCGGCCAGGTCAGTATCTCGACGTTCTCCACCCTTCGGGTGAGAGTCGCAGCTACTCGATCGCGAGCCTTCCTGTTGAAGGGGCACTCGAGCTCCACGTACGGCGTATTCCAAACGGACTCGTGAGCGGGTGGCTGTGCCAACTCGACGAAGGAGCGAGGGTGCGGGTGCGGGGACCGTTCGGTCAGTGCTTTCACATTGCGGATGACCCACGGCGCAAGCTCTTGCTCGTTGGAGCAGGTACCGGACTAGCGCCATTATTGGGCATCGCAAAGGACGCACTCCACCAGGGACATGAAGGAGCGATCGATCTCATACATGGTGGAGTCGAGCCGAAGCGGCTCTACTTGCGTGACGAGCTCCAGGCGCTGGCCGATCGCTGGCCGCAGCTGAGGATCCACTATTGCGTCCTCAAGAATGCGACCTCACGTGAGCATCAGGGCACACTCGAGGATGCGGCAGTTCGACTCGCGGGATCGCTAGAGTCCGTTCGCGCGTTCCTGTGTGGAGACTCGAGCATCGTACAACGCCTCCAGCGCAGCTTGTTTCTCGCCGGAGTGCCTTCTGCCGAGATCTTCGCCGACCCGTTTTCGCCTGGAAGCTCGAGCTCGATTCGTGTCACCTGACTGTGACCAGGAATCCTGGGTCCCGTGACAATGATTCGAGGCCAGACTTCTCTCTGAGTCTGTGTGAGGGCTCGATGATGGTCCGTTTGTTTGAACGTCAGGAGAGATTTTGCGAGTAACGCTCCATACCGACTATGCCCTGCGTGCGCTGATCTACCTGGCCTTGCGCCCGAATCAACGCGTGCCGACGGCAGCGATCGCGGCGGCCTATCAGATCTCGGTACACCATCTTCACAAGGTCGTTCGCGCGCTCGGTACCCTGGGACTGGTCGTGCTCCACCGGGGCGGAGATGGCGGAGTCGAGCTCGCCCAATCTCCTGAGGAGATTTCCATCGGGGCAGTCGTTAGAGCCCTGGATGATGAGGACGCCTTGGTGGAGTGCTTTCGCCCGGAAACGGATCAGTGCGTCATCTCGACCGCATGCACTCTCAAGAGAACGCTTCGCAAGGCCCAGGAAGCGTTCTACCTCGAGCTTGACGCCGTCATGCTTTCTACGCTGATTCGAGGGTCCCTGCGCTCAAGCTTGTTCAAGCTCACGGACCCAACGAATGGATGAGGGTAGAAGCTGTTGAGTGTCGATCCTCAAACGCCATACCGCATCTGATAGAGGAGGGTTTCAGCCTTGTTCATTGGCTCGAATCGGTTCTGGAAAGCGCGGACCGCGGGCATCCACGGTTGGGGCGACGTGTGCCAGAGAGATCAACGTAGATGAAGAGCTGGCGAGTACGAGTGCGTGGCCTCGTATCCTGGTCGTTCCTCGTTTTCGGCGTGATCGCCGCGGGCTACTTCCTTCTGTTCAAGCCCGTCGAGGTGCGAGCGCACCGAGTCTCCAGAGGCGAGGTTCTCGTGGAGGCGCTTGGCACCGGGTCCGTAGAAAGTCGCCGGACCGTCGATGTGAGCTTCGAAGTCACGGCTCGCCTGGTACAGATCCATGTGGATCAAGGGGACCGGGTGGAGGTCGGTCAGAAGCTGGCGTCCATCGACAACGCGACCTTCACGGCTGATGTTGCCTTGGCTGAACAAGAGGTGGCATTGGCGAGAGCGACCCTTCGCCGGCTCGATGCGGATATTGAGCGATCTCGTGCGGTCCTGAAAGGTGCAAACGACGGGCTCGAACGAGTTCGGCCTCTCGTTGGAAGTGGCGCTGCCTCGGAGGAGGCGTTGGACGTTGCCGAGGAACGCCAGAAGGTTGCTATGGCCGAGCTGGCCCGATCTCAAGCTGCCCAGCTCGAAGGGCAAGAGGCGGTTTCCACGGCTCGCCGTCGCCTCGATCGCGCCAAGGCGTCATTGGATCGAACCATGGTAGAGAGCCCATTCGACGGAGTGGTTCTCTCGAGAAGGCTCGAGGTCGGGGACGTGGCTGTCCCGGGGGCCAGCGTGCTCGAGCTCGCCGCGACTGATACGGTTTGGGCCAGCGTCTGGGTGGACGAAACCTATCTCGACAGTTTGAAGGTGGGGCTTCCGGCTCGAATCGCGTTGCGATCCGACGTCAAGCAGACACTCCTGGGTGAAGTGGCCCGGATCGGTCACGAGGTGGATCGCGAGACCCGGGAGCTTCTCGTCGATGTTGCGTTCGACAAGTTGCCGGAGAGGCTGGCTTTCGGTCAGCGAGTAGACCTTTGGATCGAACTGGCGCGACGCCATGACGTACTTTGCGTCCCAGCCCACGTGGTCATTCAACAAGACGGTCAGACAGGGGTCTTCATCGCGGACGGAAGCTACGCCAGATTCCAGGCAGTCGAGTTTGGACTGAGGGGGCGCGACCGAGTCGAGGTCATCAATGGACTCTCCGGAGACGATGTGGTGCTCGACCCGTTTGCAGCAAAGCACGAACGGCTTCGGGATGGTCAACGGATTCGACTGGCCGACCTCGACGGGGGGGCAGATCAGTGAACCTTGCGCTCCGGGACATCCGACGCGACTCTAGTCGCTTCCTACTCACGGCCGTCGGGCTCGGGCTCTTGCTGACCGTCGTCTTGGCGATGACCGGAATCTACAACGGGATCATCAAGGACGCGACCGCGTTGCCCGACAGCCTCGGGGCCGACCTCTGGATCGTGCAACGAGGCACCCGAGGTCCGTTCGCCGAGCTCTCTCGTCTCTCGAGCGACCTCGAGGAGCGAGCCCGCGCCGTTCCAGGCGTTGCCAAAGCTCGCAGCTATGTCTCTCATACTGTTCAACGCCAGCTTCCGAACGGCCGACCTCTGCGATTCACGGCGATTGGGCTGTCTTGGCCTGATGACCTCGGCGAGCATCTCCCGATCATCGAGGGACGGCCCCTCGCGCAGCCTCACTGGGAGTGTCTGGTGGACCGCTCTCTCGGATTGTCCGTTGGCGAGCGCATCCCACTTGGGAGAGATGTCTACACCGTCGTGGGTATCACCGAGGGCTTGCTGGCCTCGGGCGGTGATCCGTCTGCCTTCTTCGCCCTGTCCGATGCACAGAGGATCCAGAACGATGCTTCGAATGAGGCGATCCGTCTTGACCGCGAAGCACGCACGGCTAGAGTTCGCGAGAGTGCGCTCGGGCGGGATCCGGAGCTGGTACGCTTCTCACGGGGGAGCGCAAAGCGCATTCCCGCTCTTGGCCCTTTGCCCGTGTCCGCAGTCATGGTGAACCTGGAGCCAGGAGTCCCGCCAGAAGCGGTTCGTGCCAGTTTGGAGAGCTGGCAAGATGTCTCGATCTATTCGAATGACGATGAGCACCTGCTGATCCTGGGCGGAGTCGTGGAGAAGACGCGGCGGCAAATCGGCCTGTTCCGTGGCCTGCTCGTCGCCATATCGGCCATTCTCATGGGACTCATCATATACACGATGACTGCGGATAAGGTTCATTCGATTGCTCTCTTGAAGCTCTTGGGTGCGCGAGTATCGGTCATTCTCTGGATGATCCTCGAGGAGTCGCTTCTCTTGGGTGCAATCGCTTATGGACTCGCGTTGTTCATCGGAAGCTTCGCCTTCGATGTCTTTCCGCGCCGCGTCGTCGTCGAGAACGAGCATCGCCTGGCACTCCTCGGTATCGTGACCGGCATTTCGATTGCCGCCAGCCTGTTCGGCATGAAGAAGGCTCTGGCAGCGGACCCGAACGAAGTGCTCGCGGCATGAGCGATCCGATTCCCGCGGTCGAGGCTCGATCACTCTCGAAACACTACGGAGAAGGCAACACCTACGTGCTCGCGCTCAAAGAGGCGACCTTTCGGATTGCCTCTGGAAGCGTCGTCGCACTCCTTGGGCCGTCGGGTTCTGGCAAGTCGACCCTCTTGACGATTCTCGGCCTCATCAATCCACCAGATGATGGTTGGCTGCGTGTCGGTGGAATGGAGGTCATTCGCGATGGTGTGATCGTTGGAGATACCAATCTCATTCGACGACGTCGGCTCGGGTTCGTCTTTCAGCGATCAAACCTCATTCCGTTTCTCACGGCCGAAGAGAACGTGCGGCTCGTCCTGGACTTGGACCGCGTGCCGCGGCGTGAAGCCCGCCGGCGTACATGGGAGATCCTGGAGTCGCTCGATGTGGCAGATCGTGCAGGCCACCTGCCGACGCAGCTCTCGGGCGGGCAACAGCAGCGCGTCGCTATCGCTCGCGCGCTGGTTCACCAACCGTCACTTCTCCTGGCCGACGAGCCAACCGCTTCACTCGACAAGGAGCTCGGAAGGCGGGTTATGGAGCTCTTGAGGACCGCCGCCAGGGAACATGGCGCTGCAGTGCTCGTCGTGACTCACGACCATCGCGCTCTGGATTTGGTCGATAGCGTCTTCGAGATCGAAGATGGCGTCTTGGATGCAAGAGAGGAACAGCGTTCCGAGTAAGACGCCATCGGCAATCACAGGAGCGAGCCTTGGTGGAGACTGGTCGGTGTCCTTCAGAACCTGCGGCTGGCGGAGGTTCACGCCTCCCTCGCAACGGCGAGCACATCTCGGCGGGTGGCAGGATCCTCACGAGCTTCAAGGTCGGTTGCCGTCGCGCACTCAGAGATTCCTCGATGGCCCCAGTCCAGTGACTATGATGACTATGAGCTCGTTGCCGGCCGAGACATAGTCCACCTCCGTAAGGTGAGGGATCGACGGACCACTGAAGCTCGATCCTCATCGGTGCATCCCGCGCTGCAACTTCTCCTCAAGCTCTAGCCCCTTCCGGGCCGATAGAACCTGCGATCCCGCACCAGGGGTGTGACGGGGATGGTTGCTACGGAGGTCGGAAGATGGTTTGGGTCTGGCTAGGCGTGCTCTGGGTTCTTCCTCTGGTGGACGGTCCCGAGCCGGCTCCCGCCGCCGAGGTCACGGGCTACGCCTTCGTTCCGGGAGACGTGCTCGAGATTCGCGTCTACAGGCGGCCGGAGCTCTCGCTCCGCTGCACCGTGCCCACCGAGGGCATCGTCAGCTTTCCGCCACTCGGCTCCATCCGCATCGCAGGCCGGGACGCGCGGAGCCTCGAGGTCGAGCTCCAGAAGAAGCTGACCTCCGAAGGCGTGATCCGCGATCCGAAGGTGACTGTCCTGATCCAGGAGCGTCGGCCGCGGAAGGTCTACATCCTCGACGGCGTCAAGAAGCCGGCCGAGTACACATTGCCGCTCGACCAGGAGCTTCGCCTCACGCAAGCGATCTCGATCGCCGGCGGTTTCTCGCCGGACGCCAATCGCGAGAACGTCACGATCCTCCGCACCGGGCCGGACGGCGAGCGCTTCGTCTTGCGGGTGAACACCGACCTGATCCTGCGTGAAGGGGACATCGAGTCGGATCTGGTGGTCGAGCCGGACGACACGATCATCGTCGGCGTGCGCGGCGTCGACGACGAGAAGGTCTTCGTCGCCGGACGCGTCAAGAACCCGGGCGCCTACAAGTTCAACGCCCGCGAGGGGCTCTCGGTGCTGCGCGCGATCATCCTGGCCGGTGGCTTCGACAAGTTCGCGGCGCAAGGCGAGACCTTCATCCTGAGGCGGCATGCGGGCGAGCAGCGCGCGATCCGCGTCGACATGGAGGCCCTCTTGCGCGGCGATTTGGCCAAGGACCAAGAGCTGCATCCTAACGACATCGTGCTGGTCCCCGAGAGCTTCTTCTGAGCGTTCGGGCATCGGCGAAGGACAGGGAGATGCGCGGGTCCTTTGGACGGGCCCGCGCCCGAGAGACACGAGAGCTTTCCAGGCGACTCGATCAGCCGGAGGAGAAACGGTGGAGCGGCAGAAGGACTTCAAGCTCGAGGACGTGATCCACATCATCCTCAAGCGCAAGTGGGTGATCATCGGCTTCTTTCTGGTCGTCGTCGCGACGGCGAGCGTCCTGAGCTTCCGGGCGCAGCCCCGCTATCGCTCGACCGCGACGCTCGTGATCGAGCCGCCGAAGAAGAACATCCTCTCCCACGATCAGCTCTATGCGATGAGCTACTTCAGCTTCGATCGCTACCACCGAACGCAGCAAGACCTGTTGCAGAGCCCGCGCCTGATCGCATCCGTCTTCCAGGACGCGAGCTTCTCGTCGAATGCCTGGGCGGAGTACGAGGGCTTGAGCGAGTCCGACCGCGTCTCGCGTGCGATCGCCAACCTCGAGGTCGAGCCACAAGAGGACAGCTACCTGGTCGATGTCGGATTCAAGGCCAATGACGCGCATCGCGCGCAGCTCTTCCTCGACGCCCTCATCGAGCGCTTCCGGGCCGAGAATGCCCAACGCTCGGCCCAGGGGCGCCGGGAGATCCGCGAGTACATGGACCGCAAGGTCACCGAGCTCGAGTCCGCGCTCGACCAGAGCCTCGAGGACTTGACCGGCTTCGAGAAGCAGCACGAGGCCGTCGACTTCGAGGGCAAGTACGAGCTCGTCTACGCCGACTACAAGAGCTACCTCGACGCCGCGCGTCTCTTGCGCGTCGAGCTCGCCGACTTCGAGCCCGAGGCCACGACGCTCGAAGGCATCCTCGAGGGCGGCGTGACCGTTCACACCTCGCATCCCGTCCTCGACTCGAGCGCCGAGCTGGCCGCCTTGCGCCAGCGCTTGGCTGATGTCCTCGCCTCCTACGCCGGGGCACGGCTCGATCTAGGCGAGAACAATGAGGAGCTTCAAATCCTCATCTCCCAGCGCTCAGAGCTCGAGGACGCCATCGTCACCGAGACCAAAGCGATGCTTCGGGGCCGGCTCGCCGCGATCGCCGAGAAGCGCGCCGCGCTCGCCTCGATCGAGGAGATCTGCACTCAGCGGCTCGGTGAGCTCGACACCCTCGGCGCCTTGCGTCGCGAGTACGAGAACCTCAAGGAGAGCGTCGCCAAGAACCGTGAGCTGCACCTCGAGTATGTGAGCCAGCAGCGCGAGACGCTCTCGGAGGAGGCGGAGCAGCCGACCGAGAACAACATCCGCATCGAGAACGCGGCCTCGGAGCCCGACTCGCCCTACTTCCCGAACATCCCATTGAACGTCGTGCTCGCCGCTTTGCTCGGCATCATCGGCGGCTTCGGCCTCGCCTGCTTCCTCGAGTACCTCGACGATACCGTCAAGAGCCAGGACGACGTCAACCGGCTGCTCGAGCTGCCCACCCTCGGCATGGTCGCGACCTTCGATCGCAGAGCCGACCCCGAGGAAGGCGAGCTCATCACGCACTCCAATCCCAAGTCGGTCATCAGCGAGGCGTATCGAGGTATCCGGACGAATCTCTCGTTCGGGGCACTCGGAGGCGACCGGCGGGTCGTGCTCGTCACGAGCTCGAATCCCGGAGAAGGCAAGTCGCTCAGCTCGTCGAACCTCGCCGTCGCGCTCGCCCAAGGCGGCAACCGGACCTTGCTCGTCGATGCCGACTTCCGGAAGCCCCGCATCCACAAGATCTTCAATATGGACAACGCGATGGGCATCACGAACACCCTCGGCCAGAGCCAGATCCCGCTCGACGAGGTGATTCGCAACACGCCCGTCGAGTCGCTCTACCTGCTGACCAGCGGACCGATCCCCCCGAACCCCTCCGAGCTCCTCGGCTCGCAGCGCATGCGACAGGTCCTGCAGCAGCTCCGAGAGAAGTTCGACTTCGTCGTCTTCGACTCGCCGCCCGTCAACTTCGTGACCGACGCCAGCGTGCTCTCGCAGCTCGTCGACTGCACCGTCCTGATCGTGCACGCCGGCGAGACGCGCTCGCGCACCGCGCAGCGCGCCGTCGAGCAGCTCCGGACCGTCGGCTCGAACCTCGGTGGCGTGATCCTCAACAACGTCGATCTCCACCGTGGTGGCGGCAGCTATCGCTACTACTACCAATACGGCTACGCCTACCGGCAGTACGGCGAGCCGAGCACCCAGCCGCGGCGATCCGAATCCAAGCAGAAGGTGTAGGGGGCCCTTGGTGAAGGGGGAAGGACTGAGCCTGGTGAGGGGCGCCGCTCCGGCGGCCCTCGCGCTCGTGTTCGTTTGGATCGGTGTCTCGCAGATCGAGAATGCGCTGCATCGGATACCGCTGCGAGAGGCGGGCGTGGTGCTCGAGAAGGCCCGGGCCGGTGAAGCCGATCCGGCCGAGCTCGAAGAGGCGCTCGCTGTGTCGCGCATCGCTTGGCGCGAGGGCGGCGAGCTCGAAGGGGCCGAGCTGGTCTCGGAGCTGCTCTTGCTCCGGTTGGGGCGACGGCCGAACGAGGCCGAGCGGGACGAAGCTCGCCAAGCGCTCGGCGCGCTCCGTGAGGCTCGCCCGGCATCAGCATGGGTGCGTGGTCGCCAAGCGCATCTCGAGATCTATCACGGCGATCGCGGCCACGGGGAGGCCCTGCTCGCGGAGGCGCTCGTGCTCGCGCCGCACGAGCGGCCGCTCTGGCGATGGGCCGCCGATGTCGCTTTCGAGCGAGCGCTCGAGACTGGAGACCCGGAATGGACGGAGCGTTGCATCGAGCGCTGGACCGAGGTCAATCGCGGCGCCGGTGATCTGGTCGCCGAGAGCCTCGCGAAGATCGCCCTGCTCGACGATTCACCCCATGTGCTCGAGATGGTCGCGCCGCCTACGTACGCGGGGTATCTGGCGCTGGGCGAGCAGCTCCGGGATCTGGGTCACCTGGTCGGGGCGGAGCGGGCCTTGCGTGAGGCACTGCGCCTCGAGCCATGGCGGCCTCGGGCAGCATTCGCTTTGGGCGCGGTGGATCTCGAGCAAGGAGAGTCCGAAGCGGCGCTCGAATCGTTCGAGCAGTGCCTGGAGCACGAGCATGAGGGGCGCGCGCAGCAGCTCGCTCGCATTCAAGGTCTCTTCTATCGGCAACGCGCGTTCGACCTCCAGCTCGAGCTCTTGGAGCGGGTCCGTCGGCGATGGCCGGATCTGCCGAATCTCGACGTGGCGAGGGCACGGGCCTTCCTCGATGCGGGGGACGCCGTCGCTGCCCGCCGGGTTCTCGCGACGCGCTCCCGGCCGTGGGAGCTCCCCGAGATCGCACTGCTGCTGGCCACGGCCGAGCATCGCCTCGGTGATGCCGATGCCGCCCGGCGCCTGCTCGATCGTGCGCGAGCTGCCGCCCCTCGAGACGAGCGTCTCGAAGAGATGATCCTGGAGCTGGAGCGATGAGCGTCATCACGTTGGACTCGAAGCGGAGATCCTGGAGAGCGCTTCCTGCGGCGGTGCTGGCGCTCGCTCCGATCGGCGCCGGCTGGCTGCTGAGCGGTGGGGAAGGTGGAGCCTGGCGAGCGATCCTGTTCGCGGCGACGTTCCTCGGCGCGGCGTCGATCTTGGCGCTCGAGGTCCTCCGACCGCAGCGCCGGCTGGGCGTGCTCTCCCATTCGATCCCGGTGCCGGCGCTGGTGTTCCTGGCGCTCGGAGCGGCTTGTGTCCTCCAGACGCTGTCGTGGCCGTCATCGGTGCTCGAGGTCGTGGCTCCTGGACGAACGACTGCAATTCGCGACTACTCGGGCGGAGGCGTCGAGACGCCGGCGCTCGAGCCGGCCGCCGCTCGCGAAGCAGGCTGGCGCTGGCTCGCCATGGCGTGGCTCGCCGCTTGTGGCGTGGCGCTATCGCGCGATCGCGGCGGGCGCCGCTTCGTCTTCGACGGGCTCGGGCTGTTCGGCACCGTCCTGGCGGCTCCGATCGTGCTCGGGCTTCTCAGGGGTGTCCCCGATCCAGCCGGCTGGTTCGCCAACCCGAACCATGGCGCAGGAGCGCTCTTGCTGACGCTGCCGGCCGCCGCCATCGCGATGGCGCGACGCCGTGCGAGCCGTGGGCGCCGACTCGTCTTCGGCGGGGCCATGTCGCTGCAGATCATCGCGCTGTTCGCGACGGGATCCGCGGGCGCTCTCATCTCGTTGGCCGTCGCCGCCGCCTGGGTCGTGGCCGTCGTCTTGGCCGATCGAGATCGGCGCATCCCGATCGCGACCTTGTCTGGCGTCGTCCTCGCCGGGCTGCTCCTCTTGATCGCCAGTGGGCAAGGCGAGCTCGCGGACCGACTCGCGTTCCGCTGGAGCGTCTGGTGGGAAGCGCTTCGGGTCGTCCCGGACTTTCCGGTGACGGGCACCGGCGCGGGCTCGTTCGCCACGGCATTCTCGGCGTACCAGACGCGGGCAGCCAACCTCAGCTTCGGACACCCCGAGAGCGATTGGGTGCTTCTCCTCGTGGAGCTGGGTGCCGGGGGCTTTCTGCTGATGATCGGCTTGGCGGCACTGCTCGCGCACCGATGCGCGAAGCACCTCGAATCGAGCCGTCGCTCGGCGTTGGCGGGCGCGGTGTCGTGCCTCGCTCTGCTGCTCCATGGGGCAGTGGATATCAATTTACACGTTCCGGCCAATGCGCTAGCCTTCGCCTTCCTCTGCGGCCTCACGTGGGGCTCACTGGCACGAAGGCGAGAGCGATCGGATGTCCTGGAAGGTCCTGGTGACCGGAGGCGCGGGCTTCATCGGCTCGCACCTGTGTGAGCGGCTACTGCGCGAAGGTCACGAGGTCGTCAACCTCGACAACTTCGATCCCTTCTACGACCGCGCGATCAAAGAGCAGAACCTCGCCGCCTTCGCCGATCACCCGAAGCATCGCTTCATCGAAGGCGACCTCTGTGACGCCGAGGCGATGCAGGCGCTGTTCGAGCGTGAGAACTTCGATCACATCGTGCACCTGGCCGCTCGGGCCGGTGTCCGTCCCTCGATCGAGCAGCCGCTGACGTACGAGAACGTCAACGTCCACGGCACGACGGTCCTCCTCGAAGCCTGTCGCGTCTCCGGGACGAAGAGCTTCCTCTTCGCATCGTCGTCCTCGGTCTACGGCAACAATGAGAAGGTGCCGTTCTCCGAAGACGACAACGTCGACTTTCCCATCTCACCGTACGCCGCGACGAAGAAGGCGTGTGAGCTGATCGCCTACACGTATCACCACCTCTTCGGGCTCGATGTGACGGGGCTGCGGTTCTTCACGGTCTATGGCCCGAGGCAGCGTCCCGAGATGGCGATCCACAAGTTCACCCGCCTGATCGCCGCCGGGGAAGAGGTGCCGATGTTCGGCGACGGTACGACGCGGCGCGATTACACTTACATCGACGACATCATCGATGGGGTGATGGCGACCATCGAGCACAACAAGGGCTACGAGGTCTACAACCTCGGCGAGTCCGAGACGACCGAGCTGCGAGAGCTGATCCGACTGATCGGCGAGCATCTTGGCGTCGAGCCGAAGATCCGCCGGCTCGAGCTGCAACCGGGCGACGTGCGCACGACCTTCGCCGACGTCACGAAGGCAAAGCAGAAGCTGGGCTACGCTCCGTCGGTCCCCGTCAGTGAGGGCATCCGGCGCTTCGTCGACTGGTACCGGGCTGCCCGGTAGTCGGTCGAAGAGGCCAAAGCCCAGCCGCTGGGAACGCGGGCGTCCCGCCCAGGCCCGAAGGGCCGGCAGCGAGTAGCTCCAGGCGGGGCCGGTCCTCCGGCCCAAGGGGTGGGTATGAAATGATGATGTTTTCATCACGCGCCCCGAAGGGGCGTCGGCGGCTGGGCGTGTTGACCGGGACGAAAATCAGCGCCGCCGCCCTTTCAGGGCGGGGAAAGCGTCGTTTTCGGGCCCGAAACCCTACACGCTGTCGGGCCTTCGGCCCTCGGAACCCCGGCCTTCGGCCGGGACGAGGGTCTTCCAAATGGCCAAACTCCAGGGGCGTCCCGCCCAGGGCGTCCCGCCCGCTTGAATCGCGGAACAGGCTCGCTGCTCCCGTAGGTTCACGGCGAGCCCCCGGCCCAAGCTCGCTGGTGACACATGCATCTCGAGCCAGAGCCCGCGGGCCCGAAACGGTGAAGGTCCGCCGAACGGGAACCGGCCTTCTCGGCGGTGCCGGCGAAGGAGCGGTGAGGCGCCGAGCAAGGGTGCGTTCAAAAGTGGGCCATCTGTGCCGGGAAGAGATCGCCCAGAACCAG
>JAVJTD010000496.1:0-26156 GCA_040219065.1 Planctomycetota bacterium
CTCGGAATGCGCTGTCTCGCCGCAGCGCCGCCCCCCGGCCCAAGCTCGCTCACGAAAGCCCTCGCAAACCGACCCGGTCACCGGCTCGCTCGGCCTGGCCACTCCGACCGAGTCAGGCGCCGTTTCACCACCGGAGAAGAAACCGCTCGGGCCTTACTCTGCCTTCTCGATGGTCGTGATCTGGTCGAGGGGGACGTTCTCGACGTCCTGCCAGGTGCCGTCGGGCCAGCGGACTCGGATGGAATCGACCTGGGTCGCGTCGCCGAGGCCGTAGAACAGCAGACCCTCGTTTTGCGAGAGATAGCTCGTTCCGGTGCGGCGCTCTTGCATCTGTTCTTGACCGCTCGCTTTGACGATCACGCGCGCGCCGATGGCGTCGCTGTTGGCACTTTCCCGGGCCACTAAACGAAGGGCGATCCAGTGGGCCTTCTTCGCCGGGTCGTTGCGATACAAGATCGGCGCGGAGCCGCAGTTCGTGACGAGTACGTCGAGGTCGCCGTCTCGATCGAAGTCCGCCACCGACACGCCACGCCCCACTCGCCGGATCGTCGCCACGTCCCCTGCCGACTCACCCTGCATCAGCTCGAAGCGCTCGCCGCCATGGTTGATCAGGAGATGGTCGAGCTGCGCCGAGGTGGCGCTCGCGTCGAACTCCTCGACGTTGTCGTAGACGTGGCCATTCGCGACGAAGAGATCGCACCAGCCATCGCGATCGAGATCGGCGAAGACCACGCCGAATCCGAGGCTCGAGAACGCGGATTCACGAAGGCCTAGGCGCTGGGAAAGCTCCCGGAAAAAGCCTTCGCCGTCATTGCGATACAGCGTGTTCGGCTCCTTCTGGAAGTTCGTCACGATCAGGTCGGCCCTTTGATCATGATCGAAGTCGCCGAAGTCGACGCCCATCCCCGCCAGGGCGACACCACGGGTGTCGAGCCCGACGCCGGCTGGGAACGCGATGTCGACGAACCTCCCGCCATCGTTGCGATACAGGAAGTTGATCGTCGTGTCATTGGCGACGTAGAGGTCGATGTCGCCATCGTCGTCGAAGTCTGCGCAGGAGACGCCCAGGCCCTTGCCGGCTTCGGGATGCCCCTCGTTCTCGACCGCCGCGCGGCCGAAGCCGGCTTCCTGCGTCCCATCGACGAAGCGTCTACCGCCTTCGTTGCGATAGTAGACGTCGAAGGCGCCCTCGTACTCGCTCGGCGGGCAGAAGACCGGGTACCGCTTCTGGTAGCAGGGATCCTTCTGCCAGTTGTGCTCGCCGTAGTCGAGGTAGTTGACGACGTAGAGATCGAGGTCGCCGTCACCATCGCCATCGAAGAACGCCGCGCTGCTGCCGAACGCGTCATCGCCCACGCCCGCTGCCTCGGTGACGTCCTCGAACGTCCCGTCCCCGCGGTTCCTCAGCAGCGTGTTCGGACCGAAAGCCGTGATGTAGAGATCGACGTGCCCGTCTCCGTCATAGTCGCCGGCTACCGCACCCATTCCGCGGCAGACGACGCCCGTGCCGGTCTTCTCCGTCACGTCGACGAAGCGTCCCTGATCGTTGCGATACAACCGGCAGTGACCTTCGGGCGAGCCATCGACGAAGAAGACGTCGGGCCAGCCATCCGAATCGTAATCCAGCCAAACGGCGCCGCTGCCCATCGTCTCGTAGATGCGCTTCTTGCCGGTGACTTCCTTGTGATGGACGAAGTCGATGCCGACCGCCTTCGTGACATCGGTGAGTCGCACCGGGCTGACGGGCGCTTTCGCCGAGGCTTTTCCTGCGTCCTCGGTCGGGCGATCGCCATCGGATCCGCACTGCGTCATGAAGAGGATCGCGGCACCGGCGAGCAGGAGGATCGAGAGGCGGGCAGACATCGGGCGGCGCTCCAGAGGTCAGTTGTCGCGAAGGCGAGCGGCCTCGTCTTCGAGCCCCAACTGCTCGTAGACGCTCAGCAGCAAGCGGCGCAGGTCGGGATCGTCGGGATCGAGGGCGATGGCGTGCTCGAGGTAGCCGCGGGCCTCGGCAGGCTGGTGGACCGCGAGAGCCTTCTCGGCGAGGCGCTTCATGTTGCGCAGCTTGTTGAGGCGCTTTTGCTCGTCATTCGCTTCTTGCTGCAGCCGCGACAGCTCCGCGTAACGATCCTGATACTCCCGCGCGCGTTCCGGCTCACCGAGGCGAGAGCAGATCATCGCGAGCTGGGAGAGCACGCGGCCCTGCCGATCGTCGAGCTGCAAGGAGCGGGTGAAGCAGCGATCCGCATCTTCCAGCCGGTTCTCCTGAACGGCGAGGTTGCCGAGCTCCGCCCAGACGGTGGCCGATTCGTTGTCGAGACCTCGGGCCTTCTCGAGGGCGGCACGGGCCTGCTCGAGCTCACCGAGATCCAGCAAGCAGCGCCCCCGTTCCAGCGGCCACTCATGCTGACGCGGCTCGAGTCGCTCCAGCTCCTCGTAGACGGTGACGGCGTCGGCGCCGCGGCCCACGCTCTGGAGCTCACTGGCATAGAGGCCCAGGCTCTTCGGAGGAAGGGCCTTCCGTCCATAGGCCGCTTCCAGGGCCTCGAGGGCGATGTCGTGGTACTTCAGGCTGGCGGCGAGCTCACCGAGCTCCCGCTCGAGCGTCCCGTCCCCCGAAGCGGCGTAGGGCAAGCCGGCCTGATAGGCCTCTACCGCCGGATCGAGCTGGCTCATCTGCCAAAGGCAGCGGGCCTTCAAGGCGTGGGCGCCCGGGTTCTCGGTCGATACGCGGAGCGCTTCTTCGGCTTTGGTCCTGGCCGCACCGACCTTGCGGTTCGCCAGGAGCGCACGGCCCTCTTCGACGAGACGGACGGACTCGGCCGGAAGCTCCTTGCCAGGCTCGTCCGACTCGGTGGAGCAGGAGAATGCCAAGGCCAAGCCAACCGCCAACCAGCGGCAGCGCCAATGGGATGAGACGGATTGGGCGGTCATGCGTCGGCGGACAGGTTCCAGGAGGCGGCGGCAGTGGGCTCAAAGGGCTCGAATCGCCGAGTGTATCATCGGCTCCGAGATGCGACCATCTTTGGCGACCGGTCGATCGCCCGGCCTTCAGCGAACCACCGAGCGCAGTGTCCTGGCCACTCGCCCGGTTGAAATGCCCTCGGGCCGCTCTACCATGGAGGCCTGTGGTCGCCGGCTCCGCCTGGCCGAAGAGAAACCGAGAGGGCTGCCCCCGGCTCG
This sequence comes from Planctomycetota bacterium, assembly GCA_040219065.1. GTDB lineage: Bacteria > Planctomycetota > OFTM77 > OFTM77 > OFTM77 > OFTM77. The sequence continues at coordinate 3,184 of JAVJTD010000496.1, forward strand.
TTGCGTTTCTCCAGGAGCGGCGATCGTGGTGGCCGCTGAGACACGTCGCCCCACCCAACTCCGGAGACCGCTCGAGTTGCCGACTTCCTTTCTCGGGCGCAGCCTGTGGATCCTGGCTGCGCTCTTCATCCTGGCCGAGCCCATCGCGGCCGCCGCTCAGCCGACGCCCCAGGGGCGTCGTGGCGCACCGGCTCGCAAGCCTGCCGGGCAGCCTCCAAAGGCCCCTTCCGAGGGAGGCACTGCCGATCAGGCGGCGGCTGCAAAGCCACCAAAGAAGAAGCAGCAGAATCCCCAGGAAGCTGAGAAGGAACAGGCTGCAAAGGAAGAGGCGCCTCCCAAGAAGCCGCTTCCGCGCCCGGTCATCGAGCGGATCGTGCTCCTCGACTGCTCGACCTCGATGCTCAGCGGCACCGAGCCCGACGCGCCTCTCAACCGTTGGGAAGAAGCCTCGAGGGACATTCGCAATCAGGTCCGCACTTGGCAGGAAGAGCATCCCGACTGGCCGATCTCGGTGGTCCCTTTTGAGCTGGAGGCCTTCCCGGCCCTGGTCACCAGCGAGGAGCACCTCGTCGCCCAGATCGCTGACCATCGCCCCGCGAATCGAGGGGGCCGCGCCCACCTCTATAAGGCGCTCCAAGCCGTCCGTGAGCGCATCGCCTCGAGCGAGGCCGATCTCTATCAGATCTGGGTCTATTCGGACGGCACGCATACCGCCCTGGCCCAAGAGGGTGGTCCGACCGCGACGGAGCTCGCCACATCCTTCTGCGAGACGCTCGGCCTGGTCGAGAGAGGCCGCCTGATCATCGATTGGATCTGGCCGTCCCAACATGGAGGCAGCGATCTCGCGAGCTTCTTCGAGCGCGTGCGCCGTTGCCTGAAAGACGACCGGACGTGGTCGGTGCGCTCGGGGAAGGTGCCCGCGGTGGTCTTCCTTCCCCCCGATCCGGTCCTTTTCGCATTGCCCGACGAGCATCCCTCGAAGGTCGACTCTCGCCCGGTGCGCTGGAGCGTGTGGGTCGACCCAACGCTCCGGGACACGGACCTCGGATTCCTGTGGGAGACGAGCGAGATCGCCGAGACTCGCGCCGACTTCGGATTCGTCCCCAACGAGTTCTCCCTGCGGGCCGACGGTCGGGACATCACCGTTCTCGAAGGACGCTTCGAGCTCGGTAACTTCTGGGACATGCGGCGCCAGACGCCCTATCGGTTCACGACCAAGGCCTCCCTCGTCGACGCCCCTCGCGACCTCGCGATCCGATTCGTCGGATCCAATCCCGTCGAAGGCCAGGTCGAGCTGCTCCCGGCCGCCCAGCTCGAGGTCCTCGGCCCCGAAGACCGCACCGATGCACCGATCGATGTGGGCAAGTCCGAGGTGCACGTGCCGATCGTCTTGAGCTGGAACTCGGGTGCACGCGGTGGGCGGCTGTCGTGGTCTACGCCGTTGCTAGACTCTCTCGACGTCTCACTCTGGACTCGGCCGAAAGAGGGTCCGCCCGAGCGCTGGACGCCGCCCGAGAAGTTGAAAGGCGCGGGAGAGGTGGAGTTGAACCTCGTCTTGCGGCGCAAGCCGCCCGAGCCGCCGCAGACCGAGGAGACCGACCCAGCGAAGCAGGCCGAGGGGCAGCCTGGCGAGAAGCCTGAGGAAAAGCCGGCTGAAGAGTCTGCTGTGCAAGATGCAGAGCCTGTGGCTGCAGAGACGCCCAGTGACGAGGCGGCGAGGGAGGAGCCTCCACAAGGGCCCGAGCTTCTCTTCGAGGAGTCGGTCCCGATCGTGTTCACGCTGACCGGCCTCGAGGAGCCGATCGAGCGGTCTCTCACGCTCGTCGTCGATCCGCCTCCGCGCGTGACCGTGACGCTCGATGAGGAGACCGCTCCCGAGGGGGTCATCTCGCGGTTCTTCTTCGGACAGACGGTGACCTTCGAGAACGCGATCCGCATCGAGCCCGCCAATCGCCGGGCCCGCGGACTTCCGATCGAGGTCCGCGTGGAGAAGCCCGATGGCATTCCGCTCTTCGAGATCCTCGACATCGACGAGCGCGACGTCCTGCGCCGCGGCATCCGCCTCCGGGAGAACGTCGGTGAGCCCACGCTGCTCGCGCTCCGTCTCGAGACGTCTCGCCTTCCCGCCGAAGGAGGAGACGTCAAGATCAGCTTCCGCTGCGGCAAGGAGCCCGAGCTGCTGTGGAGCGATGAGATCACGTTGCGCTTGATCCCGACCGGTCCGAGGGTCTGGGTTCCTCAACCCTTGGCGAGCCGAACGCAGCTCCCATACCGGAGCTTGAGCACGCCGATTCGGACGCAGGTCGCCTTGAAGTGGAACCGCGCCGCTGAGGGTAAGGACGTGTCCATCACGATGCGTCCGACCCCAGGCCTCCGCGTCAAGATGAAGCTGGGAGACGAGGTGCTCGGCGACCGCCTGATCCTCGGTGACGAGCATCAAGCTCTCCTCACCCTGGAGATGACGCCGGAGCAATACGGCGAGCACCGGCTGAACCTGGGGATGGAGGGCTTCGGCAATCGCCGAGACCTCGAGTTCGTGCTGACGCGTCCCAATGCCGAGCTCTTGGCGAAATTCACCGAGCCATCGCTCGACAGCCCGCCGCTCATCCGCGTGAGCGAGCCGCACTCCTACCTGCAGATCAAGCTGGAGCCGGCCAATCCGCAGTCGGCCGGCGCGACCATCATGTTCGATCGCAATCTGCGTCCCGGGCTCGCGGTGCGGTTCCGAGTCGACGGCGAGCTCCTGGATCCTCCGGTCGTGCAATTCAGCGCGGAGAAGCCCAAGGTGACGGTCGACGTCGAGATCGAGGCGACCTTCGATTTCTGGACGCGCTTCGGCTATCCCGATCGCTCTTCGCCCGAGCCGACCGTGCCACCGCGGGCGAACTCAATATCGATCCGACCCAGCTCGGCGGCCGACTCGGTCAACAGGCGTCCCGAGATTGTCATCCCGATCGTCTTTCGCATGGCGAGGCCCGGCATCGAGCTGTCGTACGATGGCGAGCTGCCCGAGCACCTCGACCTCGGCCGCGTGGAGCTGCCGGGTACGGGCTACTGGGGATGGCTGATCGGCGGGGGCACCCGTCAGGCCACTGGGCCGCCGATGCTGCTCCGCGGCAAGGACATCGCGCCCGGTCTCGCCAAGAGCCTGCAGGGTCCGCTGCTCACGCTCTCGATCGGCCCAGAGAAGGTGTTCAAAGCGGCCCGGCTCATCTCGTCCAAGAAGGACGGGCGCTCGTTCGTGCAGATCCAGGTCGACATCGCCGAATCCATCGAGCCCGCCTTGTTCTCGACGATGGAGCTCGAGGGCCACGTGCGCTTCAGCGGTCCAGAAGGTCTCGACACGCCGGAGGAGATGGTCACGGTATGGATCGAGGTCGCACCGACGCTCTCGTTTTGGCAAGTGGTGCTCCTGGTCGTCGTCCTCGGCGGCCTCATCGCGTATGGGATCCGCAAGCTGCGAAGCCGCAACGTCCGCACGACCGACGATCGACTCTGGGCCCAGCTCGATCCCCCGCGTCACGCGGAGCCACGCTCCGGGAGCTCCACCTCGAATCCCAATCGGCCGATGTCCGATGGCTGAGATGAGACTACTGGCATTCGGACCGCCGGCTTCAGCCGGTCTCGGTATCCTCCGGCCGAACGCCTCGGAGAAGATCCAGACCTCAGATCTGAATCTCCGTGGCCGAAGTCGCCGGCTCCACAACAAGCTCGAGAACGAATGCAAGCCCTTCGCTCGACTCGAGCGCTCCAACGGAATCGAGCTCAGTTTCACCGACTGTATGCTCCGCCGGTCCTCCGGTGGCGCGACAACTGCGATGCTCGCGAAGCCTGCGGCGAAGAGATCGCCATCATGAACGGGACGATGTCTCGATTGCTCGCCACGACGATCACGCTGAGTTTAGCGGCCTTCCTCGTCCTCGGCTGCGACACCACCCGGCCGCGGCCGACGGTTCACAACGACCCGGGTCGCAGGGATGACGACGTCGCTCAGCTCGTCTCTGGCGACCGCTTGGCGAGAGATCTGGTCGCCCTCGACGTGCGCGAAGTCAAGGTCGATGACGTCGTCACCTGGGAGGTCGATGTCCACAACCTCGCGCCCTACTCCCGCGACATCTTCTATCGCCCGGTCTGGATCGACGCTCGCGGACAGGCCTTCGGCGACCTCGAGGAGTGGCTCGACCGGAGCTTCTCCGCCCACGAGGTGACCACGCTCCACTTCGACGCCCCGCCCCTCGCCGAGGAGTTCACCCTCGAGATCGGCCAACGGCGAGAGGTCAAAGCCCCGAGAAGGTGAGACGGCTTTCGATCGCGCGGGGCTCTGGTTTCACGGTGGAAACCGATGGAAAGTGAGGAGGGCGGGGTCACCTCCGAGATCGATGCGGGCGGGACGCTCGCGTTCCCAGTGGTTGCCGGTGGCTGGCCGCGGTCCTGGCCCTATGACTTGTCGAGCTTGCGGTAGAGGCTGCGTAGGCTGATGCCGAGGCGTCTGGCGGCTTCGGTCTTGTTGCCGGCGGCTGCTTGGAGCGTGCGCTCGATGAAGTGGCGCTCCATCTCGGCCAGGGACATCGGGGCTCCGTTGACCTGCGCTTCGTCCTCCAGAAGAGGCTCCCCGTTCAGCACTGGCTGGACCTTCGGTGAGTACGACTCGAGACCGGGGAGGTCTTGCCGGCAGACCCGTCCGTCGCGGGCGAGGATGACGCCGCGCTCGAGGAGGTTCCTCAGCTCACGGACGTTGCCGGGCCAGGAGTGTTGCTCGAAGGCGCGCCAGACGGCAGGCTCCAGCTCGGGTATGTCGGATCCGCTCGGCTCGCAGATCAACCGCAGCAGATGGGGCACGAGCGATTGGAGATCCTCGATGCGATCGCGGAGTGGAGCGAGCTCGATGCGAAGCACATTCAACCGGTAATACAGGTCGGTTCGGAAGGCTCCACTGTGAACCTCGGTCTCGATGACGCGATTGGTCGCAGCGATGATCCGTACATCGACGCGCCGGGGCCGATGATCGCCCAGCCGGGTGAGCTCGCCGGTCTCGAGCACGCGCAGGAACCGGGTCTGCATCGAGAGGCTCATCTCGCCGATCTCATCGATGAAGAGCGTGCCGCCGTCGGCGGATTCGAAGATGCCAGGGACGGCGGTATCCGCGCCGGTGAACGCGCCGCTCGCATGACCGAAGAGCTCGTTTTCGAGCAAGGTCTCGGGCAAGGCACCACAGTTGACCGCGAGGAACGGCTGCTCGCTCCGGGACGATCGCCGATGCAGCGTGCGGGCGACGAGCTCCTTGCCGGTGCCACTCTCGCCGGTGATGAGCACAGGCGCCTTCGTGGCAGCGAACCGCGTGACCAGCCCCCGGACCGACTCCATCGCTTCGCTCGCGCCGACGATCTCCGAGAACGGGTCGTGGCTCCGAAGCTCTCGCCGGAGCGCCGTGTTCTCGCGGGCGAGCTGACGCCGCTCGGCGGCCTTTCGGATCAAGAGCGCGAGCTTCGAGATCTTGTGTGGCTTCTCGAGGTAGTCGTAGGCGCCGAGCTTCATCGCGCGGATCGCGGTGTCGACGCTCCCTTGTCCGGTCAGCATGATGACTTCGACCCAAGGGCGGCGCTCACGGATCGCCTCGAGCAGCTCGATGCCGCTCATGCCGGGCATGCGAATGTCGAGCAGCGCGACATCGACGTCGGATCGCTCCAGCCACTCGAGGGCGCCCCTCGCCTCCCCGAAGCCCGTGACCTCGAAGCCTTCCCGGCGCAGCTTGCGGCAGACGACATCGCGAAACGGAGCCTCGTCGTCGACCACCACGATGCGAATCGGCTCGCTCATGTCCCTCCTCCTCCCATCGACGCGGCCGCATCTCGGATCGGTCGGCTCGGGGCTTCTTCTGAGACGGTGACGGACTCGATCGGCAAGGTGACGGTGAACTCGGTACCCACGCCAGGTTCACTCTCGAGCTCGATCACACCGCCTAGCCGCCTCACCACACCGTAGCAGATGGCGAGCCCCATGCCCGTGCCCTGGCCGACGGGCTTGGTCGTGAAGAACGGATCGAAGACGCGGCTGCGAATGTTCGGATCGATGCCCACTCCCACGTCGGTCACCGAGATCTGGACGTGCGTCTCGGTGCGATGGGCGCGAAGCGTGACGCGCCCACCTTCCGGGCTCGCATCGATCGCGTTGTCGAGCAAGTTGATCACGACCTGCTGGAGATGGACGCGATCGGTCTTGAAGTCGCCGAAGTCGGGCGCCCACTCGGAACCGAGCGAGACGCCTTGCTGCCTCGCCTGGACGGCGACGAGGGCGAGGCAGTCGCGCAGCAGCACATCGAGATCGATCGGCTCGACGGCGACATCGGCTTGCCGCGCGAAGTTCAGGAGCCTCTGGAGGATCGTCTTGCAGCGGTAGGCCTGCTCCTCGATGACGCGCAGCGACTCGGGAAAGTCGCGGAACTCGGGGCGGTCGGCGAGGGCTGGCTCTTGGGCGAGCTCGCGCAGGTCTTCGGCGTGTCCGGCGATCGCCGCGAGCGGATTGTTGATCTCGTGAGCGATGCCTGAGGCGAGCTTGCCGATCGCTGTCAGCTTCTCGCTCTGGAGCAGTCGTTCCTGGGCCTTGAGCACCATTCGGGTCGTGTCGCGCACGCGCACCTCGAGATCGAATCCTCGGCGATTGAGCCAGCGCCGGTACTCGGACAGCCTTCGCCCGCGTGCCCGGTCCTCGTTGTCAGTGCGTGCGAGCTGACGCAAGAGTGCGTTGCGGCTCCGCATGATCTCTCCCAGCTCGTCGTCGGGGATGCCTTCGGGCGGCACGAGGTGAGGTCCCCCCTCGCCGCGAATGCTCTCGCGATCGAGGCGGAGCATCGTGTCGAGTGGTCGCACGAGGTTCCGGTCCAACCACCGCAAGGAGAGCAGACCGGCCATGAGCGCCAGCACGAGCACGCTGGCCAATCCCCAACCGACCTGCTCGATGAAGCGAGCCAACATCGGCTGCCGATCCCCTTGCACGAGGAGCGCGCCGACACGCTCGTCGCCCACGTCCACCGTGCGGCAGAGGCGAAAGCCGTTGGCGGCCGAGCCGATCGTCTGGACCGGCGCTGGCGTCTCGATCAGAGAAGCCGCCTCTCGGCGAACCGATTCCGGTACCGGCTCCGGGCCCGGATACAGACATTGCCCCCATCCGTCGAAGACCCACAGCTCGAGGATCATTCCTTCATCGGAGTATGCCGGCGCGCTCCGGGGTCGCGGCGGCGGTTCGATCGGAGCCTCTTCCGACCTTGCGCGCTCTTTCAGCCAACCCGCCCACTGATTGGCCGCCTGCTCCACCGTGCGCTCGAGGTCATCACTGGCGATGGAGTAGGCGTGACCCGAGGCGATGAGAAGCACCAGGACGCCCGTTCCGAAGACGGTGGCCGAGATGCCGAACGTCAGGCGAGAGACCAGGCTCCGGCGTTGCAGAGCTCCCCGTCCCGGCTGCGTCCGGCTCTTCATCGCCGCTCCTCGGAAGTGGCCCCGAAGCTCTCGAGGATCGACTCGAGCTCGGGATCGCTCTGGCCCCGCGCACGCTTCACCGCCAGGGCGCTCTCGAAGTCGCGCCGCGCGTCGGCGGATCGTCCCAGCTCACGCAGCGTGAAGCCGCGATTCACCAAGGCGAACTCGTTGTCGCTCTCGATCTCGATCGCCCGCTCGAAGTAGCCGAGCGCGTCTTCGGGACGGTCCGCCTTGAGGTAGAACAATCCCAGATTGACGAGCGTCGGCGTGTGGCGCGCATCGACCTCCAGCACTTCCTCGTATCGCCGGAGTGCCTCGGGCATGACGCCTGCCAGCTCGGCGGCGAGGGCTAGATGGAAGAGATCCGGAGCTGATCCTGGCTCGAGCTCGACCACTCGCTGGAAGCTGGCTCGAGCCGACTCAAAGTCCTCGAGACCCATCAAAACGCTCGCCCGAGTTCGGTGCGACTCGGCCCAATCGGGCGCCGCGGCGAGGAGCTCGGTCGAGCGCGTCCATGCGCCTTCGGTGTCGCCGACCTCGAGACGCAGGCGCGCCAGTGCTGCCAAGCTGCTCTTGCGCGACGGCTCGAGCGCGAGCGCCGACTCGTAGTGCTGGCTGGCGCTCTCGCGCTCGTTCCGGTGCCAAGCGATCCGTCCTTGGAGCTCGGACGCGGCCGCTTGCCAAGACGGAGCCGTCAGCATCTCGAGCGCGGCGATGTGAGGCTCTGCCTCATCGAGACGACCCGAGGCGAGCTCGAGAGAGGCGAGGTTGTAGTGAGCTTCGGGCAACCCCGGTTGCAGCTCGAGCGCCTTGCCGAGGTCTCGGCGCGCCGAATCGAACACTCCGCTCTCGTAGGCCATCCAACCTCGGTTCGACCAGGCGTCCGCCAGCTCCGGCTCGAGCTCGATCGCCTCGCTCACCGAGAGCCGTGCCTGGGTTCGCTCACCGGTCTTCCACTGAAGCACCGAGAGGTTGTTCCAGCTCGGTGCGTGAGCAGGATCGAGGTCGATCGCCTGACGATAACGCCGAGCGGCGCTGGTGAGATCACCCGCGCGTTGATCGAGCAGCCCGAGTCGATAAGTGGCCTCGACGCTCGACGGATCTTCCTCGAGGACTCGCTCATAGGCCGTGCGCGCCGACGCCAGCTCGCCTGCCGCCTCGGCGGCCCTCGCCTCGGCCAAGAGAGTCTCGGTCAGCGGAGGCTCAGGCGAGGGCTGCGGAACGGAAGCTGCTTCGGTCGGCATCTCGCTCACCGGATCGAGCGCTTCGATCTCCGCCGACCTCGTCACCAGAGGAGCCTTCGGGTCCGGCAGGGTATCGCCGACGTGCCACAGTCCAGCGGCGAGCTCCTCGTCGGTCGCCGATTCGATGCTCTCCATCGGCTCGTCGTCCGCCCGGCGGTTCGCCAAGACCTGCTCGAAGGCCGCCTCGGCCGAGTCGACCATGACGTCACTCTCGGCCAGGTCCGCCTCCTGGGAGCTCTCACCGATCGCCAGCGCCAGCTCGGTCTCGTGCTCGAGCGGTGGCAGATCCGGCGCCTCCACCTTCCGGTTCGGGAGTTGTGGTTCCTCGACGATTCGAATCGGCGGCGGCTCGACGTCGCTGTCCGCGAGCGACGCGGCGGCATTCTTGTTGTCACCATTCTCGGGGATGACGAGCTGCGCTGCGCGCTCGGAGTAGACGTGGATGGCGAGGAGCAAGAAGCCGACGATCGCCGCAGCACCGACCAGGAACCGCGCGAGCGAGCCGACGCCGTGTCGCCAGCTTCGCTCGCTGAAGTCGCTCTCGGAGTGGCCATCGAGAGGGCGCGCCTCGACAGGCGACGGTCGCATGGACTTGATGTCGAAGGTGCCCCGCGGAATGACGTCCTCCTCGAGGATGATCTCGAAGGGCTCATCACAGGGTGCTTTGGAGATCTCGTTTCGGGGACGGGATGGCGAGTTCATCTCAGGCTCCGGAAGGGGGATCAGGCCCGCGCGGTCGTGCTCGGGATCAAGACTCGGCGGACGTCTCGACCTCGACGGGGCGAGAGCTCTGCTGTCCATTGCGGGAGAGACGGTTCTGGGAGTCGGGGGGCGTCGGAAGAGCCTTCTCGGGGGGAGCTTGCCTACGCTCCATGGACAAGGCGGCGACAAGGGCACCGCCCGCTGGCGCGCGGAGTGAGTCCTTCGACAGGCGAACGTCCCGAACTTGGATCGGCAGCTCGAAGGCTTCGAGCACGTTGCGGAACTTGTCGACGAAGCCGGGCACGCTCGCGGTACCGCCGGCGATCACGATGTCGAGCGGACAATCGATGTCGGAGCTCGAGGTCTGGAAGTAATGCGCGAAGCTCTCGAGCGTGTATCGGATCAGCTCCTCGTAGTAGATCTCCAGGGCGAGCTGGACGGGATCCTTCGGATCGACGGAGGCGAGGTCGAGGCGCTTCTCCTTGACGTGGGTGACCTTGCTCACTGGCAGCCCGCGTACCTGGGCCACCTGGGAGTCGATCCAATCGCCGCCGCGCGCGACCGAGATCTCGAAGAGTTTCTTGGCGCGCCAGGACACGACCAGATTCGTCATGCCGGCACCGAAGGAGATGCCGATCCCGGTGAAGGGAATGGACTCGCCGTCGTCCTCGCTGGAGGGGTTGTCGTAGTAGACGATACCCATCGCCTCGTTGATGATCTTGGGCTCGTAGCCCAAGCGGCGCAGGCAGCGCTCGACGACGATCCGGTGGAACGTCACGTCGAGGTCGCTGTCGATGGGAGAGGCCGGCACGGTCGCCGCGATCACCTCGCCCGGCGAGCTCGCCTTGCCCACCACGCCCTCGATCAGCTTCTCGAGCATGCTGATCGCCTCTTCCTCGCCCGGGTTCAGGATGCCCTTGGCCATGGGGCGGCGGTAGTCCTTGTGGTTGCCCGTCAACATGCTGAACTTGAGGGCGTCTTCGCCGATGACGAAGAGCATGTTGCCCTTGGTGAGGTAGCTGCCGCCCGCGCGGCCGAGCATCTCCTCGGCGAAGTCTTCTTTGGGCATCGCGAAGAACGCGTCGCGCTCGCTCGTGAAGTACTCCTGCCCGTTCTTCATCTCGGCGCCGACCAGGAAGCTCGTTCCGATATCGATGGCCTTGGCCATGAGAATCCTCCTTCGAGGTGTTTCCAGTTCAAATGTTGCTGAGCAGGTCGACGTTGCCGAGGAGATCCCCGGGCTTGGCCGCCGACTCACGAGCACGCCCCAACCGCTCGAAGTTCTTCTCGAGCTGCGTGCCTTGCTCATCGAGGAACGCCAGCCGCGCGCGGATCTCCGTCTCGGACAGCGAATGATCGACGAGCACGCGCTCGCGCTCCTTCTTCAGGCGGACCTTCGCGACCTCGAGATTGCCCAGCATGCCCTGCAGATCGCCGACGAGCGCTTGCTTCATCTCGGCGAGCTCGCAGCGCATCTCCTCGGCTGTCATGCCGCCGCTCGGCAGATCCGGCATGGCAGCCCGGATCTCCTCCAAGATCGACTGCTTGAAGGCTCGGAGCCTCTCGTCATCGACGCCGCCCGACATCGAGACGCGTTGGAGCTCCTCCTCCTTGACGATGTTCGACAGGTAGCCCTCTTCAAAAGCGACTTGGACCTGCGGGGAGTCTTCGGCGGCGGCGCGACCCAGCCCGTCGAGGTCGTACTCCCCTCCGGCCGGGATCGAGACGTCGAGGCCTCGAAAGGTCAGCGTGCCGCGCAGGTTGTTCTTCACCATCCACATGGCGTTGCGCTCCTTCGCTCGTTCAACGGTCCGTCAGCCGCGGACGGCCCGCGGGTGGGTTCTCATTCCAAGGCTGCATCCCGACTCGCCGGCCCTGTGGCGGCAAGACGGTGCGAACGGCCGGAGGCCTCGCCTCGAGCTCGTCGCCCGTCACGGAGGGCTCGTCCGGCACCGCCACTCCCGCGGCGTCGGCTTGGGGCGCCGGCACGACCGCGACCGGGAGCGATCCGCCGTTCCTCTCGATGAGGGCGAGCCGGTAGCTCTCGGCGGGACCGGGCTCCATGCCGCTCACGCGCCGATCGACCGACGGCCCCGAGAGCGACGCCGCGAGGTCCTTGGTCCGGCTCGACTGCATCTCGTGGTAATGGTCGATCGCCAGGCGCTCGCCCAAGAGCCGCGCGTAGCGATCCTTGGGTTGAATCTCGAGGACGCGGTGGAACGACTCCCGCGCGCCATCCTCATCTCCCGAGAACATCCGGTAGTAGGCCAGGCAGAAGTGTCCGTCTCGATTCAGGGGATGCTCGACGACGAAGCGCTCGAGTCGATCCCCGACTTCTTTGAAGCGCTCCTCGCTCGCGAAGACCTCGCGTAGGTCCGCCTGCAAGCCGACCGGCTCGGGGTGGAGGTCCAACCCACGACGGACGGCGTAGGCGGCGTAGTCGTAGTCTCCTTCGGCCAGGAGCGCGTGTGCGAGATCGAGCTTGAGGCTCCAATCTCTCGGCCGGTACAGCCCGGCCTTGCGGTACCCGGTCTGGGCTCGCCGATATTCCCCATTGAGGAACCGCTCATCGGCGTCGGCGCTGATGCGAGCCGCGATGCGTTGCTCGCGCGAAGAGGCGAGCAGCATGTCCTGAGCGTGGAGGCGAGTGAGGCCGGAGATGAAGCAGAGCACCACGAGGGCGAGTGGTGTGGCGCGACACATGATCGGACCCCTCCTGCTCGAGCAAGATGATCCCCACCCCGGTCGGATCGTCGTCCAGTCTCTGCTGCCGACGTCCGGGAGCGGGACGTTATTCCGTTTGCTTGAATTCCGTTCTCGGTACGACAAGTTCGATCCTCAACCACTCCGTCCGAAGATGCGCGTGGATTCCGGATCTTCCACGTCGGTCCAACGGCCACCTCGTCGGCCGACTTCCCGAATCTCGAAGATCCAGGGGCCGAAGGGCGCCTGACGCCACCGGCCGCGGCAAGCCAGGATCTCGCCTGCCGACCAACCGAGCGACTCCGCCAAGAGGGCGACCTTGCGCTCGAGCCTGCGGGCGAGTGCGGGTGGCATCTGCATCATCATGATCATGCGTTGCCGCGAGAGTCCCCAGTCGCGGCGCAGCCGCTCGGCGTCGGGTAACGAGCGGAGATCGAAGCCGGCCGAGCTGTAACCGACCGTCGGGTAGTCCTGCCTGCCGCGGATGATGCGCCGCTCGCCATGGCCCGTCGCGAGATCGACGATGCGGTACTCGTCCATCGTCTCGGGATCCCAAGCCACGACTCGGCCGTGCACACTGCGGGCGATGGCAGCCCAGGTTCCGGCGTCGGGGAACGGCTCGACCTGGAGGTCGGGTAAGACACGGCCCTGATCGTCACGCGGCCGGGAAGCCGACGACGACCAGAACGCATCGAGCTCCCCATCGGATCGAATGGCGGGCGCTTCGGGAGCGGGCTCTTCCGAGTGGTCGATCTCATCACTGGGGACTTCGGTTCGTGGCTCAGATCGAGTCACCGGGTCCGGTCGTCGCTCATCGGCTCGAGGCTCTGAGTCGATCCGAGGCTCCTCAGGGCGCTCGACGTGGCTCGTATCCGGCTGACGCTGGGCCACCGTCTCCCGCTCGGGCTCCGGCGCGGGAGCGTCATCGACGGGGAGCTCCTCGGGTGCTGCGATCTGGTAGTCCTCGGTCGCGAGCTGTTCCTCCTCGGGCTCCTCCTCGAGCGGCTCGGGCTGAGGAGCCGGGGCCTGCGGTGTGTTCATCACCGAGTCGAGGCTCTGTTCCAGGATGGCCGAGATCGCTTGGACCGGATCGGATGCCGGACCGGCCTTCGAGACGGCGAACGGGCTGAACAGGATCCAGAGGTGGAGCAGGATCGAGATCATCAAGAAGAAGGTGAAGGACAGCCAACGTCGCATCGGACTCCTCACTGAACGGCAAAGCGGACGTTTCGAAGCCCGGCCTTTTGAAGCAGGCCGAGCACCGCGGCGATGTCGCCGTGCTTGGCTTCACGATCGCCACGGAGATGCACGACGGTCTCGGGGTCTTTGGCGAGTGCGCCGAGCTCGGCCTCGAGAGCGGCGACGCTCTCCAGCGGACGACCTTCGAAGGCGAGCGAGCCACCCTCGCCGACCTCGATGACGAGCGCCTTCGGCTCTTGATCCTCGCTCTGAGCGGTCGAGACTTCGGGCAGCTCCAGCTCGAGGCGCGACTCCTTCAGGCGGCTGACCGACACGAAGAAGATCAGCAGGATGAAGATCACGTCGATCATCGCAGTCGTTTGGAGCTCGCCGTCGAACAAGCCCTCTAGCCGGTCGCGCTTCTCAGTCATGCGACTCTCCGATTCTTCGGCTCGAGTCGATCCAGCGTGAGCTCGATCTCACGAGCCAGTCCTCGCGAGAGCGCCTGAAAGAGCGCTCCCGCGAGGTAGGCGATCAGAAAGACGACGAGGCCACCGACGGTCGTGTACAGCGCAATGGACAGGCCGCCGGCAATGTCGCGGGCATCGGCGAGCGCCCGAAAGCTGATCGAGACGCCCACGACGGTTCCGAGCAAGCCGAAGCTGGTGCTGACGCTGGCGATGACCGCCAGCAATCGGAGATGACGCTCGCTCCTCGAGAGCAGCTCGTCGGTCGCGATGGCGGCCGCGGCCCGATTGCGCGAGTGCCGTAGGAACTCGCGCACGATCGAGGCGATCACGTCGGAGGAGCGTTGAAGCCGATCGATCGGCGTCATGCCGCCGCGGAGATCCCGCCGGAGACGTCGATCGGAGCGGGCGCCGAGCCAGAGCCAGAACAGGCTCCGCTCGAGCACGATCGCCACGGTGACGATCGAGCAGGCGACGATGGGCGTCATCCACCAACCCGCTTGCTGGAGGTACTCGAAGAGCATGGCGAGTGTCCCTTTCGCTCAGGATGTGAATCTGAGCTCGAATCGACTGGAGTGCCCAAGTCGAGCGAGCAGGTGGCCGAGTCTGCTGGCGTGTGCTCTCACGAGCGAGCTTGGGCCCTGGTTGCAATGCGCCCGGCGGTCGGCGAGCCATTTCCGAGATCGAGGCGGGCGGGACGCCCGCGTTCCCAGTGGACTCACGTCAGGGTTCCTGCCTCGGCGCCTGGCCCCGAAGACGGGATGCCCAGGGCTCGACGTCGAGGGCGTGCCACATGAGCGGGCTGGGTCGAAACGCCGAGACGCGCTGGTACTTCTGCTCGAGCTGATCGAAGAGCGAAGGAGGCTCGGGCTCGTCGTCCTCGGGAGCACTCGGCGGCTTGGCGCCGAAGCGATTGGTCAAGCTCAGGATCTGGAGCCGGCCACGCAGCTCGCGGGAGAGTCCACCGAGACGATCGATCTCCTGAGAGTAGAAGGCGATATCGGAGCGGAGCTCTTCATCGCGCAAGCCGCGATCGCGGCGCTTCTGCTCCAAGAGCCCTTCGAGCAGCTCGCCTTGGAGCTCACCGCGGCCGGCGGCCTCACGCAGCTCGAGCACCTGCCGGTCGAATCCGAGGTTGAGCTGACGGCGCTCCTCCTCGGCCCGGGCGCGGCGCTCCCGGTAGTCGGACAAGAGCTTCTCGTTGGCAGCGATTCGTCGCTCGAGGTTCTGGACCTCGATGTGGTCATTCTCGAGAACGCCGCGGTAGATCCCGATGGTCTCGTTGTAGTTCTTGTCGATCTGCCGTTGGCGAGCTTCCTCTTCGGCCTCGGGGTCCGGCTCCTCCTGGTCGATCGCTTCCTCTCGAGGAGGAGCATCCTGAAACGCCTCGAAGGGATCTTCGGCTTCCTGAGCCGCCCGAGCGGGCCAGGGCAGGGCGAGCAAAGCAGCGCTCGCCAGGGTCATCAAACGAAAAGTCATCTCGGATTCCTTTCGAATCAACCGTCAGCGCGCCGCGACGGCGCGACCTCAGTGTCGCTCTTGGGCTTCTCGTCGGCTTCCGCCTCGAGGGGCAGCGCGTCGACCTCGAAGCGCTTCTGGTAGAACTGCTCGACCGCGGCATCGATGTCGGGGATGCGGGTGGTCTGCCCGATCTGGTCGATACCTTGCGACACCGACAGGAGCACTTCCTGCGATGAGACGAAGCGTCCGAGGTTCTCACCGATGCGCTGGTTGACGGTCGTGAACGCGTCGACCTGAGCGTAGAGCTTGGCGAGCTTCTCGGAGACGTTCTTGATCGCGTGCTTACCCGAGACGATGCCGTCCCGCATGATCTGGCGCACGCGCAGGCTGTCGGACTGTAGCCGGATGCTGTCGAGGAGGTAGCGCTTCTCGTTCTCGAGGTTCGAGATCAGGTCGACGACCTTCACTTGAAGGTTGCCGAAGATGCCCGACATCGAGCCGAGGCTGCGTTGCAGGTTGCGGTAGTTCGTCAGGTGATTCTGAGTGCCCTTGAGGTACCGCTCCTGCATGTTGAAGTCCATCCAAAGGCTGCTGAAGTTGCGCTTGAGATCACGGATCTCGTCTTCGCTCTCGGCCTCCTTGATGGCGATGGAGAGCTGAATGAGCTTCTTCTCGGCGGCGCGCTTGTTCTTCTCGTGGTCGGTGAGCCGAGCTTCGAGCTCGTCCCCCTTGGCCTCGAGGTAGTTGTCGAACTTGCCGAGCTTGCGCTCGAGGCTCTTGAAGTTGCTGACGAGGACGTCCTGGTCGGTGATGATCCGATCGAAGTCGCGGACGACGGTCGCCACCCACTGGGCCATCTTCTTCTCGACCGAGCTGGCCAAGACCTCGTCCTCGGGCCGGACCAGGTAGGCTTCGAGCTCGCTCTTGAGATCGCCGTTCGCCTTGTCGAGCGACGCGATCAGGGCATTGAAGTTATGGAGGGATGAGTCGAGCTTCTTGACTTCTTCTTTGATCGTCCATTCGGTGGGCAACGTGATCGTGCCGGGCGCGCGTGGCCGGCGATCCCTGCCGGCCGGGTCATCGTCTTGACCCCGGAGTCCGAGCGAGAGGCTCACGAGCAGCCCGAGTCCCAGGGCGAAGCGTCTCATTGTCGTCATGCCGTCGATTCCCTTCGTGTCTCGTCAGCGAACAGCCAAGAAGAAGCGCTCGTCACCCAGCTCGGCGGCGAGGCGAGCGCGCCCTTCGGGTGAGACGCCGGACAGATGACGCTTCGACGCTTCGAAGTCGCCGTCCAGGTAACAAGTCAGAGCCAGCAAGTAGGCCACCTCGGGCCCGGGGGACTCGCCGGCCTTCTCGGCCGAGGCCCGATACGACTCGAGGTACTCCCGCGAACGGTCGAAGCGGCGCAGCTCGTACTCGACGTGCGCGGCGAGGTACAGCACGTCGCGGTGCAGCGGCAGAGCGGCGAGCTCGGGCTCCTTCCGACTCATCTCGAGCGCTTGCTGGAGCCGGTCACGCGCCGCGTAGTGCTTGCCGGCCGCCAGCTCGATGCGGCCACCGATGGCGAGAGCCGCGAAGCGATCGAGCCAGGAGACGGGGTTGTCCTCGTCGTTGGCCAACACCTCGGTCACTTCCTGGCGCGCGGCGTCGAGGTCACCTCTTCGAAGCTGCAGCTCGGCGAGGTGAAGGTGTGGACTCCGGGACTCCGGCTCGAGCTCGGCGGCCCGACGGTAGTCGGCGAGCGCCTGCATCGTGCGGTCGGCGCCATCGTGAGCCAGGCCGCGGCCGAGGAACGAGGCGCCATCTTCGGCATCCTCATCGATCGCCAGGGAGTAGAGACGAGTGGCTTCGTCGTATTGTCTCGCAGCGAGAGCTTCGTAGCCTTGCTGCTGTAGCTCGGTCTTCTGAGAAGCACAGCCGATAGCGGTAAGGAGCATCGAGGCTCCCAACGCCCAATGCATGATTCGATCCACGCGATCCTCCTTCGAGTTCGTGTCCGGGGCGAATGGCGTCACGCCCCCGTAGAGTCGGCGGGGCCGGGAGCGCAAAGGTCATTCCACTCGTCAGACACGAGTGCAGGAGAGGTGCTCGCAAGACCGAGCAAGCTGCTGACAGGAAGACGCTTCGAGGGATTTCGAGAATCTCGATCGTGGAGGTGAGCCGGAGAGGCGTCGGCGACGGCGTGCCAGACCGGTCGACCGAGCTGGCACGACCGCGCAGTTGTGCCAGGCCACCGGGATCTGGTAAGTCGGAGAGGTTCCTCGAGACCAACGGAGATCCCGCATGCCGCCCAAGGACGAGGGGGCCTCTTCCAAGAGCCTCGATCCCAAGCTCTTGGCCGGCTGGGTCGCGCGGCTTGGCGCGTCGCCGTCGACAGCCCAGGCCGTCCTTCGCATCCTGCGCGAAGTGCTCGGCATGCAGCGCGCCCGAATCGGGCGACTTGCCCCTTCGGATCAGCTCCACTGGGTCCTGGAGTGTGACGAGGATGCGGTCGCATGGAGTCAAATCGTGGAGTCCCGGCCGCTCGACCGTGACTTCGAGGGCATCGTCCTCCGCAGGGGACGCTCCCTGTCGATGAACAACGCCGCCACGCATCGGCTTTGGCGAAATCATCCCGCGCAAACAGAAGACGGGATCGCGGCGTTCACCGGAGTGCCGATCCACGCGTTCGGTCGTCCGTGGGGAACGCTGTCTCTGTACGATCTGACCGCGAAGGAGTTGACGGCGCGCACCGCTCATGCGCTGGGACGGATCGCCGAAGCCGCTGGCCTCCTGATCGAGCGCAGCAGCCAGAAGACGCCGCTCGAGGCTTCTTTATCAGGGGACCTGGCGATCCGGGACGACTTCGGGCAGCCCATCGACGGGATCGACTCGAGAGGCCCCGCCCTGGTGCTCGGGGAAAGCGGAGCGCAGCTCGAATTGGCGGACGTCTGCTTTCGAGTCGCCTGGTCGGAGGAGACTCAGTCCGAGGAAGTACGAACCGTGCCGGGTGACGCGGTGCTCGTCTATCGGCGCGGCTTCGGAAGCGTCGGTCTCTGGACTCGGCGTGCCGAATCGAAGACCGAGGTTCCGCGGTCGCCGAGACCTCGCGAAGGGCGCTTGGTGCTGGTGCAGGATGCTGACCTGAGCCGGGATGCCACCCAGGAGATGCTGGAATACCTCGGTTGGGACGTGGAGGTCCGCGATCCGGGTGAGCTGGGGCGAAACGGAGGTTTGCCCAAGGATTCGATCGTCGTGTGGGGGGCGTGTGACGATCGAGGTCGAAAAGGCCTCGAGCCGGAGCTGGAGGCGGCCGGCCAACGCCTGCTGATCTTGACCGACGACGACAGGCCGAGTGGATTGGCCGGAGGACGAGTCCTCCGGCGTCCATTCAGCCTTCCGGAGCTAGCCGAAAGCCTGCAGGCGTTGGACGGTTGACCGCTGAGCCAGGCTCAGCGGCGCGTCGACTTCTTCTTCGACGTCTTGGCGCGGGGCTTGGCGGCTTTCGACTTGCGTTTGCCGCCACCCAGATAGCCCTCGATCTGCTCGAGGACCCACTCCTTGATCGTCTTGCCCTCGAGAGCGAGCTTGGCTTTCAGCTCTTTGCGAAGCTCGTCGGGGATCTCAACATTGATTCGAACCACTCGTCACCTCCTGTCGGTTCGAAGGCCGGCCTGAATCATCGCGCTGATCCGCCGGCCAGGCGGCGAGGACCGCGTCGCGGCCGATGCTCTTTCGATGGAATGATCGAGACCCCAACCACGCACTCTTGAGTAATTGTGCGTTTACTCTTTTAAAGTCTTGCGACTGCAAGTCAAGCCAAAACAAGGAAAAAAGCACGTCTGGTGGTGCCTGCTCGGGCTGACGCTGCGGGTGGCGCGTCCGCGAGAGCCGAGTGCTGATCTCACGACTCACTCCCTCGCACTGTACCCGGCTACCTTCAGGTGCCACCGGGTCACCCGGTCAGCGGGTCACCACAGCACCAAAGCACCTTTACCGACCTGGCGGCTCGCGCTAGAGTCCGGGCCGCATCGGACCCCTGACCTCTGGAGCTTCCCCATGACCCAGTCGGACAATCCCTTTCTGCGTGGCCGCGAGATCGATCCTGCCGGGATCTCAGGCGATCTGAAGGTCACCGAGCTCGTCGAGAGCTGCTTCTTCGCCTACAACGCCGGCCGCCTTCGCGATGCCTGCGCGCTGTTCACGAAGAAGATGCTGCAAGACAACGTCACGATCGGACTGGGTGTGACTGGTGCACTGACACCGGCCGGCCTGGGTCGATCGTGCATCCTACCCCTGATTCGCGCGGGGTTCGTCGATTGGATCGTCTCGACCGGCGCGAACCTCTACCACGATGCCCATCGCTCGCTCGGCTTGCAGATGCACCGCGGCCAGCCCCATCTCAATGACATCGAGCTGCGAGAGCACGAGGTCGTCCGCATCTATGACATCGTCTTCGACTACGACGTCCTGCTTTCCACCGACGAGTTCTTCCGGCGGATCATCGATGCCGAGGACTTCCAGCGCGAGATGAGCACCGCGACTTTCCACGACCTCTGCGGCAAGTACCTCCTCGAGCGGGAGAAGGCCCTGGGCCTGAGCGAAGGCACCAGCTTGCTCTCCGCGGCGCACCTCGCCCGCGTCCCGATCTACACCTCCTCGCCAGGGGACTCCTCGATCGGGATGAACGTCGCCGCTCGCGAGCTCCAAGGCAGTCGCCTGCGGCTCAATCCCGCTCGCGACGTCAATGAGACCGCCGCGATCGTCCGCGAAGCCAATCGCGATGGCCAGACTGGCATTCTCATCCTCGGCGGCGGATCGCCGAAGAACTTCCTGCTCCAGACCCAGCCTCAGATCCAAGAGGTCTTGGGCCTCGACGATGTCGGTCAGGACTACTTCCTGCAGTTCACCGACGCCCGGCCGGACACAGGTGGCCTCTCCGGCGCCACCCCGTCGGAAGCCGTGAGCTGGGGCAAGGTCGATCCGGACCACTTGCCCGATGCGGTCGTCTGCTACCTCGACACGAGCGTCGCGCTGCCGATCCTCACCAGCTATGCGCTGGCGCGCCGAGAGCCGCGAAAGCTCCGGCGCTTGTTGGATCGTCTGGACGAGCTCCACGACACACTCAAGTCCGAATACCTCGCCCGGCAAAAGGGATGAGCGGGGCAGATGCCCGATGCCGATTCAGGGCACGTGCCGCGTGCCGGATCCATGAGCAGGCTTCAAATGAACACCGCCCGACAGGAGAGGCCCCTGCCGGGCGGTGAGCCTTTTCAGCGGTTCGAGTCCCGACCGTCAGCTCAGAGTCGGGAAGCCGCTGGACTTCTTCTTCTTCGGATTCTGGCTCTTGGCGAGGCCCGGTCTCTGACCGACCGAGCTACGACCGGGCGCCGGGCGCCGACCACTCACATGGCTGGGATGGGGCGGCAAGGGCGCCATGCGACGGGCCCGCTGCTTGGGCCTGGCGAGGATCAACAGGACCGCAGCGGCGATCAGGAATCCCACGATCGTGCCGCCGAGGAGCATCTTCCGCTGACGCTTCTCTTCAGCATCGGTTCGGACACTCGCCTGACGAGGCGGCCCTGCCTGGCCGGGCTGACCCGTCGGCAGTGCGGCCGCGCCGGCCGGTCCGAGATCTCGTCCGTTGGTCGCGTCGTTCGGCGCAGCCGCGACATCCGGACGCGTCGAGACCTCCGAGGCCGCTCGACCAAAGAGCTTCTTGGCGTCGAGATAGTCCGCACGGGCGTCGAGGAGCTCGTTCAGCTCGTCATGCGCCTGAGCTGCGGTGAACGCTTCCACGGCTGACACGTACGACTCTCCGAGCACGACCCCACGGCCCTGGAGCTCCGTTTTGAAGGCGTCGCATTCGGCGCGGAGGCGACCCAGCTCTCGGCGCACGGTCTCCTTGGCCTCGAGCGCCGCTGCCGAGAACAGGTCGACGGCCGCCTCGAAGCGCTCCTTGGCGCCCTGGTAGTTCTCCTCGAGGTAGAACTGCTGCCCTTCCTGCAACGCGACCTCGCCTTGACCGAAGGTCGCACCTTGCCCGTCGTGCGGGTGGAATCGCTCAGCCGAGCGACGCGCTTCCTCGACCCGGGAGAGCACCTCATCGGCTTGAGTCTTGATCCGCGCGCCTTCCTCGCGAGAGGCGATGCGCCGCATCGAATCGAGAGCCTCGTTCGTTGCTCGCTCGAAGGAGCCTGCGGCCTCGAGATGGAGCTGACGTGCCTCGGCGAGGCGGTGCTCTCCGAGGCGCGCGGCGGCCTGACGCTCGAAGTCGACGCCTTTCTCGTAAGACAGCTTGGCCAGCTCGGAGGCGCGAATCTTGTCGGCTTCCGAGCGCGCCGTGGCGGTCTTGACGGCGGCCTGCTGAACGGTCTGCTGCAACTCCTTGGCGGTCGTCTGCGCCTGCTCGAAGCGCTCGGCAGCGCTCTGGAAGCGCGCGGTCGCCTCGGGGAATTGGCGCAGCTCGAAGAGATCATCTCCGTCGTTCAAGAGCGCGAGTGCCTCTTCGAATTGCGGGCGGGCGATCTGGGAAGCGAAGACCGAGTCGGCGGCCTGATGGCTCTGAAGCGCTTTCTGACGCTGCTGCTCGGCGAGCTTCATCTCTCGCGCCAGGGCCTCGCGAGCCGTGGCCAATGCCTTGTTCAGCGATTCGCGGGCGAAGTCGAGGCCTTCCTGGGCATCGAAGTAGCGCTCCTCGGAAAGAGCTTCCTGAGCGGCAGCCAGGCTCTCGGAGCCCTCGCGATACGCCTCGGGAGCGTGCACGTCACCGTGGAGCTCTCGCACGTTCTGCTGGAGACCCACGACGAGATCTCGCCGCTGAATGGTGGATTCCCGGAGCTTGGCGACGGTCTGCTGCTCGAGTGATTCGAACTGGGCCTTCGCCTTTTCGAAGCTCCGGAGCGCGGCTCCGAGGTCTCCGGTCTCGGAGGCCTGGTTGGCGCTGGTGACGAGCGCCCGCGTGCTCGCGTAAGCGGCTGGGAGCAGCTCGGCCGCACGAAACTTCTGGGCTCTTTCATCCAGCTCTCGAACGACCGACCGCAGCGCGGTGATGTCGGCGTGAGCGGACTTCAGGGCGAGCCCTTCCGCTCGGCGGTAGAGAGCCGTGGCTCGCTCGAAGGCCGTCAGCGACTTCCGAAACTGGCCGGCTCGCTGGAAGTCCTCGCCAACGGCTTCGGAGTTCTTGGCTTGCCGGTACTCTTGGTGAGCATCGCGGTAGCGCGCGACCTCGAGCCGATCCGCCCGCTGTCTCGCCCGCCCCGCCTCGCGACGCGCCTCCAGGACGCGGGCGATGTAGGGCTTGCCGTCTTGCTCCTCGGACGTGCTGGAACAGCTCCAGAGTCCCATCAGCAGGAGACTCGCCGTCAACACCGTCCAACTTCTTGCCGTCGCCATCCTGTGCTCCGTTTCCACGGTCCGCCCGTCTTCTGACTCGAGTTGCCAAGCAGCGTCGCCCTCGAGGTCGTGAGACCCGGAGGCTCTCAGGGATTCCGAAGGTGTATCGACCGGGGATCGGAGAGTGATTGAGTCGACTTCCGATGCCGTGGCTCCAGCATCTCCAGGGACTGCATCGCCTCTCGGAATGGGGCGATCCCGCAGGTTTCGGGACCAAAGAAATTCGCACTGGAAGCTGACTTCGCGATCGAACTGGGTGGCGGGGTGCTTGGGTGGCGGGGTGCCAGGGTGCTTGGGTGCCTGGGTGCCTGGGTGCCTGGGTGCTTGGGTGCCTGGGTGCTTGGGTGCCTGGGTGCTTGGGTGCTTGG
>JAVJTD010000503.1:0-3865 GCA_040219065.1 Planctomycetota bacterium
CGGGCAGCCGAGATTGCCGTTCGGGCCGTTGCTGTTCGTGACCACCGTGCCGTCCGGCTCGAGGAACACGAACCAGGGGATGCCGCCCGAGGCGCCCTGTCGCATCTCGTCGAGCATCGCTTGCCCGCCTTCCGTGCGCTCGGTGTCGATCTTGAGTAGGACGAAGTCCTTGCCGAGGAGATCGTGGACCGGCGCACTGTACATCCAGTCCTCGAGACGGTGGCACCATCCGCACCAAGGCGCGCCGAAGGTCAGGAACACGCGGCGATTCGACTCCTTCGCATCGGCGAGGGCCTTGTCGAGCAGTGCCTGGGCCTTGGGGTACTTCGCCTGGTGCTTGGTGAGGAAGTCGAGCAGCAGGGCCGGGTCGTGGGCGCTCACGCCCTCTTCCTTCACCTCGAACTGGGCCGTCTCGGCGTTGGTCACGACGTCGCCCTTGGAGTCGAGGATCGTCAGATACGGAACGCCATCGTCTTTGAACTTCGCGCCGTACTTCTCGGCGACCTCGAGGTGCTCTTTGCGATCGACATCGACGTGAATGTGCTCGTACTCGTAGAGCAGCTTCTGGCGCACCTTCGGGTCCTTCTCGAACGTGCCCGAGAGCAAGTGGCACCATCCGCACCAGTCTGCGCCCCACTGGATGAGGACACGGCGCTCGTCTCGGCCGGCCTTGGCGACGGCCTCGGCGATCTGCTGGGTCGCGTCGGCGTCCTCGTCGTAGAGGTCCTTCTTCTGCGGCTTCTCGGCTTCCTGGGCGAAGGCCGTCCCGGGGAGCATCGCGAGCAGGACGAGAGGGATCCAGAGTCGTCTCATGGTCTTTCTCCAGTCGAGGGAGGAGCGCGTGGAATCGGAATGGCCTGGCTCCCACAGCGTACGCCAGCCGCCTTCGGGATACGATGGGGCAGTCAGGACACAAAGAATCGAGGAGCCGATGAGTCGATCGAACTGGGCCTGCTTCCACTGCCGGGAAGCCCTGCGCCGCGAGACCTCACTGGAGGAGCCCGTCGCCTGCCCGAGCTGCGGCGATCCGTGTCAGCGGCTGGGAACGCGGTATCGGGTACCACCGCGCGACGACGGGCGCGGATGGGCGCGATTGAAGGAGACCTGGCAAGCTCGCACCCGCTCGGGTGCCGAGAGCTCGGCGCGCGAGCGCGTCCGTCGAATCCACGACCTCGAGCGCCGTATCGCCGAGCTCAAGGCGTTGCCCGACAACCGCGAGCGAGCCAAGCTCCTCACCGAATTGCGGAAGAGCCTCGAAGAGCTAAGGAGTCGGCCGTGAGGATCTGGCCGCGCGTCGAATGGACGCTCGATCTCTCCATGTCGCCCGAGGAGATCGAGCAGCGCTTACGGCACGGACTGTACGGCGACGTGAAGCACTTCCGCGGTGACGTGAGACGCGACGGATTTCGACTCACGGTGAGCCCGAACCATCCGCAGCGGGTTTTCAGGGGGATGTATGCGCGCTCGGCCGGTGTTCTCGTGGGCTTCGTCTCTGAGACTCCAAACGGTTCCCACCTCGAGCTCACCTGGAGGCTTCACCGACTCGTCCAATTCTTCGCGCTCGTCTACAGCACCCTTCCGACGGCTCTCGTGCTCGTACTGTGGGTTTTGAACAGAATGCCTCTCGAGACGCTTCTGGCATTCCTCGTCGGCATTGCGGGGATGTCGGCCTTTGCGTGGCTGATGTTTCTCGTCACCTTCTGGAACGACGTCCGGAAGGGAAACTACTCGCTCGGGCAGGTGCTCGGGGTCGCGGCCTCCTCACCCGACTGAACGAGCCCGGGTCTTCGGCGACTCGACTCGGGCCTCTCGCGTCGGCATCTGGTACAACGCTGGGAGGTAGGATCGAAACGACCATCAAGACGTTGAGAGAGACCCAGATGGACACGGCAGTATTCTGGTCCTGGTTCGTCGGCAAAGAGGCCGAGCTCCGAGATGTCTCGGAGCACGGCGAGGACGTGCTCGACGAGCTGTACGACAAGCTGAACGAGGTGGCCGAGGGACTCGGCTTCGAGATCGGTGGGAGCCCCGATGGGCCACTCGAGCTCATCATCACGGCTGAAGGGGACGAAGACCTGTTCCCCGCGGTCTACTGCCTCGCCGAGTCCGCCCCGGACATCGATGGCTGGGAGATCGTCGCGCTCAAGCCCCCCCGCGGCTTCGACTTCATCGCGACCTACGGCGATCGCAGCGTCGATCCCGACGATGTCTGGTTCCTCGAGATCGAGTCCGAGGAGCGTCCCGGCGAGCTGGGGATTCGCGTCGCGCTCGAAGGCGACACCGAAGGGGATGTCGACGACCTCATGACATGCCTGTTGGGCGTCATGGAGGCGGGCATCGGGGAGATCTCGTTGGCTTGCGACGTCGGGCATCTCGAGTACACCGAGCCCCCCGAGGATCCGGTGGCCGAAGGTTGGAAGCCGCTGCGCGAGCTACCCGAGGTCATCGAGAGCTGGAAGCAGAGGCACCCGAGCGTGACGGGCTCTTGACTTGAAATCTGACGCATTCGGACCGCCGGCTTCGGCCGGTCTCGGTGTCCTCCATCCAAGCGCCTTGGACAGGACCCCGTTGAAATCAGAGCCCGCGCGACCGAAACGGGAAGCGGCTGCCGAGCAGAGAGCCGCTGCCTCGACATTGCTGACGATCGAGCCAGGAGGCGCCGAGCAAGGGGCCACTCGGTGCGCCGGCTTCGCAAGCAGGCCAGGAACGCATGCCGGAAGATCACAGGCAACCCACTGAGAGAGACACCATGATTCGATTCGCCGCCTTGATGCTGTGCCTGGTGGCCGCCTCTTGCTCCTCCGAGGACGAAGCCGCGTCCACCACTCAGTCCGAGATGTTCGTCGAGGTCGACGGGCTGAAGGTCGATGCCGGCTGTGGCCGCTGCCAGTTCGGGTTGGACGACGACGGCTGCGAGTTGGCCGTTCGCATGCTCGAGACGACCTACCTCGTGGACGGCTCCTCGATCGACGACCACGGCGACGCCCACGCGGACGACGGTCTGTGCAATGCCGTGCGCCAGGCCGAGGTCGCAGGACGCGTCGAAGACGGGCGCTTCATCGCGACCTCGTTCCAGGTCCTGCCGCTCGAAAAGTGACGCGTTTGCGCGGGTTGCTGCCGAGGCCTGGAGCTGCTTCAATGCAGGAAGACGCGAGCCGCTCGGCGAAGGCCCGGGCGTCCGGGCCCTATCGACCGAGCCGTCCATCGACCTTCCAAGGAGGCTCGACATGCGCTGTAGCGTCTGCGGAGACGATCACCCGATCGAGGAGATCGAGCCCGCCTTTGGCCGCCCCGATGCCTACTTCGACCTGACACCGGAGCAGCGCGAGAGGCTGGCGAAGTCCGACTCCGACCTGTGCCGACTCGAGGATCCCGGTAGCGGCGAATTGCGGTGGTTCGTGCGTGCTGTCCTGCCCGTGCCGGTCTCCGGCCGCAAGGAGCCGTTCCGCTGGGGCCTTTGGACCGAGGTGCCCAAGCACTCCTTCGACCGCATCCTCGAATTGTGGTCCGAGCCCGACCAGCACATCGAGCCGCCGATCCCGGCTGATCTGGCGAACTCGATCCCGACCTACCCCGAGACGAGCGGGCTCCCGTGCACGCTCCACCTGACAGGCCCCAGCACGCGCGCGGAGATCCACTTCGCCGAGATCCTCGACCATCCCCTCGCCCAAGAGTTCCACAGCGGAGTCACCGCGCACCGCGCACAAGAATGGGTCGAGCTGCTCTCCTGATCAGAGCCCGCGGGGCCACCGGCGCAAGCAGATGGTGAAACGATCGGAGCCCGAACGGGTCCCTGGCGCGGGGTTGGGAACACGCTGGCGTGCACAAAGCACATGATCGATTCAGCGGGGCTTCGTGAGGGACG
>JAVJTD010000506.1:0-7492 GCA_040219065.1 Planctomycetota bacterium
ATCACCGAGCTCTCGCCCGGGGAGCATCGGATCATCGCCTACGTCACTGAGCACGATTCTCCGGACAGAGTCTTGTTTGCCAACTCGGAGCCCGTGACTGCTCGAGCGGGGGACACCGGCATACGCCTCGTCATCGGCGACATCCCGGGCTCGAGCGTCTCAGGACACTTGAGGGTGGCCGGAAACGGTGGCCAGGTACAATTCATGCTCACACGAGCCGACGATGATGGGCACGATGGCTCGCTCTCGGTCCACCTGGCGCCTGGTGACTTCCAGTTTCCTGCGGTACGGGCCGGAAGCTACGAAGCCTGGCTTTGGCTGGGCGGCCATGACTCACCGGAGCTGACCTTCACGGTCTTGCCAGGTGAGCCGACTCGGCTCGGAGAGATCTTCTTGGACGTCATTCCGCCGATTCGAGGCCGGGTGCTCGACGAGTCGGGGCGACCGATCTCGGGAGCGAAGGTCGTGCGCTTCGATCCTCGCCTCCTCGACTTCTTTGGGGAGCAGGTTCCCGAGAACGCACCGACCTCTGACGTCGACGGTCGGTTCGAGGCCAAGATGGATCAAGACTTCTGGTCCACTTGGCTCGTCAAGGATGGCTTCGCTCCGGTGAACATCGAGAACTTGCCCAAGGGCTCCGATCTGGAGATCCGATTGCGTCACTCCGGCTCGATCCTCCTGGAGAACGTCCCCACCGAGATGGAAGGCTGGCAAACGTGGCATGAGTGCCTCGTTCCCGACTCCGAGCTCGGCGTCTACGCCGACCAAGCCGGATGGATATCGGGCATGGACGACGAGCCGACTCGATCCTTCAAAGATCTCCCCTACGGAAGGTGGCGCATCCATCTCTGGAAGTCGGATTCGGACAGTTCCATGAGTGGACCACCCGACGAGCCCGAGCCGCGCGTTTATCTTCGCTTCGAATTGGAGGTGCGCCCGGGCGAAACGACCCGCTTCGACCTGAAGTCTGTTTGGTAACGACCTGCGGCGGTCCGGTCGCCCTCACGCTCGTGACCTTCACCCACCTTGCCCGTTGGACTCACCGAGTCACGCCGTTATGATTCGAGGAGAAGCCCGCCTGAAGGATCGTCCTCTTCGAGGAACCTCTCATGACTTTCGTCCTGCTGTTCCGGACGGCGGCCCTCGCCTTGTCCTTGCTCTCCTCGAGCGCGCTCGCGCTCCAGGATCTTCCACCGCCACCCGAGCTGTCGTCGAAGGATGAGCGGGCGCTCGATAAGGCGATTCGAGCGTACGTCAAGGCGAAGCCCGAAGAGCGCGACGCCCTCTTCCTCGAGCTGTTCACCTTCGGACGCGCCGGCGTCGCCTACCTCGAAGAGAGAGCGGCCACTCGGCAAGAGCTCGTAGGCGCCGTCTCGCAGGTCACCTCCCAGGCACCCGATATCCTGGGACTGGACCTCCTCGAGCAAGAGGCTCCACCCTCGCCACGCTGGAACCCCACACCGATCGAGGCGGACGAGATCGTCTTGCTCAGGAAGGACGACCGCGTCGTCGGGTTCTCGATCCAGAGGACTGGCGGCGAGTCCGAGTCACTGCACATCAGCTGGTGGAGTCAGCCAGATTCCTCCAAGAAGCTCACGGATCCCGGCGGTGCGAGCGGCGAGGTGGACGTGCCCGGCACTCCGGCCTCCGAGAAGCTGCTGCGCCACGTCGTGTGGACGGAGCGGGAGTACCCACTCGAGCTCGAAGGCCTCGGCGTCACTTTGCACTCGATCGGACCCACGCGCTTCTTGCACGACTTTCCGGGCGAAGTGCAGATCGCCGCGAGTGGCGAGACCGAGCCGAAGAAGGTCACTGCCCAAGAAGTCCACGGGCAAGCCGCCTACCCTTCAGCCCTCGGCCGGTTGACGGCGCGCCTCGAGGACTACGTCTATCGCACGGTCCCGGGCTGTGAGCGCCTCGCCCTCGAGGGCGCCGAGCAAGAGCTCTTCGCCGAATACGAGATGGTGCAGGTGCTCGTGCGACAATCGAAGCCGACCGGCGAAGCGCTGGTAGTCGTGCAATTCCTCGAGCCGCAGAAAGTCCGGCTAGGATCACTCGAGGTCGCGCTCCTCCGCAACTTCGTTCGCGAGCTCGCCCCTTTGCCCGACGACCGGATCCTCTTCATGGGCGGTCAGGCGCCGTGTCCCGAGAGCAATCGCTTCTGGATCGACGGCCGCTGGGAGAAGGCCAAGGGCAAGGTCGCCGAGCTACTGCGAGCTGACTTCTCGGAAGGGTGCTGAGCGATGAAGCAAAATCGAATGATCCTCGGACTCTGGATCGCGCTCACGGCGAGCTCGGTTGACGCGCAGGTCGAAGGACGGGAAGCGGCGCAGTCTGCGCTGGCCGAGTTCCAGAAATACTACGCGAACGAGAACGAGCACGTTCGCAAAGCGGCAGTCGACGGATTGGCCGCCGCCAATCACGAGATCGTCGTCGATCCCCTTCTCGAGGTCTTGCGCGATCCCGCCCCCGACGTGCGAGAAGCCGCTGCTCGAGGTCTGTCGAAGATCACCACGCGCGAGGGCATCCTGAAGCTGCGCAAGACGATGGCCGGCTCCAGGCAAGTGGACGTGCAGATCGCGATCCTGCGCGCGTTCCAGCAATCCAAGCCCGAGCTGGCCTACGACTCAGTCCTCGAGCTCTGTGAGTCGCGCCGTCCTGACGTGCGAGCGACAGCCCTCGAGACGATCGCTGTCCTGCCGATGAAGGAGGAGTCCTCGGAGGAGCTGACCGAGATCCTCGGAAAGTGCCTCGAGGACAAGGACCCGGTGATCCGTCTGTCCGCACTCGACACGGTAGGACGTTTGGACCTCGATTCCCTCGCGCCCGCTTGCCTCGAGTGCTTGGAGGACTCCGACTGGCGAGTGCGGGTCAGCGCGCTCGAAGCGGTCACGAGCCTGCGCGTCGACGGCTCGGTTCCGCCTCTGATCGCGATGCTGAAGCGCGAGGAGGGCCGTCTACAAGACGACTGCTTTGCGGCGCTGCGCGAGCTCACTGGCGAGATCAACTTCACCAGCGATCCGGCCGAGTGGGAGGCGTGGTGGGAGCGCGTCGGGAGCTCCTGGAAGGTCCCGACGAAGGCCGAGATCCAAAAGGTCCGCGACCTGGAGGCGAAGAGCCGTTACCAGTACTCCATGCCCGAGACCTCGGAGACGTTCCTCGAGATCGCGACGCGCTCTCGGAAGATGATCTTCTTGATCGACGTATCGGCCAGCATGTCGGACAGGCTCGTCTTCGACGTCTCCGACCCTGAGCGCCGCGCCCAGCTCGAGGAGCGCTACAGCAGGTACCGCACGAAGATCGAGCTCGCCCGCGAGGAGATGATCCGCACGATCGCAGGCCTCGAGTCCTATGTGGCGTTCAACAT
The DNA here is from genome assembly GCA_040219065.1 of Planctomycetota bacterium. Lineage (GTDB taxonomy): Bacteria > Planctomycetota > OFTM77 > OFTM77 > OFTM77 > OFTM77. The sequence continues at coordinate 3,368 of JAVJTD010000506.1, forward strand.
CGTGACCTTCCACACCGACATCGAAAAGTGGGAAGACGGCCTCGTCCCCGCGAATAGCGGCAACAAGAACAAGGCGATCAAGTTCCTCTCGCGATTCTCGCCCGATTGGGTCGATACGCTCGCCAAGTCGACCGAGACCTCGGGTCGGACCAACACCTTCGATGCGTTGAATGCCGCGTTCGGCATGGAGAGCGACTCACGTCGCCCCGCGACACGATCCTCGAGGAAGCAGAAGACCGAGAGCGACACCGTGTTCTTGGTCACCGACGGGCTTCCGACCGCCGGGCGCATCACCGAGCCCGGAGAGCTTCTTCGCTACGTGATGACCGTGAACAAGCGCACGAAGCTGGTCTTCCACACGATCGGCTTCAGCCACAGCAACGAGCTGCTGCTCGAAGGCATCTCGAAGACCTCCGGCGGTGAGCACCGGGTCATCGGGCAGTAGGCGCCGGAAAGCAGCGCCCTCCGAGCTCGGCCGTCAGCGCTTGGGGTAGGTCTGCACGACCCACTTCTTCCAGTCCTCGAAGAGCTCGATCATCGATCGCCCGTAGGTCTCCTGGAACGCTCTGACCTGAAGATTGTAGATCGACTCGCCTTGCTGCTTGTCCTCGACGATGTTCACGAAGCGGGCGAACTTGTCGGAGTCGAGCTGGAGGAGGTAGCTCACCCAGCTCCAGACGATGCCGTGCTCATTGGGCTGGACGTCATTCGCCTGCGTGAAGTTGGCCAGCTCGACCAGTGGGCGCACGTCGTCACCGAGCACTCGCCGTCGCACGTCGGGCTTCCAGCGGGACGCTCCCCACATGCTGTCGGGTAAACGGCCCTCGCCGAAGGTGAAGGTGTTGAAGTCGGTGCGCTCGCGCCGCTCCATCAGGTGCGCCCAGCCCAGGACGAGCCACGACGGGAGATCGTAGGCGTAGCGCCGGAAGCACTGGATGAAATTGTAGGAGAGCCGATACGTGAAGGTGTTGTTCAGCCAGACGTCCTTGAGGTTCTCGGCGTGCATGATCGCGACCATGCTGTCGTCTCTGAGCGTATGCCAGCACTCGCCATCGAGCTCGGTCTTGTGCCCGAGGTAGGTGGCACGGAACTCGTTCATCGCGCGCTGATCGCCAAAGATGTAGATCTCGAACTTGCCATTCACGCCGAGATACGGACCGGCGTAGGTCATGTACTCGGCCTTGGGATCGAAGTGCACGGCCGCCTCGAAATCACGGAGCACTCGGTGCGCCCGAATCAGGTAGAGGTGCGCGCGGTGGTGCGGTGAGAGCTTCACCGTCTTCTCGGATATCTCGGGGAAGATCACTGAGAGCTGCTCGAGCTCTTCTTCGCGGCGAGGATACTTGTCCTTGCGCGTGCTGAAGCCGTCGAAGGCCGTGAAGAGCCGAAACATCCGGTCCTCGATGAAGACCGGATCATCGATCTTCTTGTCGTGGAACAGCGCATCCACCACCTCTTGGCCCGCGCGCTCCATCAAACGAAACTCGCCATGTCGGCGCGACTTCCTGCCCTCGAGCGGCAAAGGGTAGGTGATCTCGATTTCGAGCGCGTCCTTGATCTCCTCGCGACTCTCGATCGCGATGCGCCCTTCGCGCGAGCAGTACGTGCAGAAGAAGTCGGGATTGGAGATGACCCGCGGGCTCTCAGGGTCTCGCTCGTACTGTGTCGGCTCGATGGGCGATGACAGCTCGTAGACGTCCGGTGGCTCGGGCGAGCTCCGGAGGATCTGAGCCGAGGCGGAGAGCGGCAGCGCCGAGAAGGCAAAGGCTGCCCATCCGATTGCCCGCGAAGACCTGTGGCGCCTCCGCACCGTGCGCCGTGAGTCGCGATCGAACATCTTTTCCTCGAGTTGAAGTCTTCCGCGGGCAGATATCTCCGATGCTAGCGGAACCGGGGAGGCAGTCCCACTACGATTCGAGGGCGGCTCCCTTGGCATCGAGGCTCCACGCCGTAGCTGTGGTCAGCCAACGTCGATCACGGTCGGAGGCGGCGTCCCGATCTTCCTCCGCGTGGCCATCATCAGGCGCTCGGGCACCACGCGTCTCGTCGACCGGGATAGCGCCGTCGGCTCCTGGTGTCGGGCTGCCCCTCAGCGAGGGCGAACGCCCTCCATTCGGAGATTGCGGAGCAGCAACAAAGCATCGCTCTTCACCGAAAGGCCCAATCGGCCCCGGAGCCTCTCGTTCACGCCCTGGAAGTACATCGCGTGGGGTCGGCCGTCCACCCACACCCGGACTTGACCGGATTGGCGCGACAGCACTGCACGCCGCCAGCCGCTGGCGGGCTCCAAGGGAATACCGATGGCGTGATCGTGCTCGTCATCGGGCACGATCAAGATCTCGTGAGGCTGACCTCGAAAGTCGAAAGAGATCACGAAGTCGCCGTCCAGGAAGGCGCCGCCGTAGACGATTCGCGAGAAGTAATAGACGCCACTGGTGTTTCGGAGATCCAAGACGCCCGATCGGACGCGCGCGGTGACCTTGTCGAGGTCGTACACCTTCCATCTCTGATCCGACCAACAGCGGACCTGCCAGTCGGACTCACCGAACTCGACAGGCCTCACCTCTTCGGGCAAGGAGGGTACAGGAAAGATCTCCAGGAGGCGCTTCTCCACGCGTCGGCGTGCCTGCCCCTCGAGGTCGGCCAGAGTGTCCCGATACCAGGACTCGGCCAACCTCTCGAGCTGCCATTGCGCACCCAGAGTCTCTCCCTCGCGGATCATCCACCACTTGTCGGCGATCGCGAGACGCTCCTGAACCGGCTCGGGATCCCTCATCGCTGCTGCGGCAGTCTCGGCCACTGCCTTGTTCGACCCTTGAACCAGCTTGGGCAGAGCCGGGCGCCAGTCCCCTTGGAGAAACCCCTCATATCGACCGGCGAGGTAGAAGTGATCGGAAGTGGGCTCCTCGGCACGAATCGCGTCGAGCGCCTCGAGATAGTCCCCGTAATTCGACTCGAGCTCCTTCGCGTTCGCGGCCATCCAGGCGATGCGCTCTTTGATCCTCGGTTCCCGGAGACCCTTGGCCAACTCCTGGACAAACTCGAGGAGCTGCTCGACGGCGGGCCAGTCCGCGTTGTAACGGGCGATGCCCAACGAGCCCATGGCATATCTCAAGTACCGGCGGCGGTCCGAGGGCAGATTCGCGTAGGTCATCAGCTCGCGGACGGCCGCAATCCGGACTCGGGCAAAGTCGACCTGAAAGCGCTCCGTGAGCTCGCTGACGGCGGCGAGGGCCGTCGACTCACTCCGCGCGGTCATGCTCAGGTTGTGTGCGAAGTGGAGGAGGGCATAAGCGAGCGCCATGTCCTCATTCTCCCTTCGGCTGCGCTCGATCATCTCTTCGGCGACACCGGCCTTCTCGGGCTGGGATTCGGCTGGCTCGAGCCGATCTGCATACATGGCTTCGACCAGCACGAGCTGGCGGTTCACGTCCTCGTCCGAGGGAGTGGGAGTGCGGCCTTGAGCCCACACGACCGGTCCGACCAAAATGACCGCGATGAGCAGCCCACCGATGCGGCATCGTCTCACTTCGAATCGCCTCCACTTGAGTGTTCCCCTCGCATCGTGAGCGACGTCCCCTTGCTTTGCAACAGCACGGTGCAGCGCCCACGAGCCTCTCCTTGGCGCCAAGTGGCAGGTGAGCAGCGCGCTGGCATACTCTGAAACCGACGCGCCTATCCACGGGAGCACTGGAACACCCGAGACTCGGACCTCAACGTCGCGACGCGATGCGCTCGGCGACTTTCACCCCGCCGAGGGCTGTCGCGAGCGTGCTCTGGCCGGGGAAGATGCTGTCACCGACGAGGTGAAGTCCCGGAGCGATCGATCTTTGTGTGAGCTGAAGATACTGACGCAGGCCCGCGCGCCGAGGGATGCCGCCGACGAAGCCGTCGGGGCGTCGAGTGAACCGCTCGAAGGTCCTCGGGGAGGCGGGCAGCGACGAGACGATTCGATCGGACCATTCGGGGGCTCTCGAGGCGATCGTCTCTCGCATGCGATCTTGGATCTCGGCGATGCGCTTGGCCCGCTGCGGTTCTGGAAGCGCGAGGAGCTCCTCCATGGGAACGTGCGTCGAGACCGTCACCGTGCGGCGGCCCAACGGCGCTCGGCTCGGATCGTTAGCG
>JAVJTD010000047.1:0-4612 GCA_040219065.1 Planctomycetota bacterium
TCGGTCCTCGCTCGGCCCGGGGAGGGTCCCTGCCGGTAGAGTCTCGGGGAGGATCCTACCGCTTCATCGCCAACCTGAAGAACTGCGAAGCGTAGCGAGCCTTCTCTAGAAAAGTCTCGCTACGCTCGAAGGTTCTTGGAGTCGCTGGACGGACTCGATCCTCGCCCGGTCGATTACCGGCAACGACCCTCCACGAAATCGGCGAGGACCGGTCGCTGCGCTCGCGGCTCTCCCCCTTCCATCTAGGTGTGGCCCTTCCCGTTCCGATCTGAAACCAGAGCCCGCGCGAACGCAACCAGAGCCCGCGCGACCGAAACGGGAAGCGGCTGTCGAGCTGGGAGCCGCTTCCTCGACGGTGCCGGCGGTCGAGCCAGAAGGCGCCGAGCAAGGGGCCACTCGGAGTGCGCTGTCGTCGCACCGCCGCACTGGCCCAAGCTCGCTTGCGCAGAGCCCTCGCCGACAGACTTGGTCTTTGACTCGCTCGACTTGGGCACTCCATGGCCCTCGGGCCCAGTTTCACCACTGTATGCTCCGCCGGTCCGCCGGCGGGGGCTCCCCTGACTTCAAACCAGAGCCCGCGCAACCCAAACCAGAGCCCGCGTGAGCGAAACGGGGAGCGGTCACCGAGCTGGGAGCCGCGCTCTCGCTGGAACCCGATGACCGGGATCGTGTTCTCCATCACGGCACCGATTGAGTTCGTGACGCTCTGACACTTCGACCGAGCGGCTGCCCGGGCGTCGATCGGTTGGTTCGAGTTCTCGTGCGCATGAGGTATGATCGACGACTCGAATTGGGCGCCGACGCGTGACGCGGCGTCCGCAGTTGGTTCCGAGATGACGGGTCGGAGATGTCGGGCGCGAACGAAGTCACACAATACCTTCGTCAGCTCGATGCCGGCGGTCAGCCCGATGTCGGCGGCGTCCTCCCGTTCGTCTACGACGAGCTGCACGCCCTCGCCCAACGGGCCTTGCGCCGGGCGAGGGCGAACCACACGCTGCAGCCGACAGCGCTCGTGCACGAAGCCTATCTGCGATTGGTTGGTGCTGGGGATGCGAGCTACAACGGGCGTCAACACTTCCTGGCGGTCGCGGCCCTCGCCATGCGTCAGATCCTCGCCAACTACGCGCGCGACCGCAGTCGCCTGAAGCGAGGCGGTGGCAAGTCGCCGGTGCTTCTCGACGAGGGGGCGGTCTTCTCGGAGTCGACGGGCTCGATCGAGCTCATCGATCTCCACGAGGCGCTCTCCGAGCTCGAGAAGCTGAACGAGCGTCAGGCGCGCATCGCCGAGCTTCGATTCCTGGCGGGCCTCAGCGTCGAGGAGACCGCCCAGGTCTTGGATCTCTCCCCCAGGACGGTGAAGCTCGATTGGAAGATGGCGAGGGCCTTCCTCAGTCGCCGACTCCACGCCGAGGAGAACGAGTGACTCCCGAAGAGTACGAGCTTATCCGAGAGATCTTCCACGAGGTCAGTGAGCTGCCCGAGCCGGAACGCGAGCGCCGGATCCAAGAGCACGATCTCGGTCGAGAGCTCGAAGCGGAGCTCCGCGCGATCCTCGAGCACGATGACGAGGACGAGGAGATCTTCGGAGAGCAGCGGCTGGGTCAGGTCGGTCTCCAGCTCGTCCACTTGGAGTCGGGCACGGATCCCACCGAGTCCCACGACGACGCACGCACGGAATCGTTGCCTGAGAACGTTGGCGCCTACCGCATCCTGCGCAAGGTCGGCGAAGGTGGGATGGGCGTCGTCTACGAGGCGGAGCAGGTCTCACCGCGACGCCGAGTCGCCGTCAAGGTGATTCGTACCCTGATGCCGAGCGAGGACACGGTGAAGCGCTTTCAGCGTGAGGCCGAAGTCCTCGGCATGCTGCAGCATCCCGGCATCGCCCACATCTACGAGGCCGTCCTCGAGCCGCCGGATGACACGGCGCCGCCGTTCATCGCGATGGAGTACATCGAGGGGCGGACGCTGGTCGACTACGCCGATTCGGAGGATCTGGCGCTCGCGGAACGTATCGAGCTGGTCGCACGGATCTGCGATGCCGTCCACCATGCCCATCAGAGAGGCATCCTTCATCGCGACCTCAAACCGGGGAACATCCTTGTCGTCCAGCCGCGTCACGACTCGCAGGTCACCGCCTCGGACGAGACGCGACCTCGGAATGCGTCGAGCTCCTCCAATTCGGTCGACGCGATCGGTCAGCCCAAGATCCTCGACTTCGGGATCGCGCGCATCACCGAGGACGATGTCGACAGCGTCACGCTGAATACGTCACCCGGGCAGATCGTCGGAACGCTCGCCTACATGAGCCCCGAGCAAGCGGCGGGGAGCTCGGCCGAGCTCGACACACGCAGCGATGTCTATGCGCTCGGCGTCATTCTCTACCAGCTCCTGGCGGGGCGATTGCCGTTCGCGACGCAAGGTCGCAGCTTTGCCGAGGTGGTGCGGATCCTCAATGAGCAGGCGCCGACGCCGCTCGGCTCGATCGACCGCCGGCTCCGCGGAGACGTCGCGACCATCACCGCCAAGGCGATGGAGAAGGACCGCGATCGTCGTTATTCGTCGGCCGCCGAGCTGGCCGCGGATCTGCGCCGCTACCTTCGGAACGAGCCCATCGTCGCTCGGCCGGCGAGCGGCTTCTATCACCTGCGCAAGCTGATCCGTCGCCACCGGGCACTGTCGGCCACGCTCCTGATCGCGCTGCTGGCCATCTTCGGGCTGACAGCTTGGGCGCTCCTCAACGCGGACCGTGCAAAGGCGCGAGAGCGCGAGATATCCAGGTTGTCGGATCAGAGAGAGCTGCGGATCTTGAAGGAGAGCCAGGACGCTCTTTGGCCGCCATTGCCGGATCGGATACCCGAGTTGGAAGGTTGGCTGGACAGAGCCGAGGATTTGGTCGAGCGAATCCCCGAGCACGAGGGTGTCCTGCAGGATCTCCAGAAGAGGGGGCGGCGGATCGAGGAGGACGGCGAAGAGGTACAGTTCGAATTCCCGGGGGATCCACGGACCGCTTGGTGGCACGAGACGTTGGCAGCGCTCATCGGGGACTTGAAGGAGTTCGCGAGCGACTCCCCGATCGGCGAGACCGTCGGAGGCGTGCGCGCTCGCCTCGATGCCGCCCGCGAGATCGATCGTCTCGAGTCTTCGGCGGAGGGGCGAGAGTCCTGGGAAGCCGCTCGAGAGGCAATCCGATCTCATCCGGATTACGGGGGCCTGGAGCTGCCAATGCAGCCTGGCCTCATGCCGCTCGGACCCGATCCTCAGTCCGGGCTGTGGGAGTTCTGGCACATCCAATCGGGTGATCGCCCGGAACAGGACTCGGCGGGCCGCTGGGTGGTCGGCATGGAGAGCGGTCTCGTCTTGGTGCTCCTGCCGGGAGGCACGTTCCAGATGGGGGCGACCACCGATCCCGCCGGTCCGAACTACGACCCCGACTCACTCCCGAACGAGTCGCCCCCGCACGACGTGACGCTATCGCCTTTCTTTGCCTCGAAGTACGAGATGACTCAGCGGCAGTGGGACAATCACTTTGGCGAGAATCCGGCTGTCCTGGTGCCTGCGACTCCTGGAGACTTCGGGCACACTCATCCGGTCCAGCAGGTGTCCTGGCTTCGTAGCGTCGAGGCGATGAAGCGTCTCGGATTGTCACTCCCCACTGAAGCGCAATGGGAGTACGCCTGTCGCGCCGGCACGGACACGCCCTGGTACTGCGGAGATCGTCAGTCGGTGCTCGAGGTGGCAAACGTCGCTGATCAGCGGTTTGTGACTCGGTTCGCTCCCCAGCTCACCGTCGAGAGCTGGGACGACGGCTTCGCTGGAACCGCTCCGGTCGGGTCCTTCGACCCGAATGGCTTTGGTCTCCACGACACGCTCGGCAACGTCTGGGAGTGGTGCCGTGACGCCTTCGCGACCGAGTACGACAAGGTGCCGGCCCGGCCGGGAGACGGCCTGCGGACCTTCGAAGCCAATGAGCTGGTTCTTCGCGTTCAACGCGGAGGGAGCTTCTTCGTCCCATCGAGCCTCGCCCGCTGCGCCGCCCGAGCCCGCCTCCCCGAAGTACACGCCGACCTGAACATCGGCGTCCGCCCCGTCATGAACTTCATGCGCGAAGAGCGGTGATCGAAACGGGCACGGTGACCGCTCCCCGTTTCGGTCGCAGCGGCGCCCCCGGCGCGGCGCCGGAGCAACCAGGTGGTAAAACGAGGCCCGCGGGCCATGGAGTGCCCAAGCCGAGCGAGTCAAAGACCGAGTCTGTCGGCGAGGGCTCTGCGCAAGCGAGCTTGGGCCGGGGCGGACCGTGCGACGACAGCGCACTCAGAGTGCTCCCTTGCTCGGCAGCTCTCCGCTCGATCGTCAGGGACGTCGAGGAAGCGGCTTCTAGCTCGGTGACCGCTCCCCGTTTCGGTCGCGCGGGCTCTGTTTTCGGTTGCGCGGGATCTAGTTCTAGTTTCAGATCAGCCGCGCCCCCCCCCCCCCCCGGCGGACCGGCGGAGCATACAGGGGTGAAACTGGGCCTGAGGGCGCGGGCCATGGAGTGCCCAAGCCGAGCGAGTCAAAGACCGAGTCTGTCGGCGAGGGCTCTGCGCAAGCGAGCTTGGGCCGGGGCGGACCGTGC
>JAVJTD010000001.1:0-5340 GCA_040219065.1 Planctomycetota bacterium
AGATCTTCGCCTGGTAGGGCCCGACCTCGACCTCACCCACGCTCCACTTCCAAATTCGCGACTCTCCCAGCCGCTCCATGTCCTTCAGTCTCACGAACGGATCCTGGACGCCAGATCCCCCGGCAGATGATTCCGGATGGAAACGCACGAGCAGCTCTTGCTCGCCCTCGAATTCGGGAAACGTGATCGTCCCGGACAAGAGCGCCTTGGCCTCGGGCTCGGGAGGAGGTCCGAGCTCGAGCATGAGGCGGTGGCTTCCCGGCTCGACCTCGATCGCAGCCCGGGCGAGCTCGAAGCCAGCTTGGTACCAAGTCTCTCGAAGCTGCGCCGCGACTTCGTACGAGCCTGGCTTCAGCCCTGAGAGCTCAATCGAATTCGGCGCGTCCTCCGAAACGCGCACGAGATGCACCGTGCCCCAGTAGCCCGTGTCCTCGGCCTTCCAGATCCCGACGACCAGCTCTCGCCCCAGCTCGCGGTAGGCCTCAGGTCGACGATTGGACAGCTCGATGAAGAGCACCACCTCCGGATCGAGCAGGATCTCACGCTCGCCGCCCGATGCCGGGTTGACCTCGATACTGCCCCACGCGTACCCCGGAGCCCGGGCATAGAAGCGTAGGCCACGCCCGTTGGGATAGGCCCCATCGAACTCGAATTGATCGTCGGAACCTGCGGCCTCGAGGCCGTGCACACGATCAGGGTCGTCGGCCTCCGTCCTCCATCCCCGAAGCTGGATCGGTGAGGCCGCTCCACGAGCCACGATCACGGCCGGCGGCTCGGAGATCGGCACATCCCAGACCGCGCGCGACATCACTCTCGGAACACAGCGGACCTCGACCGAGGTGAGGTCGAGGCGGCTCTGCCGGTCTCGGACGTGAATCGCGAAATCGGGTCCCCGCAGGATCTCCGGTGCGGCCTCGGGCTCGGGTCGGATCGACTCGAGCTCCTCCTCGGTCGAGCTCGCCGCTCGTGCTTTCCTCAGTTCGAGATTTGGCTCTGGCTTCTCCAGCGACCGCAGCTCGGCTCGGGAAGCCGAGGAAGACGATTTCGGATCGACGATATCTCCCCGACGATCCCTGAGGTCGGACCCCTCTCGAAGAAAGAGCCAGGTCGCCACCCCGACCAACAGCAAGAGAATAACGACCAAGACCGCCGATCGACCGCGCATGTAGGGACTCCTCGATTTCGACTTCGCTGTCGGCCTGTATACGGAGCGGGTCTCCGATCATGAGATCACGATCGGTGCTTGGGTGGGAGCTCAGGAGGCTGGGTGTTCGCGCGCTCACGTGCTCGGGTGATCGTGTGCTCGCGTGTCTGCATGTTCACCTGAACACCGGATCACCTCACAGCCCGCACTGGCGCACCCATTCGATCGCTGCGGAGTGGACGGAGCTGGCGAGGTTGTAGCTGCGAACGTTCTCGGTCTGGGGAAAGCCGACCTTGGGACAGTCCATCGCGTGCCACTCGGGTGGGAGGCCCGCCGTCTCCGAGCCGAAGCAGAGGTGGGTCGCCTCGCTCAGATCGATTTCCCACGGGCGCACCGACGAGCGGGTCGTGAAGAGCACCGGCCTCGCCGCGACCAGCTCGTCCCGATACCGCTCGATGTCGGGCTCGAGACGCAGCTCGAGGTGCTTCCAGTAGTCCAGCCCGGCTCTCCGCAGCTCTTTCTCACCGAGCGAGAACCCCAAGCGACCGACGAGCGTCAGCGGCAACCCCAACCCGACGCACGTCCGGGCAATATTACCGGTATTGGGCGCGATCTGCGGCTCGACCAGCACGATGTGAACGGCGGGCATATCTTCAGGCGCTCGGATTCTCAGGTCACGGGGAATTCAAGTCACGGGATTCTCGAGGCAATGGAGAAGACAGGAGCACCTGATCACTTCTTCTCGTAGTCCGGGCAGTTGGCGATATGGACCTCGTTCTTGAAGGTCTCCTTGTCGCCGTACTGGCAGATCGCGCCGTCGTCGAAGAGCTTCTTGCAGTGGCGGCAAGTCGAGCACTTGAGCCGCCGCCGGCCCCCTCCACCGGAAGTGGCTCCGGAGAGAAGTCGATAGGCGCCATAGATGACGCCGAGCACGATGATGATTTGAAGTAGGTGGATCATGAGACCGTCCGATCGCCAGGGCCGGCTCCCCGCGCGGGAGCCCCTCGGCCGGACCCGAAGCGTAGCACACCATCCCGGACGGTCGAACCCCGACCAGAGACCCTCCCACGGGGCGCTCCTCGCTCAGGCGTGACCCGGAGCGCCCTGCAGCGCCCGCTGCAATTGACGCAGGGTTTCGAGATGGATATCGACGATGTCCTCGACGTCGCTCGCATAGCCGCCAGCCATGACCGCCGTGACCGGGAGGCGCCGCTCCCGGCATGCTTCGAAGAGCCTCCGGTCGCGCTCCGACAACGCGGCCTTCGAGAGCGCCAGTCGCCCCAGGCGATCGCCTTCGAAGGGATCGGCCCCGGCGAGGAAGATGAGGAGGTCGGGTCGAGACGCGAGTGCCTTCGCCAGTCCGGTCGAGAATGCGCTCAGGTACTCCTCATCGCCCGTCCCGTCCGGCAAGGCGATGTCGAGATCGCTCGCCTGCTTTCGGAACGGGTAGTTCCGATCGCCATGGATGGAGTACGTGAACACGCTCGGATCGTCCTCGAAGATCGCGGCCGTGCCGTTGCCCTGGTGGACGTCGGCATCGACCACGACCGCTCGGCGGATCTGCGCCTCGCTCTGCATCACCCGAATGGCGACCGCGGCGTCGTTGAAGACGCAGTAGCCCTGCCCGGAGTCGGCGAAGGCGTGATGGGTGCCTCCGGCGAGGTTGGCGGCACCTCGGTCCTCGAGAGCGGCGCGGGCTGCGGCGATGGTGGCGCCGACCGAGCGGCGCGAGCGCTCGACCAGACCTTCGGACCAAGGGAAGCCGATGCGACGGACCTCAAGCGCGGAGAGGGTCCCCTCGCACACCCGCTTCACGTACTCGCCGTCATGCACCAGCCGAAGCGCGTCGTCGGTGGCGGCTGGCGGAACGAGGAGCTGAGCGCCTTCCAGCTCGGCCTCGGCCCGCTCGCGGAGACGGCGGTATTTGAGCATCGGGAAGCGATGCTCCGCGGGTAGCGGCAGCTCGAAGATGTCGGTGTAGAAGAGCTTCATCTCTCGCCGAGGGATCGGCTCAGGATCGAGTGGGAGCCGTTTGGCCGGTTTGCTAACATGCCCGCTTCCTAAGAGGCGGTCGCCGGGACGCATGCGGACAGGGCGTCGGTTCACCGCCTCGATCACCCAGGTGACGGAGCCATGAACACCTCGGATGCCACGCCGGAGTCCGGAGAGAAGAGCGAGCGCACCAAGTCGCTCGACTTCATCCGGACGATCATCGCCGAAGACCTCCAGAGTGGAAAGCACGATCGCATCCACACGCGCTTTCCGCCCGAGCCGAACGGCTACTTGCACATCGGACACGCCAAGTCCATCTGCTTGAACTTCGACGTCGCCGCCGAGAACCAAGGCCAGTGCAACCTCCGCTTCGACGACACCAATCCCGAAGCCGAGGAAGAGGAGTTCGTCCAGTCCATCCAGGACGACGTGCGATGGCTGGGCTTCGACTGGGAGGACCGGCTCTTCTTCGCCTCGGACTACTTCGATCGCCTCTATGAGATCGCGGTCCAGCTCATCAAGGACGGGAAGGCCTACGTCGAGAGCCTGCCGCCCGAGCAGATCAGTGAGTATCGCGGCAAGTGGAACGAGCCGGGCAAGGACAGCCCCTACCGCGATCGGCCGATCGAGGAGAGCCTCGATCTCTTCGATCGCATGCGGCAGGGCGAGTTCGCCGAGGGCACCCACGCGCTTCGAGCCAAGATCGACATGAGCTCGAAGAACATGAACCTTCGCGATCCGATCCTGTACCGTATCAAGAAGGCCCATCATCACCGCACCGGCGACAAGTGGTGTGTCTATCCGACCTACGACTACACCCACCCCATCTCGGACGCGATCGAAGGCATCACGCACTCGCTCTGCACGCTCGAGTTCGAGGATCATCGCCCGCTCTACGACTGGGCGGTCGAGAGCGCGAACGTCGGCTGCCAGCCGCGCCAGATCGAGTTCGCCAAGCTGAACCTGAACTACACGATCGTCGCCAAGAGACGCCTCAAGCAGCTCGTGCAGGAAGGCCGGGTCTCGGGCTGGGACGACCCCCGGCTTCCGACGCTGCGCGGCCTGCGTCGCCGCGGCTACACGCCCGAGGCGGTTCGCGCCTTCTGCCGCCGGGTCGGCATCACCAAGAACAACAGCGTCACCGACGTCGCATTGCTCGAGCACACGCTGCGCGAAGATCTCAACAAGACCTCGTCGCGCGTCATGGCCGTGCTGCGCCCTCTGAAGGTCGTCATCGAGAACTACCCGGACGGTCAGGTCGAGCAGCTCGAGGCCGTCAACAACCCCGAGGATCCCTCGGCCGGCACGCGACAGATCCCCTTCTCGAAGGTGCTCTTCATCGAGCGTGACGACTTCATGGAAGATCCGCCCAAGAAGTTCTTCCGCCTCGCCCCGGGCCGTGAGGTCCGCCTGCGCTACGCCTACTTCATCACCTGTCAGGAGGTGATCAAAGACGATCAGGGCGAGGTCGTCGAGCTGCGCTGCACCTACGATCCGGCCACGCGCGGCGGTGACTCGCCCGATGGCCGCAAGGTCAAAGCAACCCTCCACTGGGTCACCGAGGCGGAGTCCTTGAAGACCGAGGTGCGGCTCTACGAGCGCCTCTTCGACGTCGAGAGCCCGAGCGACGAGAGCGACGGCAAGTCCTGGATGGACCATCTGAATCCCGACTCCCTGGAGATCGTCTCCGATGCCCGCGTCGAGCCGAGCGTCCAAGACGCTGAGCCTGGCACGCGCTTCCAGTTCGAGCGCCTCGGCTACTTCTGCGTCGATCGGGACTCGAGCTCCTCGGGCCTCGTCTTCAATCGCACGGTCACCCTGAAAGATGCCTGGACCAAGCTTCAGAAGAAGGGATGAAGCCTGGAGCGTCGCGCAGCGAGCAGTCGAATGGGCCTGTCGGCTTCCATCGGTTGAACAGTGAGCTCTGAGCTTCGAAGTCGTCGATCGCGGCAGGCCGCCTCGAGCCGGCGCGCTTCGATCTGGTGCTGGGAAGTCCGATGGCGCTCCTGCTTCTCACTGTGGCGGCGGCGGTGAGCTTCGTCCTCTGGCGAGAAAGGTTGCTGCGGACCTCGGCCACGAGATCTGCCGATGCGCCCTTGGACATCGGCGCCGCGGAAGTCTGATCTGATACGAAGCTGGCGCGATCGTCAAACCAGAGCCCGCGCGACCGAAACGGGAAGCGGCTATTGAGCTGGAAGGCACAT
>JAVJTD010000003.1:0-14796 GCA_040219065.1 Planctomycetota bacterium
GGCCTCTTGGAACGTCCAATGGCTCGACTTCCAACTCTCGACTTTGAAGGCTGGATCTCCGCTGATGCCATCTGTCGACGAGGCGCGGTGCCCGGAGCAAACAAGGGGCGAAACGTGCTCGGAGGATTGGAGTGCCCAAGCCGAGCGAGCCGGTGACTGGGTCTGTCTGCGAGAGCACTCACGAGCGAGCTTGGGCCGGGGTCGAGCGTGGTCACGGAGTTTCGGATCTGAGGTCGGGTCCACTCCGAGGCGCTCGGAAGGAGGACACGGAGACCGGCTGAAGCCGGCGGTCCGAATGTGTGGCGTTCCCAGTGGCTTCAGATCTAAGCTTCACTTCCCCGGTGGCTCGGTCCGGACGCGCAGGCCTCGGATCGGGTTGCCGCGGGCGTCGGAGACGCGGGCGTGGAAGCCCCAGTCGCCGACGGTCTCCGACACCTGGAGGAGCAACGTGTTCGCGCCGCGCTGCAGCTTCAGGGGAACTCGGTGTCGATCCGGGACGGCGCGACCGGTCCAATCGAGCGACTCGACGATCTCGCCGTTCAGGATCACTCGCCAGCCGTCGTCCGCGCCCAGCCAGAGCAGCGCTTCCGCCTCGTCGGGGACCTCGAGCGTCACGGCAGCGAAGGCCACGGCCCAATCGACCGGGTTGAGGGCTCGCTCGAGATCGACGAGTGAGCTGCCCGCCGGGCTCCGGTACGGCTTCCATTCACGGCCGGCGACGGGCTCGCCCGGACGCGGGTCCTCGGTCGGCAACGGGAACCTCTCCAGGTCGAAGGGATCGACGTCTCCCTCCAATCGCCACGGACCGGCCACGAGCCATTCGGTGACGAAAGGGATCGAGGCGCTCAGGTGCGGGCGATCGTCTCGCGCTTGTTGCTGGAGATCGAGAGACCTTTGGTGGGCCTCGGGCGTCAGCGGCCGACGGTCGACCGGGCCGCCTGATGATCGCATGAGGAAATGAAGAGCCTGCGCCGTCGCGGTGATATCCCCGAAGCTCCCGTCCGGGCGCTGATTGAGCAGCAAGAACGCGGCACCCTCGCGGAACCAGTCGTGCCCGGCGATCTCCTCGGCACCGGTCAAGCTGCCGTAGCGCTCGAGGCCGGCGATCATCTGTCCGAGCTGGAGCTTGGTGACCGAGCCTCGCGCGCCGCGCACCTCGTAGAGCACGGTGAAGTGCTGACGCAGCCAATCCGTCGCTCGGGTCATGGCTCTCGTGACCGGCTCGCGGAGCCGCTCGAAGGAATCCGACTCTTCGGCGACCTCGCGCGCGACGTGCAAGATCGTCAGCGCCGCCAAGGTCCGGCTGCTACGCACCGGCTCGGACGGACGATCGCCGAAGCCGCCTGATGCATGCTGATTGCGCACGAGCGTGTCGGCGACCACGGAGAAGGCCGTCACGGGTACCGCGATGCCCAGTCGCTTCGCGGATCGGAGCCCGAGGATCGCCCAATGCGTGTTCCACAGATCGGGACCTGAGTCGGGAAAGCCGAAGAGTCCGTCCTCGCGGCGGCGATCGCTGAGGAGGTCGACGGCTTCGGCGGCCCGCTTTTCGAGAGGTTCGCGAGCGTCCTCGGGGAGCGCCTCGTAGAGCGTCAACAGCGCTCCGCAAGCGAACACCCGATGAAGCGGCTCTTGCGCGAGATAGCCGAGGGCCTTGGCAACCGTCTCGTCCGAAGCTCCTCGACCCGAGGCGACGAGCGCCCGGCAGACGTAGGCGGTCTGACCGAGCGGATCCGCCGGCCTTCCTCCCCACGACCCATCGGCCTGCTGCGAGCGGACGAGCCACTCGAGCCCCAGACCAATGGCCCCGTCGACCTGCCCCGGCTCGGGTGCCTCGATCGGCTCGGCAGGATGCTCCCACCAGTCCTGGGCAAGAGCTTCCGGGAAGACGACTCCCGATGCCGCGAGCAGCACCGAGAGCCGAAGCGTGATTCTCAACATCCCGTCTCGATGAAAAATGTCAGTCGCCCGCCGGTGAGAGGTTGGGCTGCAGGTGACGATCGAAGAACCGCTCGATGCGCTTGTACTCGTCGATCCAGGCATCGGGATCGTCGAAGCCGTGGTTCTGGCTCGGATACAGCATCGCCTCGAAGTCCTTCCGCAGATTGATCAGCTTCTCGATCAACCGGATCGAGTCCTGCGCGAAGACGTTCGAGTCCTTCAAGCCATGCAGGATCAAGAGCGGCTGGGTCAACCCCTCGGCATGATCGATAGGACTGGACAGCCGATAATTCTCGGCATCCTCCTTCGGGTCGCCCAGGCGTGGATTGGTGTACCACGAGTTGTAGGTGCGCCAATCGGTGACCGAGCGAAGTGCCGCGCCGCAGGCGAAGGTGTCGGGCGAAGTGAACAGCGCCATCAAGGTCATGAACCCGCCGTAGGAGCCGCCGTAGATGCCGACGCGCTCGGTGTCGACCCAGCCCAAGTTGCCGAGATACTCGACGCCGGCGACGACGTCCTCGAGATCCTTGCCGCCCATGAAGCCGTGGATGTCGGTCCGGAAGTCTCGGCCGTAGCCCTTGCTGTGCCGATAGTCCGGGTCGAGCACGACGTAGCCCTTGTTGGCCAGCCGTTGATGGAAGCTCATGTTGACGGCGTAGCGCGTCAGGTTGCGGGTGACGTTTTGAAGGTAACCGGCGCCGTGGATGAAGACGACGGCCGGATAGCGGCGACTCGGATCGAATCCCGAAGGCTTGTAGAGGAGCGCCCGGACGGTGACTTCGTCCTGCGGGTTCTGGAACTCGACGATCTCCGGAGCCGTGAAGCCTTGCCGCGTCCAGCTCTCGGGAATCGTCTCGGTCAACCGCACCGGCTTACCGGCCCCATTCAATTCGATCGAATAGAGCTCCTCGGGCACACCGAGATCGGCATGCTCGAAGACGGCGACGGAACCTTCCGCGGCGATCTCGAAGGAGTCGTTGAAGCCGCGCGGCGTCGGGAGCGTCTTCCATTGCCCGGGCCCTTGGATCAATGACAGGTGCTGCTCGGCCGGGTCCGCCTCGTTCGAGGCGAAGAAGATCCGCCCGTCGTCGAGCTCCTGCATCCAGGTCACCTCGAACTCACCGTCGGTCAGCGCGGTGACTTCACCGCTCGCCGGATCGGCACGATAGAGCTGATTCCAGCCCGTCTGCTCCGAGGTGAACAGGACGTGCTCACGGTCCTTCGACCAACGGGCGATGCTCGCCGGCCCCTGCACCCAAGCGTCGTCGTACTCGGCGAAGATCCGCTTGAGGCCGTTCGTCGCGGCGTCGAAGACGAACAGCTCGCGGACGTGCCAGTCGTCGGAGACCCGCTCGATCAAGCATCGGCTCCCCTCCTCGGACCAGTCCGTCTGCCTCAGGAAGAAGCGCTCCGCCTGATCGAGCTGCACCGTGCGCCGTTCGCCGTCGATCGAAGTCAGCTCCAGGGCGACCTTGGGCGCCGGATCGCCCGCGATGTCCCCGCGAACGGGAACGGCGGTGACCTGCTCGGTCAGGTAATCGGCCATGATCAACCGCCGGTCGTTCTCACGCTCGACGTTGCGGATGAGGAAGTGCTTGCCGTCCGCCGACGGCGAGACGCGCTCATTGTCCTTCACATCGGGGATCTTGGTGAAGCTCTTGGTCGCGAGGCGAAAGACGTAGAGGCCCGCCTCTGGCTTCTCGATCGGGACCTTCTTGGTCTCCTTGCCGGATGTCAGCGTGTTGACCGTCTTGACCTCGAAGTCGACGCCTTCCTTCTGCTCGGCCTCGGGCTTCTTCTCGGTCTCGGGAATCGAGAAGATCAGAAACCCATGGTCGACGTGCAGATCGCGGATGCGTGCCTCCTCGGGCAATTCCGAGGCGATCTCGGTGCGCTCGCCGCTCTCGAGGTCGAGGCGCCACAGCGTCCGGCTACCTTGCTGGATCCAGACGACCTGGCCCGACTCGTCCCATTCGAGGCTCGCCCGGCCGTCACCGACGTCGAACAACGGCTCCAGCCTCGGACCGTCGTCGTAGGTGAAGCGGTGCAGCCACCCGTCGTGGGTGATGATGGCGGCATTTCCGGTCGGTGCGACGCTCACGCCGCCGCGCCATCCCTCGCGCTGTCTCGGCTTGTCTTTTTCGGCAGGCTTCCAGTCTCCTTGGAGCAGCAGCCGAGGCGAAGGATCGTTCGGCGTCACCACCCAGAGGTCCCGCTCGTGATCCTCGGTCTCGGTCTCTCGCCAGCGGTACAGCACCCAGGAGCCATCGGCGGCGATCTGGGCCCTCGAAGGCCGGACACCGTGCAGCGGAGGGAGCTCGAAGATCTCTTCGAGCGAGGGGGTCACGTCCGGGCGGTCGTCCTGGGCCATTGCCACCGTCGGTGACCAGGTCAGCAGCGCGGCGAGGGTCAACGGGTGCCAAATCGTCATGCCGGTTTCTCCGAAGGGATGAGGGCCATCGATCGAGCGCCCAGTCTACCGTCCGACGTCGATCAGCGCAGTAAGCGGTGACCTGGTTCCTGGGTGGCTGGGCTCTGTGGTGCTCAGGTGCTCGGGTGAACACGTGAATACGCGAACGCATGAACACTCCAAGCAACACCCTCCGCCGTGACCTCCACGCGTCGATCGGGTAGACTCTCGGCCGCTGTGGCCGCCGCGCGCCCGGGCCAACGTCCAGTTCCTGAGCAGGAGCCGTCGCCTTCATGTTCCAAGATCACCGAGTGAGCGTGGTCATCCCGGCTTACAACGAGGAGGAGACGATCGGAGGCGTGGTCGACGACATGCGCCAGTGCGAGCTGGTCGACGAGATCGTCGTCGTCGACAACAACAGCCGCGATCGCACCGGCGAGATCGCTCGGGCGCGAGGGGCCCGTGTGGTCGAGGAGACGACGCCGGGGTACGGCAGCGCACTGCGCTGTGGGCTGGACGCAGCGGACGGCGAGATCCTCGTGATGGTCGAGGCCGACGGGTCCTTTCGCTCCGAGGACATCCTCAAGCTGCTCGTGTACCTCGAGGACGCCGGCATGGTGCTCGGCACGCGCACGACTCGACAGATGGTCCAGCAGGGCGCGAACATGGACTTCTCGCTGCGCTGGGGCAACGTGACGATGGCCAAGATCCTCGAGCTCCTCTGGTACGTCCCCCACGAGCCGCGCCTCACCGACGTCGGCTGCACGTACCGAGCGCTCTGGAAGACCACCTGGCAGGCGATCGCCTCTCATCTGTCCGAGCCCGGGCCCGCCTTTTCGCCGGAGATGATGTGCGAGGCACTGACCCAGGGGTTCCGGGTGATCGAGGTGCCGGTGCATTACTATCGCCGTATGGGCGGCGACTCGAAGCACTCGGACAGCTTCCTCAAGGTGGCCAAGACCGCTCTGATGATGTTTCGGACGATCGTCCGCAAGCGCTGGGAGTCTCTGGGAGCCCCGCGATCGGGCTCGGCGGCCGAGGCCGAGAAGGCCTGACCGGTACGATTCCCCGCGCCTGCCGCACCGTCAGAATGCACTTGCCCGATCAAGACTTGCGGCGTAGGATCCTCTCGGAGCCAGCCCGTCTGGCGGTCACAAGACCATCCATGAGCCGAAGCTTCCGATCCTCACCCGCCGCCGAATCCGCCTCCCGCCCACCGGTCGGGACGGATCTGCCGTTCTTCCTCGTTCCCGATCCCGACTCCCGAAAGAGCTCACTCGATGCCGGAGTACTGCGGGGTGATTCTCTCTGCCGGTAAAGGCAGCCGAATCGACCCATTCCATACGCACTACCCCAAGCCACTCCTGCCCATCGGCAACGTGCCGATCATCGGACACCAGATCGAGATCCTCAAGTCGCTGGGGATCCGCAAGGTGTACATCGTCGTCGGCCACTTGATGGACAAGATCCTCAACGCCTTCGGCCGGGGCTCGGAGTACGGTGTCGAGATCGAGTACGTCGAGCAGGAGAAGATCCTCGGGATCGCGCACGCCGTCGGCCGTTTGGCGCCGCACATCGACGTGCCGTTCTTCTTGTTCCTCGGGGACATCTTCTACGTGCCCGAGCGGATCGAGCGGATGAAGGAGCGCTTCGAGCGCGGCGACGTCGCAGGTGTCCTCGCCGTCAAGCAGGAGCCCGATCCCGACGCCATCCGGAAGAACTTCACCGTCAGCCTCGAGGACGACGACCGGGTGACGCGCGTTGTCGAGAAGCCGCGTCGAATCGAGAACGATTTGAAGGGCTGCGGGATCTACCTCTTCAGCCCAGAAGTCTTCGACGCGATCCGGAAGACGCCGCGTACCGCGATGCGCGACGAGTACGAGATCACCGACTCGGTGCAGATCCTGATCGACTCGGGCGCGGGCGTCGCCGCCTGCAAGGTCGTCGCCTGGGACTACAACATCACCTTTCCCCAGGACGTCCTGACGTGCAATCTTCGCTGGCTCGATCACCTCGGTGAGGCCAAGATGGTCGACCCCACGGCCGATCTGGCCGAAGGGACCGAGATCGTGCACTCGGTGATCGGAGCGGGCGTGCGTGTCAAGCGGCCGATCCGGATCGAGCACACGGTCATCCTGCCCGGAACGGTGGTCGATCAGCCGACGAACCTCGATCATGCCGTCATGAGCCATCAGACCGTGATTCACTGCCGCTGAGGGCGCCTTGCCCTCTCACCCCGAAGGACAGCGAGACCCAACAGGTCCAGGAAGACGATGACCGACGACAAGCACCAAGGCGCCGATATCGGCGAGCAGCACGACGTCCTGATCCTCGGCGCCGGAGTCGCGGGCCTGAGTGCCGGCTACGAGCTGGCCAAGGCCGGATACCAGGTAACCGTCGTCGAGAAGCTGCCCTTCGTCGGTGGCCTGGCGACGAGCTTCCAGGAAGGACCTTACACCTACGATTTGGGTCCTCACCGCTTCTACACGAAGAACCCCGCGTTGATCGCGCACATGGAGGAGATCCTGCCCGATGATCTCTTCTATCCGATCCGCAAGAGCCGGATCTACATGCGCAACCGGTTCTTCGATTACCCCCTCCGGCTGGGCAACATCCTGAAGAGCTTGCCGCCCTGGACGCTGGCGAAGGCGTTCTCCGACTATCTCTTCGAGCAGGTGAAGGGCAAGTTCAAGCCGCCGCAGGATCGCAATTTCGAGGAGTACATCCGGAGCCGCTTCGGCAAGACGCTCTACGAGATGTTCTTCGGGATGTACACCGCCAAAGCCTGGGGCATCCCACCCACCGAGATCTCGGCCGACTGGGCCTCGCAGCGCATCTCGCTCCTCAACCTCTGGGACACGGTCGTCCAGACGGTCAAGTCGCAATTCTTCAAGGGCAAGAACGAGCCGCGTACCTATGCGAGCCAGTTCTTCTATCCCAAGCACGGTGGCTTCGGTCGCATCTGCGAGACCTATCGCTCCTACATCGAGTCGAAGGGCGGCCAGGTCCTCTGCGGCGCCGATCTCAAGTCGATCGAGTATGACGAGAAGAGGCTGACCAAGGCCGTCGTCGAGCATGAGGGCAAGACGCTCGTCTTCGAGCCCGAGCGCATCGTCAACACGATCCCGGTCACGTCCCTGCCGCGCTTCTTCCAGCCCGCCATCCCCGTCGACGTCAGCGAGGCGATCAGCCGCCTTTGGTACAAGGCGATCGTCTTCAGCTACCTCGTGATCAAGCGCCCGCAGCTCACCGACGACCATTGGATCTACCTGCCCGAGCCCAAGCTGATCTCCCACCGCATCAGCGAGATGAAGAACTTCTCGCCGAACTGCGCGCCGCCCGACGAGACGATCATCTGCATGGAGATCACGACCAACTTCGAGAGCGAGATCTGGAAGATGAATGCCGAGGAGGCAGCCAAGATCACCGCGCAGGACCTGGTCAGGATCGGCCTGATCGACAGCCCCGACGAGGTCGTCACCGCCTTCATCCAGAAGCGCAAGCACGCCTACCCGATGTACGACCTGATTTACAAGGAGAACCTCGAGCGGCTCCTCGAGTACCTCGACCGCTTCGAGAACTTGATGACGACGGGCCGGCAGGGCCTGTTCAAGTACAACAACTCCGATCACTCGATCGAGATGGGTCTGGCCGTCGCCGCCGAGATCATCGGCGCCGACCGAGAGGGCCGAGGCATCGCCCAAGACCACCGCACCGTCGCCACCGAGAAGGAGTACTTCGGCTGATGTCCTCGCCGCAAACCGTCGATCCCAACAGCCCGGCCGCCAAGGGTGCCGCGCTGCACGAGGTCCCTTGCTACCTGTGCGGTGAGGAAGAGAAGCAGCTCCTCCACGAGAAGCCGCCTTTCAAGATCGTCCAGTGCCCCAAGTGCCATCTGGTCTACACCACACCGCAATGCTCCGTAGAGGAGCTCCGCGAGATGTACCAGACCGATTACTGGCAGTCGGAGAGCGCCAAGGACTTCGGCTACACCGACTACCTCGCCGACGAGGCCGACTACCTCAAGACGTTCCGCATGCGCAGCCAAGTCGTGACGGACATCTTCAAGGAGCCGGGCAAGGTCCTCGAAGTCGGCTCGGCCGCCGGGTACTTCCTCGAGGTGATGAAGGACCAAGGCTGGGACGTCACCGGTGTCGAGATCTCCGAGCACGTGACGAAGCAGGCCCGCACGCGCTACGGCCTCGACAACATCCACGTCGGCACGCTCGAAGAGACGATGCCGAAGCTCGAGAAGGGCGCCTACGACGCCGTGTGCTTCTGGGACGTGATCGAGCACCTCGTCGACCCGGCCGCTGACATCAAGCGCGCTCACGAGCTCTTGAAGCCAGAAGGCATCCTCGTCATCGAGACCCAGAACGTCGCATCGCGCTTCGCCAAGATGCTCGGCGAGAAGTGGCACCACTTCAAATACCTCGAGCACCTTTACCACTTCTCACCCGAGACCGTCGCCAAGATGCTCGACCAGTGCGGCTTCCGAGTCGTGCGCAACACCGGCCGGTTCGGCGGCAAGCACGTCTCCTTCGGCTTCATCCGCGAGCGCACGGCCCGCATCCACCCGGTCTTGCCCAAGGTGCTGTTCCCCTTGAAGTGGGTCGCGAAGCGCTCGCTCTACCTGAACCTCTTCGACGAGATGATCGTCGTCTCGAAGAAGAAGTGACGTGAAGAACACTGGGGATGTCCACCCGATGCCTGTCCGAAGAGGCGGACTTCGCTTCGTCGTCCTGTCGCTGCTGCTCGCAGCCTCCTGCCGATCGGCCGAGGAGCGGGCCGAGGATGTCCGCCCGGTGAAGGCCCGCGAAGAGCCGAGCGCAACGACGGCGCCTGCGGATCAGCAGCCATCGCCTGATCAGATCGCCCGTGCCTTCATGGACGAGATGGACGCCCTGCCTCCCGAGGAGCGGCTGCCCAATTGGGACGAGACCCGAAGGCTGATGGAGCGACGGGCGCCTCGGGTCGGGGAGGCCGCGCCGGACTTCTGCTTGCCGCGCGAGGATGGAAGCGGCGAGGTTTGCCTGTCGGATTACGACCGACCCGTTGTCCTGATCTTTGGAAGCTGGACCTGACCTCCCTTCCGGCGCCAGTCTGGTGCCCTTCAGAAGCTTTACGAGGACTACCGGGACCAGGTCGACTTCCTGTTCGTCTACATTCGCGAAGCACACGCCGCCGACGAATGGCAGATGGCGAGCAATGAGAAGGACGGCGTCGTCCTCGACCAGCCGACTAGCCTCGGCGAACGCAAGCAAGTCGCCGAGCAATGCTCTTTGGCGCTGAAGCTGACGATCCCGCGCGTGATCGACGACATGGAGAACACCGTCGACGAAGCCTATGCCGCCTGGCCGGAAAGACTCTTCGTCGTCGACGCCGAAGGCAAGATCGCCTACGCCGGCGCCCAAGGCCCCTTCGGCTTCGAGCCGGATGAAGTGCGCAGGTGGCTGGAAAAGAACTTGGGTGATCGCGGAAGCGAGTAGACCCTTCGCTGCGCTTCGGGCTCTTCAGGGTTCCTCACAGTTCCTGGTCCTCGCTTCGGTATTGAGCCGGCAACGACCCTTCCCGGATTGAGCGAGGACCGATCGCTACGCTCACGGCTCTCCCCCTTTCGAGATCGTCGGATCCCGGTCTGGCAAGAAGCCCTCAGCCCTCGAGCAGAGGTTCCTTGGTGAACGGGTGATGTTGAGGCGGCTCGTGTCACACGAACACACGAACACCCAGTCACCCAAGCACCACTTTTCTTGCTGACGCTCACCACTGATTCGGGTAAGGGCTGAGAGCCGTCTTCGAACGCTCTTCCTCCTCCGATTGCTCGAGTCGATTCATGCGACGTTCCGATGTCTTCTCGCTCGCCGGGCTGCTGCTCGTCGGGCTGGTCTTCCTCGCCCCGGCGCTCTTCACGGAGCGGGTCTACATGCCGGCGCATACACGGCAGTTCTTGCCCTGGCGAGACTCGCGCACACCCGAAGAGATCGAGGCGCTTCGGGAGGTGTCGAACCTCGCGATGACCGATCAGCTCTTCATGTTCCACCCGCAGGTGATGCTGAACCGGGAGTCGCTGCGCCAAGGCGAGCTGCCGCTCTGGAACCCGTACGTCCTCGGCGGCGTGCCCCATCTCCAGCAGCAGGTGCCCGCGGTCTCGTCGCCGCTGGTGGCACTCACGCTCTTGATGGATCCTCTCGAGGCCTGGGGCTGGATCGCCGCGCTCCAGCTCAGCTTGGCCGGGGTCTTGATGTTCCTGTTCCTGCGGGTGATCGGGAAGCCGACCTTGCCGTCCTTGGTCGGGGGACTGGTCTTCGCGCTCTCGGGCTGGATGACGTCGCGGCTGCATTACTACCAGATCACCGGTGCAAGCATCTGGCTTCCTCTGGCCTTGCTCGGCATCGAGGGCATCGTCCGAGGACGGCGCTTGCCCGGCGCTCTGGCGATCGCCCTCGCGATCGGAATGGCCTTCGTCGCGGGCTTTCCTCAGGTCGCGGTGATCACGGCTTACCTGACCGGAGGCTACGCCGTCTGGCGAGGCGTTGGGCTCTGGAAGAAGTCGGGTCGAAAGGCCACGGCGACGATCATCGGAGTCGCGGCCGCGGCGTCGGTCTGGGGCCTCTTGCTCGCGAGCTTCCAGATGCTGCCCGCGGCAGAGTTCGCGTTCTCCGGCGAGAGCAGTCGCTCGGACATGACTCTGGAGGCGTACGAGAGCCAAAGCCTGTCGACCGAAGCGCTGGTGACGTTCCTCGCGCCCGAAGCCTTCGGCACGCCGGATTGGTACGGCACGTTGCGCTCGTCCAAGGTCGCGAGCAATTCGCTTCTGCAGTTCACCTATCTGACCTCGTGGGAGAACTTCGTCGAGATCACCGGCTACATCGGCATCCTGCCATTGCTCTTGGCGGTGCTCGGATTGCTCACTCCATTCGGCCAACGCGCTCATTCGGCAGATCGCTACTGGAGCCTGATGACGATCGTGGCCCTGCTCGTGGCCTTGGGGACGCCCCTCCTCGCAGTCGTGTTCCGTCTACCGGGCATGAGCTTCGGCGATCCGAAGCGCTTCTTCTTCGTGACGACTTTCGGACTGTCTGTCCTCGCCGCGCACGGCGCGCACCGGCTATTGGCCGAGCGCCTCGAGGGCACGATGCGGCTGCGCATGACGATGGCGATCGCGGCCTTCTTGGTGGCGCTGGCAGGACTGAATCTCTGGGTCCGCAGTGACGAGAGCCTGCAGCAGCGCCTTTGCCAATGGATCGCCGACAGCGAGTTCGTTCGCAAGAATGTGGGCATGGTGTCGGCTGTCGAGATCCCATCTGGGCTTCAGTCCAACCTGGACGTTCCCCCTGAAGACCTCTCGGCGAACGTCGAGCTCTTACGGGCTTCCGCCCGACACGTGGCGGTCTGGGCGCTGATCAGCATGGCGTGGTTCTCCCTCCTATTGGCCAAGGTGAGTCGAAAGAAGATCGCGCTCATCGTCGTCACGCTGATCGGCGCCATCACCGTTGATCTGAGCCTCTTCGGGTTGCCGCTCAATCGCGCGGTTCCCGAAACCGGGATGTACGAGAGCAGTCCACTGATCGGCTACCTGCAGCAGGACCGGAGCCCCGAGGGCGTCCGCTTCCTCCGCTACGGCGGCATCCCCTCACCGCCGCATGTCTCATTGATGCCCAACACGGGCATGCTCTACGGGCTCCACGACGCGCAGGGCTACATCACCCTCACGGTGAAGCGCTACGAGGAGCTGTTCGATCTCATCGAGCCGGGTCGCGGCCTCACCGTCGGTGTCCTGAACCTCAGCCACCCGCGCTCGCTCGACTCGCCGTTGGTCGATCTCTTGGGCATTCGCTACTTCCTCACCACCGAGGATGTCTGGCCAAAGGAAGATCAACGGCCGCTGATTCGAGAAGGCTCGACGCGCGTCTTCGCCAATGAAGGCACCTTGCCGCGGGCCTTCCTCGTGTCCCATGTGGTGCGCGCCGAATCGAAAGAAGACGCAGCCGCGGCGCTGACGGACCCGTCCTTCGATCCCGCTCGAACCGCGATCGTCGAAGGTGAATTGACCCAGGAGTACGCAGAGACCGCCGATCCCCTCGACGAAGCCGCTGCAGATATCGTCCGCTACGAGCCGCGCACGGTCGTGGTCGAAGTGGCGCCCGAGAAGCCGTCCCTCCTCGTCCTCACCGACAACTGGCTCGAAGGCTGGCGAGTAACGGTGGACGGCGAGGACCGCCCGATCGTCCGAACGGACTACACCTTCCGCGGCGTGGAGGTCCGACCCGGCGACCAATACGTCTACTTTCGCTATTCGCCCCCCGAGGTACAGTGGGGCCTGGGCCTGATGGGAGTCAGCGGAGCAGCCTGGCTCCTCGCCCTGATCGTCGCGCTCTGGCGCAGCCGCCGGAGTCACGCGGAATTGTCGTCCTGAGTCGCTACATCATTTCCTGACCCCGATTGTTCGTGACCTGCGTTACCTGGTGGGGAAGCTCCCCAGACCGAAGGGACATTGCGGTGTCGAAGTCGAACGGAGCATGAGGATCTGGAAAGGCTGTCCATGAAGGTGCCACTCGCGGCGCCTCGTCGGAGCTCCGGAAACGGAGTTTCCGGAAGCGAAGCTCGCGCGTAGGCCCGCCTTTCCAAGTTCCCGAGAGCGCCTCCAAAGCGTCCCTTGCCAAATCGGGCCGTTTGGCAGAGAATCGGGGTTCGCGCCGCTGGCGTGGCGCTAGCCTATCTACCCAATATTCAATGACTTACTTCCCTCGCACCGGAACGGACTCCCCCTCCGAGCCCGCGTGGCGAGCCCCCCGGAGATCACAGGACTTACCATGTCCAGCAAGTTCAGCCTGCTCAGCATCGGGACCGCGGCGGTCTGCCTCGGTTGGGCCATGACCGACGAAGACCCGAAAGTCGGTAACGAGAACAAGCCTGAGAAAGTGGCCGAGTCGACTGAGGCGTCGAAGAAGGCTCCGTTCGAGACCGACTGGGGGCTCGGGCCGAACCACGTCGACAAGCTCCAGACGCTGGAGCCGTGTGGTCTCGGCGGAGATACACCATTCGACATCTGGCGCTATGCGGGCCGGGACGGCAGCTCGTTCGGTGCCGCCACTTTGGGCATGAAGTGGGACGAGTGGGTCGAGATGAACCAGACCCGCAAGCCCGAGCTCATGAAGCGCGTCGACGAGTACATGGCCGAGCGCTTCGACTTCTCCGGTGAGGCGATCCCGGGCGCGACCATGTCCGGCGGCAAGCCCGTGATGGCCGGCCCGGTCGCTCGCCTTCCCGAAGGCGTCGACGGTTGGATGACCCTCGCCAAGATGAGTCCCGACGAGATCCGCGACAACGACCTCTTTCCTTACGTGCCCCTCGCGCATCCGCTGCACTCGACGGCGCACATGGTCTTCCCGGATAGCTGGGTCGACGTGCATCCCGAGCACGAGCGCATGGATATGGACCACGACTTCCCCGAGGAGTACCTGCCCGAGTTCCCGCCGCCGATGTTCTTGACGACTCACAAGGAGCTGGGCGACGTGACGGGCGGCCGCGAGGTCACGCTCCAGAACTACTACGAGATCTTCGACGGGCTGATCACGGGCGAGCAGATGGAAGGGCTCAAGGAGCTCCTTCGCCCGACCGCAACGACCTGGTTCAATCACACCAACCACCGCGTGACGGTCGAGCCGAACAGCGGCGTGTCCTGCTTCTCCTGCCACGTCAACGGCCACACCAACGCCGCCTTCGAGCTCGCGCCCGATGCCCGCCCGAACCAGTCGCGCCTGCGCGTCGACACCCCGACCATGCGCGCCAACTTCAACATGATGCAGCTCTCCTCGAAGCGCTCGATCCGCAGCATGGATCACTTCTCCGAGGTCGAGGAGTACTTCGACGGCGATCCCGGCAGCCTCGGCCAGCCGATCGGCCTCGCGAATCGTCAGCGCCAGCTCACCAACCGCATGGGCGACTTCAACGCAATCCTCGACAACCCGCCCGCACCGAAGCTCGGCCCGCTCATGAAGCTCTTGCCGTCCAAGGCGACCGAGCAAGAGCTGCGCGGTGAGAAGCTCTTCCATGGCAAGGCCCAATGCAGCACCTGCCATTACGGCCCGCAGTTCACCGACGACTACATGCACGACCTCCAGGTCGAGCGCTTCTACGTCGGTCGCCCCGAAGGTCCGATCAAGACCTTCGGTCTCCGCGGCATCAAGGACTCCCCGCCCTACTTGCACGACGGCCGCCTGCCGACGCTGCACGACACGGTCGAATTCTTCAACCTGATCTTCGAGCTGCAGCTCACCGAGTCCGAGAAAGAAGACCTCGTCGCCTTCCTGCTCTGCCTCTGATTTGAACCAGAGCCCGCGCGACCGAAACGGGAAGCGGCTGTTGAGCTAGGAGCCGCTTCCTCGACATCGCTGACGATCAAGCCAGGAGGCGCAGAGCAAGGGGCCATTCGGAGTGCCCTT
>JAVJTD010000004.1:0-3406 GCA_040219065.1 Planctomycetota bacterium
CGAGCGGCTCCTGGACGCCGGCATCGACGTCTGGACGACGCTCGAAGTGCGGCAGCTCGCGAGCCTCGTCGATCTGGTGCAGCAGATCACCGGCGAGCCGGTCGACGACACGGTGCCCGATGTCTTCTTCGATTCGGCCGAAGAGGTCGAGGTCGTCGACTTGCCTCCCGAAGAGCTCCTGGAAGCCAGGCGGCCGAGGGCCGCGAGCGCGACGCTTCCGGGGTACGGGGAGGCGCGGGAGAAGGCCGTCTTGGTGGCCCTCCGCGAGGTCGCCCTTCGTCGCGCCGCCGATCGTCTCAACCTGCGCGAAGAATCCGGGTACGACGCGGAGCACGCCCGCTCCCGCCACTGGCCGACCGTCGAGCGGCTGCTCGTGTGCGTGAGCCCCAGCCCGACCTCGGCCCGGCTGATTCGCACCTCGAGTCGGATGGCGAGCGCGATGCACGCCCAATGGATCGCCGTTCACGTCGGGGACGAAGACAAGGGCTCGCCGGAGGACCGGCAGCGGCTCGCTGGCCACTTGCGCCTCGCCGAGTCCTTCGGCGCCGAAGTCGTCAGCATTCCAGGACGCGACTTGGCGCGCGAGATCGTCGACTATGCTCGCTCCCGCTGCATCACCAAGATCATCATGGGCAAGACCGGAGGTCGGAGGCGGCCATTCAGCTTCGGGCGCTCCCCGGTGGACCAGGTCATCTCGGCGAGCGGAGACATCGACGTCTACGTCATTCGGGGCAAAGGGGGCTCGTCTCCTCGCAGTGAGCCGGCGCCCAAGCGCTCGCGGCGTCTGCGCCTCCTTGGCTACGCCGGCGCCTCGCTCCTGCTCGCCGCCGCGACGGCCGTGGCGGCTGGCTTCGACGCGTTGGGGCTCACCGATGCCAATCTCGTCCTCGCCTACCTGCTCGGCGTGGCGATCGTGGCAGGGCGCCACGGACGCGGCCCTGCCGTCTTCGCGTCGTTCGCAGCAGTGATCCTCTTCAACTTCTTCTTCACGTCCCCGCAATACACGTTGAGCGTGCACGACTCCCAGTATCTGTTCACCTTCGCCGTGATGTTGGGGATCGGCCTCCTGGTCAGCACCCTGACCGCTCGGATCCGCGATCAGTCCCTCGCCGCGCGTCGGCGCGAGAGACGCACCGAGCAGCTCTATCGGCTGAGCCGCGAGCTCTCGGCGACCACGGGCCATCACCAGATCGTCTCCGTCGCCGAAGCTCGCCTCAACCTGCTGCTGCCGGGAGAGGTCTCCATCCTCGCGCAGGGCGAGGATGGGAGCTTGCGCACCTCGGGCGCCGCGGCCGCGCTCGGGCCGGATCCGGCGCTGCAGAGTGTCGCTCGGTGGGTGCTGGAGCATGGTCGGATCGCGGGGGCCGGAACCGAGGTGCAAGGCACGGCGCCGGTGCTCTGCGTTCCGCTCGAAACCCCCGAAGGAGTCGTGGGGGTCCTGGCGATCCGTCCGCGAGAACCGGGACTGCTTCTCCTTCCAGAGCAGAGGAGGCTGGTCGAGATGTTTGCGGCGCAGGTGGCCCTGGCGCTTCAACGGGATCGGCTGGCCGAGCGAGTCCATCGCACCCTCGCCCAGGCCGAGGCCGAAAAGCTGCGGAGCGCGGTCCTCAGCTCGGTGTCCCACGATTTCCGCACTCCGCTGGCGGCCATCAGCGGAGCCAGCAGCAGTCTGCTCGTCGCTGGAGAGCGTCTTCAGCCTGGGGCTCGCCGTGAGTTGTTGGAGAGCATCTACGAGGAGGCCAACCGCCTTGGCCGCCTCATCGACAACCTGCTCAACATGACCCGCGTGGAAGCAGGACGCATCCAGCTCGAGAAGGATTGGAACGTGGCAGAGGATCTCGTCGGCTCGGCTCTGACCCGGCTCTTCGGCGAGCTCGAAGGCCGACAGGTGTCGACTGACATACCGTGCGACCTGCCCCTGATCCGGGTGGACGGTGTGCTCCTCGAGCTCGTCCTGATCAATCTGATCGACAATGCGCTCAAGTACTCGCCTTCGGATTCGATCGTCGAGATCGCTGCCTTTGTGCGGGAGGGGCGGGTCGTCATCGAGGTGGCCGATCGCGGTCCCGGCTTGACGCAAGTGGAGCGCTCGAGGGTCTTCGAGAAGTTTTACAGGGGCCAAGGGATGAGCTCGAATAGAGCGCGCGGTGCCGGTCTCGGGCTCTCGATCTGCCTCGCCATTGCGAGACTCCACGGCGGGGAAGTCTGGGCCGAGGAGCGGGAGGGCGGCGGATCTCGGTTCGTCTTGGCGCTCCCGCTCGAAGACCAGCCCCCGGCCATCGAAGAAGACGATTCGCTGGCAGCGTCCGAGGCGAGACCGTGAGCACCGACCGGCCACTGATCCTGGTGATCGAGGACGAGCGCGCGATCCGCCGCTTCCTGCGCACCTCGCTCGAAAGCGGCGGTTATCGCGTGGTCGAGGCCGAGACGGCGTCCGAGGGGAGGGCGCGTGCCTCGAGCGAGCCGCCCGACTTGGTGATCCTCGACCTGGGCCTCCCGGATGGCGACGGGCTCGACCTCATCGATTGGCTGCGCGAATGGAGCCAAGCGTCGATCATCGTTCTCTCGGCGCGGGGGCTGGAGCGTGACAAGGTGACGGCCCTCGATCGCGGCGCCGACGACTACCTCACCAAGCCTTTCGGAGTTGGTGAGCTGCAGGCGCGCCTGCGGGTCGCGCTCCGCAACCAGGCACGCCGACACGCCGCCAACGACGACCCGGTCTTCGAGGTGGGCGACCTCAGGATCGACCTCGCCAGCCGGCGAATCTCGCTGGCCGGCGAGCCCGTGACGGTCACCCCGATCGAGTACCGGCTCCTGATCACCTTCGCCCGTTACAGCGGCAAGGTCCTGACCCACCGCCAGATCCTCCGCGAAGTCTGGGGCCCGAGCCACAGCGACGACGCTCGCTACGTGCGAGTCTTCGTCTCGAGCCTTCGCCGCAAGATCGAGCCCGATCCCTCGAGACCGAGATACCTGCTCACCGAGCAAGGCGTCGGCTACCGCCTGGTGGACGAATGAGGCGAACGTCGGAGCGTCAGGCTCGGCCACCAAGAGCGAGGGCTCCTGGTCCCAGGCGACGGTGGGCGAAGTCCTCATGAGTCGACCTACCCAAGCCCGAAGGGGCGGCAGAGCTGCCACCACGGAGCCCACGGAGAGCATTGAGGCCGACGCCTGAAGGAACGTCGACGCCTCGAGGCGAGTCGGATCTCGTGGGAAGAGACTTCAGAACTCGATGAAGCAGGCGATCGCCAGCGATCCTCACCTCGAGGCGAGTCGGATCTCCCGGGAAGAGACTTGCCTGGTCCCCGGCGACGGTGGGCGAAGTCCTCATGAGTCGACCTGCCCAAGCCCGAAGGGCTGGCAGCGTGTAGCCCCGGGCGTGGCCGGTCCTCCGGCCCGAGCCTGG
>JAVJTD010000009.1:0-17583 GCA_040219065.1 Planctomycetota bacterium
ATCGGAAAACTCCGTGGTCAGGCTGCCCCGGCCCAAGCTCGCTTGCGCAGAGCCCTCGCCGACAGACTCGGTCTTTGACTCGCTCGACTTGGGCACTCCATTCTTCAGGACCCGTCACATCGGAAACTCCGTGGTCAGGCTGCCCCGGCCCAAGCTCGCTTGCGCAGAGCCCTCGCCGACAGACTCGGTCTTTGACTCGCTCGACTTGGGCACTCCATCGCCCTCGCCCTCAGGACCGGGACCCCAGATCCGAAACTCCGTGTCCGATGTCGGCGGCTGCACGACAGGAACGAGTGCAAGCCTTACAGGCTTGGACGGATGACAAGACACTGCCCGATTCGCCCGGGCGTTGCCCTCGGCTGACGCGTAGCTTCCTTTTCACGGCGATGAATCCCGCATCGCAAGCGCTACCCCGGCCCAAGCTCGCTCGCGATAGCACTCACCGACAGGCTCGGTCACCGGCTCGCTTCGACTTGGGCACTCCAATGTGTGCGTCTCACCACCTGAATGCTCCGGCGCCGCCAGAGGCGGGGCTGGCTCGAAACGCGCTCAGCCGCCCAGCAGGCTCGGCAGATCTCGGACACTCGGGATCACGTGGGTCGCGCCGGCGGCCTCGAGCTCCTCTTTCGAGCCGGAGCCACTGGTGACGCCGACGATCCAACCGCAGCCGACGTTGCGCCCCTCCTCCATGTCGACCGGGGTATCGCCGACCTTGGCGACGCGGGCGGGATCCTCGATCCGAAAACGCTGCATCAGGCGCTGGATCATGTCGGGGTGCGGGCGACCGAGAGCGACCTCGTCGCTCGTGATCGAGGCATCGAACAAGGCTCGTCGCTCCCAGCCCATCCGATCGAGGACGACATTCGTGATCCCGCGATCGAAGCCGGTATCGAGCCCGATGCGCACGCCCTGATCTTGGAGCCAGCGGAACACTTCGGACGTGCCGGGGACCTCGCCGACGGAGGGGTCCTGCCGGTAGTGCTCGAGGACTCGGCGCCGGAACGCCGCATGGATCGCGGTGATTCTTTCTTGGAGCTGGTCTCGAGGGCTCCGCCCGCGCAAGAGGCGCTCGATGGCCTCGGGCTTGGCCAGCCCCATCACTTCGCGGATCTGCTCCTCGTCCACTTCGACCTCGAGCTCTTCGAGTGCCGAGCGAAAGCTTCGGAACACGATCTTCCGATCGATGACGGTCGTCCCCGCCAGATCGAACACCACCAGTGCCGGCAAGCCCGACTCAACCGACTCCGACATTCCCGAACCTCTCTGTGACGACGCGCTCAGCCAACCCGAATGACAAGGTCATTCCGGCGCCTCCGATTCCGGTCACGATGGTCACGTCCGACTTCGGCGATCCGATCCACCATGGACTGTCAGAGCACTTGCCGTAGAGACCGTGCCACCGCTCCGTGATCCGCAACCGAGGTAATTGGACCATTTCGCCGAGATAGTCCAGCACTGCTTCGTCGATCTCGCATTTATCGAAGATCTCGATGTCGTCACCATACTCGTGCGAGTCTCCGAGCAGGAGCTCGCCCCGGCCATTCTGGCTGGCGAGGACGTGGATGCCGTAGCGCGCGCAGACCGGGAATTCGCGCCGCAGGCGCGCCTCGAGCTCGGGCAGCGTCGGACACCCGCGAAACGAGGCGTAGTGAGCCAGGGTCAGACCACCGGCGAGCATCACGCCGAGGCGGCCATCGATCTCCGCCCGGCCCCGCAGCATCTGCAGCTTGCACAGCCGGATGCCGGCGGTCGCCAATTGCTCCGGATAAAGGGTCTGGAGGTCGATTCCCGAGCAAACCAGCAAATGCCTTACTCCCATTCGCCGATCACCGACCCGGACCTCCCCTGCGTCGAATCCGGTCACCGCACTTCCGAATTGAAAGCGGACACCGTACTCCGCTTCGAGCCAGCTCGGCAACGTCGCCATCGCCTCGCGCGGATCGATGCAGATCTCGGCTTCGCTGAAGAAGCCCGCCAGGAGACCGTCGCGGCGGACGGCAGGCCAGCGCCGGGCCACCTCCTCCGCACTGAGGAGCTCATGCTGCATCGGATCATCGGCCAGGCGCGAGGCGATCTCCTCGAGCACCTGCGCCTCGTCTTCTCGTCTGGCCAAGTGCAGTGAGCCGACCTCGTCCGACCAGAGGCCCGTCTGCTCGATGACCTCTCGCCAGAGCTCTCGGCTTCGGAGGGCCAGCTTGCGCATCTCCCCGAGCGGCTGGCCGATCGGCCAGATCATCCCGAAGTTGCGAACCGAAGCGCCCTGCGCCTTGCGACTGCGCTCGAGCACGACGACGGAGAGCCCGCGGCGCGCGAGCCAGTAGGCGTGGGCCAACCCGAGGATCCCCGCCCCGACGACCGCCACGTCGTAGTCTTCCCTCTCCACGGTCGATCCTCCAAGCGTCACGAAATCCGGCGATCGCCCTCGCCACGATGCCACTCGTCGACTGCAGCTCTCTCACACGATCGTCTCATAGAGCGGAACCGATGCGCTACGCGTCTCGCGAGCGACGGTCGAGGCTGGCGCTTCAGCCCTGAGTCGTCGGCTTGGCCGAGTCCGTCTCCGGGTGACGGTGTCCACCGTGGCGGAGCGGGAAGGTCGTGACGGATCGATGCTCGACGGACTCCGG
This sequence comes from Planctomycetota bacterium, assembly GCA_040219065.1. Lineage (GTDB taxonomy): Bacteria > Planctomycetota > OFTM77 > OFTM77 > OFTM77 > OFTM77. The sequence continues at coordinate 2,628 of JAVJTD010000009.1, forward strand.
GCGGTGCGACTCGAGGTGCTTCATCTTCCGCCCGTACCATCTCGAGAAGGGTGCAGCCGTCATTCCGTGGGCGACGACGCTCATCAGAACGGTGAGGCCGACGATGGACTGCAAGCGGTCCAGCTCCGGGAGCTGCGACTCCTCGACCGCGATCAGCAGGAACAGGATCGAGGCGAGCCCGCGGGGTCCGAACCAGCCGAGGAAGCCGACCGAAGACCACTCCAGGCCCGTTCCCATGAGCGAGATCATGACGGGAAGGAATCGGATCACCGTCAGGCTGAGGACCGCGTAGATCCACTCGATCGGGCCGGCCTTCGCGAGTGCCTCCGGGACGATCAGGGCGCCGAACAATGAAAAGGTGACCAGGGAGAGGAGCTGCCCTTCGGTCTCTCCGAACTCGATCAGGCGATTCGAAACCGCCTTCGCCACGTTGCCCACCGTCAGGCCGGCCGTGAAGGCTGCGATGAATCCGTTGCCGCCGACCAGGTCGGCGAGCGCAAAGGCGAGCACCGATAGCCCCACGACCGAGATCCGCTCGAAGGTGCTCTGGATCGTGCCACGTGAGTGCGCCCGCTCGAGGGCCCGCCCTCCGGCGTATCCCACCGCGATCCCGATCAAAGGACCCAGCCCGAGCTGCAGTGCGACGAAGCCCAGCCAATGACTCGGCGCCGAGCCCTCAGGGGCGAGCGACTCGGCGGCGCTCAGGAAAAAGAAGACGGCCGGATACGCGATGCCGTCGTTCAGGCCACTCTCGACGTTCAAGGTTTGACGAATCCGGACCGGTAGGACGGGACTGGAGACGACGGCCTGCCCGAGGGCCGCGTCGGTCGGTGTCAAGATGGAGGCGAGGAGTGCCGCGGCCCAGACACCGAGGCCGGGCATCATCCCGTAGGCGATGGCCGTTCCGAGCACGATCGTCAGCGGCATGCCGACGACGAGGAGGCGCAGCGGCAGCGCGTGCTCCCGGCGCAGGCGTCCGATCGGAATCCGGCTCGCATCGCTGAACAGCACGAGGACGAGGGTGATCTCGGCCAAGACGTGCACCCAGCTCGCCGATTCATCGAGGGCCGGCTTGTCGGTCAGGAGGCTGCCGGCGCCGATTCCGAGAGCCGTGAAGCAGAGAGGCGCGGTGAGCGGACCGCTCTCCACCTTTTTCGAGATCAGGGCGTAGCCGAGGAGCCCGGCACCGAGCAGGGCCAAGAGCTCGATCACGGTCGCCCCCCCGGCCGGCTCGTCGCATGGCGGACGGACGAGAGGCGACTCTTCAACGGTCCGCGCGACGCGTGGTGCAAGATGCTGCTCCGGGTATTTCCTGGCTCACGCTCCTCTTCGCGATGGGAACACGCTCGGATTGTGCAAGGCGGAGCGGCGCAGGTCGAGAACGGGATCCATCGGGACGACGAGTGAACCCCATCGTCCCGAGATCGCGCTGGCGGGCGAGGCGTCAGAGCAACATGTCGAGCACACCGGCCGCCTGGTTGGGCTCGTTGCTCTCGTGAAAGAGTCGGCCCGTCGATCCGCCGATGATCAGAGAGAAGTAGCTCGCCAGGAAGGGCGGATCCTCGATCGCCGGCTCGTTGCCGACGACATCCACTGCGCGATGTCCGTCCACCCGGAACCACCCCGTCTCGATGTTGCCCAAGCCATTGTTCCTCGGATCGTGGTTGGTCGACGCGAGGAACTCGTTCTCGAAGACGAAATCGAAGAGCAAGAACCCAAGCTCGGCGCAGCGGAACGAGAGGCTCGTGGAGAACTGCTGCTCGTTGTCGTTGTAGACCGTGAAGTCGAGCCGGGTCTCGTAGTCGGAGTTGCCGACCAGCGAGACGAAGCTCACGAGCTCGAGCCGTGCATTGAACGGGTCGATGTAGAAGTCTTCGTCGACCGTGGATCCGATGAAGCTGGAGCACAGCATCTGATCCGGCACGGCGTCGTACTCGACCCCATCGAGGTCGACCAAGCCATTGCCATTCAGATCCGCCGGTTGCCCTTCGGGAGTCAGCGACCGGAAGCCGACCGCGTCGCTCGCGTAGAGCCATCCGAAGACGGAGATCGCCAAGATGGAGTCGCCGATGAGCCAGTTGTGCGAGACCGGCTGCTGGGTGTTCGGATCCAAAGCGATGCAGTACAGGAATCCAGTGTACGAGCTCGGGTTGTGGACCGAGGTGATCGTGCTGAAGGTGTCGTTGGGTGTGAGCCTCTCGTAGCGGTTGAACTCCCGCCAACCATCCTGGTCGATGTAGATGAAGTGGACGTCCACCACGCCGTCCAGGTTGGTGTTCGGGTCGAAGCTGGGTGCGTCCTTCGTATTGGTGACGCTGATGACGGTTCCGGCGACCGGATCCGAGAAGTAGCTCGTAAAGACCAACACACTGCCGGGACGGCGGCCCGACGAGGCCTCGGTCGTCGGCGTCAGTCCCCAGAGCAACATCAGCATGAGCCCGAGAGTCGCGATCGGAGCCTTCATGTTCACATCTCCCCCATTTCGTTCAGTTGCCTCCGCACAGAACGACATCCGTGCAGTCTTCGACACCACAATGCAAGCCAAGGACCGCATCTGCAGCAAATGGGGCTCGCGAAGCTCGACGAGGATCGGGCGCGGCGCGGTCCCCGAGCGAATTCTCAGGCTCGCTCACCCCCCGAGCGTGCCCGTCTGCGACTCCCGGCGAGCTCGCCCCCTTTGGGCCCGGAGAGGAGACGATCGGACCGGCGCTGGACGCACCGGCCCGAGCAGCTCATTGAAGAGCGTCGAGCACACCCGGCGTCGGGTTCGGCTCATTGCTCTCGTGGAGCAGTCGCCCCGCGCTGCCGCTCACGAGAATCTGCGTCCAGGCAGCCAAGAAGGGAGGATCCTCGATGGCAGGCTCGTTGCCCACGACATCGACCGCCCGGTTGCCATCGAGCCGGAACCACCCTGTCTCGAGGCTCCCCAACCCGTTGCTCCGAGGGTCGGTGTTGGTCGAGGCCAAAAACTCCCGACTGAAGACGGGGTCCGTGACGACATCGTGAATCGTGGCGCACCGGAACCGGATCGTCGACGAGAACTGCTGCTCGTTGTCGTTGTAGAGCGTCACATCGATTTGGGTCTCGTAGTCGGCGCTTCCGACCAGAGAGACCAGGATCAACTCACCGAAGACCAGCGAGAAGTAGTCCATCCCGAAGAAGCTCGAACAGAGGAGCTGATCCGGGGCAGCTTCGTACTCGACGCCATCGAGATCGATCAAGCCGTCACCATCGAGATCGGCCGGCTGTCCCTCGGGTGCGAGTGACTTGAACGGCACGGCGTCGGTGGAATACAGCCAGCCCGCGTGGGCGATGGCGATCGCGAAGTCCCCGATCAACCAGTTGTGCGAGACCGGCTCGCCAGTCGTCGGGTCCACGGCGATGCAGTAGAGGAAGCCGCTGTACACACGATGAGTGGTGTGGACCGAAGCCAGCGTACTGAACGTATCGTTCGGCGTCAGGCGCTCGAACCGGTTGAACTCGGTCCAAGTGTCCGCATCGATGTAGATGAAGTGCACGTCCACGACGCCATTGAGGTTCGTGGCCGGATTGAAGGACGGATCGTCCTTGGTGTTCGTGATGCTGATGACGGTGAGCGAGCCGTCTTCCGAGATCAGATCCGGATAGACCAGCACGCTGCCGGGCCTGTGGCCGGAAGAGGCCGTCGCCACCGAGCAAAGGGTTGACAGCACCAGAAGGGCCAGAGCGGCCTTGCTAGTCAGAGCCTTCATGTCGCGTTTACCCCCCAATAAGTTTCAAAGCCTCCACAGATTACGGCGTCTGTGCGTTCCACACTCGACGTTTGCAAATCGGTAGCCGAAGCGTCACCTCGCCGATGCCGAGGCGAAGGATGCGCTGGCTTTCGCGTCGCTCTCGTGCAAGGCTCCACGTGAACCGAAGCTCACCTCACGGAAGGAAGCATCCCATGGCGCGACTCGATCGACTCCGGCTCCTCTCGCTCGCCACCTTCATCCTGGTCTCCTTCGCTGACGCTCGGTCCCAAGAGGACCCGCTCGACGGCTTCGACGGCTGGACCCTCTCGATCATGAAGGAGTGGCACGTCCCCGGACTGGGAGTCGCGATCGTCCATGACGGCGAAGTTCTCCTGGCCAAGGGATACGGCTACCGGGACCTCGAGGCCGGAAAGCCGGTCACGAAGGACACGCTCTTCGCCATCGGCTCGAACACCAAGTCCTTCACCGCGGCCCTGCTCGGGATGCTCGTCGACGACGGGAAGCTGAGCTGGGATCGTCCCGTCCACGAGGTCCTTCCGGAGCTGCGGCTCCACGATTCCGTGGCCACCGACCAGATGACCGCGATCGATCTCCTGTGCCACCGCTCGGGTCTGCCCCGTCACGATTTCTATTGGTACGCCACCGGTCGGTCCCGCCCAGAGCTCCTCGCGGGACTCCGTCACCTCGAGCCGAGTCGCGCCTTCCGCAGCACGTTCCAGTATCAGAACCTGATGTTCCTGACGGCGGGGATCGTCGCCGAGCGCGTCACGGGCAAGACCTGGGAGACACTCGTCGACGAGCGCATCTTCACGCCACTCGGCATGGACCGCGCCGTGTTCTCGGTCGAAGAGATGCAGCGCGACGCCGACTTCTCGTATCCCTACGGCCGAGAGGACGAGAAGACGATCCGGATCCCGTTCCGCAACATCGACGCGATCGGACCGGCCGGCTCGATCAACGCCTCGGTCTCCGAGATGGCGCGATACGTCCAATTCCACCTCGACCTCGGCAAGGTGGGCGACACCCGGCTCCTCTCGGAGGACAACGCCAAGGCGATGCAGTCACCGCAGATGGTGATGAGTGGGCCTTTGATGGCGCGTGTGCAGGATGGCCCCGAGATCGGTCCACCGGCGTATGGATTAGGTCTCATGATCAGCAGCTACCGCGGCCACGCCCACGTGCGTCACGGCGGCGGCATCGACGGCTTCATCTCGGCGATGGAGTGGCTGCCCGACGACGAGATCGGAGTCATCGTCCTGTCCAATACGTCCGCCAATGGAACGGTCCCCTCGCTCGTCGTCCGCAATGTGTTCGATCGGCTCCTCGGCCTCGATCCGATCGACTGGGCCGGACGGGCTCGCCAGCTCGAGAAAGCGATCAAAGCGCTGAAGGCCGACGCAAAAAAGAAGGACCATGAGTCCGCGCACCCGAAGACGACTCCGTCTCACGCGCGACAGGAGTACGCCGGCCGCTTTTCGCACCCGGGATACGGAGACGCGATCGTCACGGTGAGCGATGAAGGCATGAAGGTCTCGGTCGCCGGGTTCGAGCTACCGCTCGAGCATTACCACTACGACGTGTTCGCGGTCCCCTACGATCTGCCTGGCACCGAAGGACAGCTCAGCGGCTTGAAGCTCAGGTTCGACTACGACCTGGCCGGGGATATCGATCGCGTCCTGATTCCGCTCGAGCCGGGAGTATCGCCCATCGAGTTCCGACGAGAGGGCGATTGAGGGGGCGCCTCCTGACGAGAAAGGTCGGAGTGCCCAAATCGAGCGAGATCAAGACAAGGTCACTCGGTAGGCCTTTACGAGCAGGCCTGAGCATTTCTTCATGTGATCATCTCAGATCAACACCCTTGCTCGGACCCCACCAGCTCGATCGACGGCAATATCGAAGAGGCGCCTTCCTGATCGACGACCGCTCTCCGTTTCGGCCGCGCGGGCTCTCCATCTCCGTCTCGCGGGCTTATCGAAACCGCACCCTTGCTCGGCGCCTCCTGGCTTCATCGATGGCACCCTCGAGGAAGCGGCCTCTTGGATCGGTGACCGCTTCCCGTCTCGGGCGTGCGGGCTCTGCGGTTGGATCAGAGGCCGTTCACGACGGTCATGATGCCGGTGCGGAGCATCGAGACGGCCAGCGCGGCGAGGAGTAGGGAGTAGATCTTGCCGAGGGCGCGGAAGAAGGAGCTACCCAGCGTTCGCACGAAGCGTAAACACAGGGTGAGCAGCAAGAGGTTGATGAGTGCGTTCGTGAGGAAGGCCGCGACCACGATGCCGCGCCCGTAGGCATCGGCGAGGACCATCGAGGTCGTGAGGGTCCCTGGCCCGACCAGGAGCGGGATGCCGAGCGGTACGATTCCGGTGTCGCGGTTGTCGACATCCTCCTCCTTTCGACGCTCGGTCGAGAAGAGGAGATCGTGGATGGCAAAGATCGCCAAGATGAGCCCACCCGCGATCCGGAGATCCGACAGGGTGATGCCCAGGACGTCGAACAGCCATGGCCCGATCAGAATGAGCACCACGGCGATCGAGCAACCAGCGAAGAGCGCCCGCCGCACTACCGGCTGACGCTCTTCGCGACCGAGCTGACTCGTCAGCTTCGCCACCATCGGCAAGACGGGAAGGCTGTTCATCACGACGAAGAGCGCGATGAACACCTTGACGGCCGGGATCATCTCCAAGGAACGCGTTCTCCCTCGCCTTCGCGATCACCCCTGGCCCAGAGGCTGTGCGGCCCGCTCGGCGAGGAACTCGGGCCTCGCCGGCTGATCCCCGTACGGATCCGTCAGCTCGTTCTCGACGCTGTTGTAGACGAGGAAGAGATTCGTCCGCGGCGTCGCGCTCAGGTTGCAGTTCGAGGCATGAAGGAGATTGCACTCGAAGAACACCGCCGAGCCGGGACCTCCCTCGAAGGAGGCGATATCCCTCTGGGCCATCAGCTCACTCAGTGCTTCGGCATCGGGAGTGCCAATCTCTTGCCGACGCAGAGAGCGCTTGTAGTGCTCTTCGGGTGTCTGGCCGACGCAGCTCACGAAGACGTGATGTGATCCCGGGATCACCATGAGCGGACCGTTGTGCCGGTTGCTCTCGGTCAGGTTGAGCGAGAGGCTCACAGCGCGCATCCTCGGCATTCCGTCCTCGACGTGCCAGGTCTCGAAATCGGAGTGCCAGTAGAACTCCTTGCCGGCGAAGGGCGGCTTGTAGTTGATCCGGGACTGATGGATCATCACCTCGCTTCCGAGGAGCTGTCTCGCCACATCGGCCAGGCGCGGGTCAGCGGCCAGCTCGGCGAAGAGCCGGCTCTTGAGATGGACGCGAAACACCGAGCGCACGTCCTGGCTCTCGGGCTCGCGGATGACGCCCTCCCTCGCCGGGCCAGCCTCGTCGGCCAGTCGGTGGGCCTCTTCGAGCAACGCAGCCGCCTCCTTGGGAGAGACCGCGCTGTCGACGAACAGGTACCCGTCACGGGCGAAGCTCTCGAACCGCTCCCGAGCGAGCGGCCCATGGTCGGGATCTCCCCAGACGGGAGGATCCAGCCGGGGCTTCATCTCCCATTTCGTGCCTTGGCGGGACGGATAGAGATCGGTCGAGGTGCTCATGATCCACCCTTCACGAGCTCTTCGCCCGTCACGACCGAGGTGACGCCGATCTCGCCATGAATCTCGGGTCCGACGAGGAGCGGGGTGGACACACAGATCACGCGCAGATCGGAGTCGGCGGTGATCATCTTCTCCATCCTTCGAACGATCATGTCAACTCCTCTCTTCGTCAGCGAGCTGCGGATGCGGGAACGCGATCGCCGGCCGTCTCGGCGAAGCTCTGCTCGAGTCGATCGAGCCCGGCCGTCAGTACGTCGTCCTCGATGGTGAGTGGCGCGAGGAACTTGAGGACCTCGTCATCGGGACCGGCGGTCTCGACGATCAGGCCGCGCTCGAAGGCGGCGCGTGAGATCTTCGAAGCACGCTCTTTGTCCTCGAACGCGACGCCTTGGATCATGCCCCGGCCCCGCCACTCGCCGCCATAGGTTTTGGCCAACCCCTGCAAGCGGTCGGCGACGCGCTTCGAAGTCCGTGCGACCTGCCGCGTGAGGGCATCGTCGGTCCAGAACGTCTCGAGGGCCGCGGTCGCCGTCACGAACGCGGCGTTGTGGCCGCGAAACGTTCCGTTGTGCTCGCCCGGATCCCAAACGTCCAGCTCGGGACGCAGCAGAGCGATGGCGAAGGGCAGGCCGTAGCCCGAGAGCGACTTCGACAAGCAGACGACATCCGGTTGGACGCCGGTCGCCTCGAAGCTGAAGAACGGCCCTGTTCTCCCGCAGCCAACCTGGATGTCATCGACGATGAGCAGAGCTCCGCAGGCCTTGGCGACCTCGGCGAGGCGCTTCAGCCATTCGCCGCTGGCGACATTGACGCCGCCTTCCGCCTGCACGGTCTCGAGGATGAAGGCGGCGGGCTGATCGAGCCCACTGCTGCCGTCCTGGATGAGCTGCTCGAGCACGCTGATCGTATCGACGCCGTCCCCGAGGTAGCCGGCGAAGGGCACGTGGGTCGCCTCGGCGAGGGGCAGCCCGGCGCCAGCGCGCTTCATGGCGTTGCCGGTCACGGCGAGGGAGCCGAGGGTCATGCCGTGGAAGCCGTTGGTGAAGGACACGACGCCAGTGCGTCCGGTGACCTTGCGGGCGAGCTTGAGCGCGGACTCGACGGCGTTGGTGCCGGTCGGCCCGGGGAACATCACCTTGTACTCGAGCTCACGGGGCTTCAGGACGCGGCGCTCGAAGGACTCGAGGAACTCGCGCTTGGCGACGGTCGACATGTCGAGGGCGTGGACGATGCCGTCGGAGGCGAGGTAGTCGATCAGGGCCTTCTTGAGCACCGGGTGATTGTGCCCGTAGTTCAGCGATCCGGCGCCGGCGAAGAAGTCGATGTACTCTTGGCCGCTCTCATCGACCATGGTCGATCCGCTCGCACTGCGAAAGACGGTCGGGAAGGCGCGGCAGTAGCTGCGCACCTCGGACTCGAGCCTCTCGAAGGTGTTCATTGTTTTCGTTTCTCCAGGGGTCCGATTCTGTATCTCTCCTCTTCCTCGTGACCGGCCGAGCCGAGCTCGGCGGCCGAGAAGCCTGGGCCCTTCTCCAGCCCGGCCTCTTGTCGGCGGGCGAAGGAAGCGAACAGCTTCTGCGAGGCGAGGTTGCTCGGGGTGATCGTGGTCTCCAGCCAGCGCACGCTCTCGCAGCCCGGCTGCTCCAGCAGGGCATCCAGCAGCTTCTGGCCGAGACCTTGGCGGCGAGCGCTCGCCGCCACGCCGACTTGCCAGACGAACACGACGTCGTCGCGGCCCGGCGGGCAGTAGCCCGCCACGAACCCGACGACCTCGCCATCTCGATCGGCGACGACGCTGGTCCGCGCGAAGTCGGTGCAGACCAGCAGGTAGGCGTAGACGGAGTTCACATCGAGGACACCGCTCGCCTCGACCAGGGCATGCACGCCCGCGGCATCGGCGGACGTCGGCCCTCTCAGGCTAGGAGCGGTGTCGGTATCGGTGGTCATCTTCGGGGATCTCCTTCCATCGACGGGGAGCGTCGAGGCGATGCGTCAGCTCGCGGCCTGGAGCTGCCGGCTCTGCCGGTTGTTCAGCTCGCGCCAGGTGGGTCCGAAGCGGTCGGCGCAGAGGTCTCCCTCCTCGAACACGTCAGCGTGTGCTCGCTCGAGGATGGAGTCGGCGCGCTCGGCCGGGACCAGCATGGTGAAGCTGAGGTCGTTGGCGGCCTGATCGATCATCAACAGCTCGTCGTCCTCGAGGCTCGCCACCCAGCGCGCGATGCGAGGCAGGCGAGACTTGAGGTCGCGTCCGACCAGGCTGACCGAGGCGATCGCACGATCGATGCGGGCGCGGCCGTAGTCTCCGAGGCTCTTGGTCAGAGACGGGAGACGATCGACGATTCCCGGAGCACGCGACAGGTCGATCACGGTGCGAATCCGGGTCGGCGAGCTGGCGACCAGCTCCATCGAGAGCGCTTCTTCTTGGAAGCAGGACGCGACGCCGGCGAGGAATCCGACCGCGGCGCCGGTCGAGCGCTCGACGGTGATCAGGCAGAGGTGATGCCGAGAGCTGATCCCGCAGAAGCCCGGATCGGTCTCCACGGCGCCGATGCGCGTGCCGCGCACGGACGCGTCGTGAGTCCAGCGGAGCTGCAGGGGGATGCCGGCCGTGCGAACGGGCTCCAGCGATCCGCGATGCAGCACGCGGGCACCGAGCGCCGCGAGGGTCTCGGCCTCTTCGTAGCTGAGCTCTTCGAGCAGGCGCGCATCGGGAATCCGGTGCGGGTTGGCCGAGAAGATGCCCGGCACGTCACTCCAGATCTCGAGCCCCTTCGCTTGGAGCTTGGCCGCCAGAACGGCCGCGGCGGTGTCGGATCCTCCGCGACCGAGCAGGACGGTGAAGCCTTCGCTGTTGCGGGCGATGAAGCCCTGAGTCACGACCACCTCCGCTCGGATGCCCTCGAGCTGACGCTGCAGAGTGCGATCCGAGTCGTAGGGGCACGAGGCGGACAAGTACTGCTGCTGCGCGGAGGCGCCGGGCAGCGGCGGCCGGGCGACCAGCAGCTCGCGGGCGTCTCGCCACTCGGCAGACAGGCCGCGCTTCCTCAGCCAGGCCGCACCCAGCTTGGTGCTCATCAGCTCGCCGAGGGCCATGATCTGGGCGCGCAAGGCGGCCGGGAGGCGGGGCAGATGATGAGCACTCAGGAGCAGCTCGTCGAGCTCGCGCCGACAGCCTTCGAGGAGCTGGTCGGCATCGACCTCGAGAGCGGCGGCCAGCTTCTCATGGCGACGGCGGAGTCGAGCGATGCGCTCCTCCCCTGATCCGCCATTGTCGAGCTCGGCGAGGAGCTGCTCGAGGTCATCGGACACGCCGGCCAGAGCCGAGCAAACGAGGATGGGCCTCTCGCCGCGCGCGATCACGTCTCGCACGGCGCGCTCGATCGTCGGCCAGTGGGCAGGATCGGCGACGCTCGAGCCTCCGAACTTCAAGACGGTCCAAGCTGCGGGAGGGAGCTCCGGATCTTCCATGGCGGGCACGTTCATTCCTAACTTCACTTCAAAGGGCCGGTGGTCGGCGAGTTTACTTTCGACGGGAAGTATATCATCGATCCGAGTGAGCCAAATACTTTCTGTCAAAAGCGATCGATCCGGGGCGCTATCTCATCGAAACAAGGCCTTGGTTGCGAATTCGGGGGAGCAGGGTCGGTTCTTTCTGGGCTCACACAAAAGATTGCACTCGAAGATTTTGGGCGTAACATCTGTAGGTTTCGAACGATCGGTAGGACCCGCAGATCTGAGGAGCCCCCGTTGGAATCCCCTCGTCGTATCCCTTGGGCCGGAATCGCCGCTCTGGCCCTCCTCGTCGCCGCACTCGCCTTCTTCGTGTTCAAAGACGGCGACTCCGAGTCCTCGATCCCGACGCTCGAGCGACTCCGCGAGGCCGGCGTCGTCCGCGTCGGCTTCGCCAACGAAGCGCCCTTCGGCTACCTCGACACGAGGTCGGGGCGAGTGACCGGGGAGGCCCCCGAGATCGCGCGCGTCCTGTTCGAGAAGCTCGGCATCGCCGAGATCGATCCCGTGGTCACCGAGTTCGGCTCCCTGATCCCCGGGCTCCAGGCGGGGCGCTTCGACGTCATCGCCGCCGGCATGTACATCACACCCGAGCGCTGCGCCCAGATCGCCTTCACGAACCCGACCTACTCGATCGGCGAGTCCTTCTTGGTGCGCAGCGGCAATCCCGAGAGCCTGCACTCCTTCGAGGACGTCGCCCGCAGCGACACCGCACGCCTGGGCGTCGTCGGCGGCACCGTCGAGCACGACTACGCTCGCAAGACCGGCGTCCCCGAGGACCGGATCATCATCCAACCCGACAACGCCGCCGGGCTGGACGGGCTCCGGACCGATCGCATCGACGCGTTGGCCGTCACCCAGCTCACGGCGCGGGACCTCCTCGAGAAGATCGGCGGCAGTGAGATCGAGATCGCCGCGCCCTTCGAAGATCCGATCATCGACGGCAGCTCCGTCCGGGGCTTCGGCGCCTTCGGCCTCCGCCAAGAAGACCGAGACCTGTTGAACGCGATCAACCGCGAGCTCGAGAGCCTCATCGGGTCCGAGGAGCACCTCGAGCTGATCGAGTCGTTCGGCTTTTCGAAGGACAACCTTCCGGGCGACGTGACGGCCGACGACCTGTGCCGAGGACGATGAGCCTTTGATGATCGAGAGCAACACCGGCGTCTGGGTCCGCCTCTTGGAGGGCCTCGGCACCACCGTCCTCCTCACCCTCTGCGGCTCCGCACTCGCCGCGTTCTTCGCCTTCACCGCTGGGCTCGCCCGCTTGTCGAAGGACGTCATTCTTCGCAGCCTCGCCCGGCTCTACATCGAGCTCTTCCGCGGCACCTCCGCCCTCGTCCAGCTCTTTTGGTTCTACTTCGCCCTCCCGATCCTCCTCGACATCCAGCTCGACGCGCTGCTCGTCGGCATCCTCGTCCTCGGTCTCAACATCGGGGCCTACGGTGCCGAGGTCGTCCGTAGCGGGCTCCAATCCGTGCCGCGCGAGCAGATCGAAGCCTCGATCGCCCTCAACCTCACGCCCCGTCAACGCCTCCGTCAGGTCATCATTCCGCAGGCGATCCCGATCATGTTGCCGCCCTTCGGCAATCTGCTCATCGAGCTGCTCAAAGGCACCGCCCTCGTCTCGATGATCACCGTCACCGACCTGACACGCGCCGCTCTGTACTGGCGAGACGAGACCTACCGGACGAACGAGATCTTCGGCGGCTTGCTGGTCGTCTACTTCGTCCTCGCCTGGCTCCTTACGCGCGGCATCCGCTGGCTGGAGCGTCGCTCGATCGCACGGCTAGGCCCGGGAGGCAACGCATGACCTGGGACACCGACTTCGCCATCTCGATCCTCCCCGAGCTGATGCGCGGCCTTTGGGTGACCATCCAAGCCGTCGCGCTCGGCATGTCGATCGCCCTCGTCCTCGGCCTGGGCTGGGCGCTGGCCCGACGCTCGCCACGGCGCTTCCTCGCCTGGCCCGCCTCCGCTTTCGTCGAGGTCGTCCGCAGCACACCGCTCCTCGTCCAGATCTACTTCCTCTACTACGCGCTCCCTTCGATCGGCCTCCGCCTCAGCGCCTTCCCCACCGGCGTCCTCGCCCTCGGCCTCCATTACAGCACCTACGCCACCGAGGTGTACCGCGCCGGCATCGAGAGCGTTCCGCGCGGACAGTGGGAAGCCTCTCGCGCCGTCAACCTGACGCGCGCCGAGACCTACCGACACGTGATCCTCCCCCAAGCGATTCCGCCCGTCGTGCCCGCGCTCGGCAACTACCTGATCGCAATGTTCAAGGACACCCCGATGCTCTCGGCCATCACCGTCCTCGAGATCCTCCGACGTTCCCAGATCATCGGGAAGGAGTCCTTCCGCTTCCTCGAGCCCCTGACGATCGTCGGCATCGCCTACCTCCTGCTCAGCCTGCTCAGCGCTCGCCTGGTCTCTCGCCTCGAGCGCCACCTTGGCCGCATCCAGGCCCCCGGACTCGAAGGAGCCACCTCATGAGCGAGCCGCTGCTTCGGATTCGCGGTCTCGAGAAGCGCTACGGCGATCTCGTCGTGCTCGACCAGCTCGATCTCGACGTCGAAGCCGGCGAGAAGGTGGCGATCATCGGGCCGAGCGGCTCGGGCAAGTCGACGCTGCTCCGCGTCCTGATGACCTTGGAGCGCCCCGATGGCGGCACGATCGAGATCGGCGGCGAGAGCCTCTGGTCGATGGAGCGAAAGGGAAGGACGGTCTTCGCCGACGAGGCCTACCTCCATCGCATGCGACGAAGGCTGGGGATGGTCTTCCAGCACTTCCATCTCTTCCCCCACCTCGACGTGCTCCGCAACATCACCCTCGCTCCCGAGCTGACACAGGACGTGAATCGCGCCGAGGCCGAGACGAGGGCGCGGGAGCTGCTCGAGCTCGTCGGGCTCACCGAGAAGGCGGGCGCCCGGCCACACCAGCTCTCGGGTGGACAGAAGCAGCGCGTCGCGATCGCGCGCGCCCTCGCCTTGCGGCCCGACATCTTGCTCTGCGACGAGGTCACCTCTGCGTTGGATCCCGAGCTCGTCGGTGAGGTGCTCGGTGTGCTGCGGGAGATATCCCGGCGAGGCGACCAGACGATGCTGATCGTGACGCACGAGATGCGCTTCGCGCGAGACATCGCCGATCGGCTGCTCTTCTTCGATCAGGGCCGCATCATCGAGGAAGGCAAGCCCGAGAAGGTCCTGACCGCTCCCGAAGAGGACCGCACCCGCGAGTTCCTCAGGCACATCCTCTCCGACGACCTCCCGTGAGCCGAGCACCGGTTGACAATGACGGGGACAGCCCGTCCAATCGCGGCACGTTGGCCCTGGCGTCCTGGCAATCGAGAACCCGCATGGAAGACTCCCGATCCCTCGAGATCGAAGATCGCATCGTCGCGGCGATCCGGCAGATCATTCGCGCCGTCGACCTCCATTCCCGGAGGATCGAGGAGAGCTGCGGCCTGACAGGCCCACAGCTCGCCGCCTTGAACGCGGTCGCCAAGACGGGGCCGCTCTCCGCTGGCGCGCTCGCCAAGGCGATCAGCCTCAGCCAACCGACCGTCACCGGCATCGTGACGCGCCTCGAGAACCGCGGGCTCCTGCAACGAAGGCGCAGCGAGACCGATCGTCGCTCCGTCGAGGTCGGAATCACCGGCGCCGGCGATGAGGTCCTTCGCCAGGCACCGTCCCTATTACAAGATCAGTTCAGCGAGCGCCTCGCGCAACTCGAGGAATGGGAGCGCACACAAATCCTCGCCACCCTCCAACGCATCGCCACGATGATGGGCGCCGAGTCCCTCGCCGACGCCGCCCCGCACCTCCTGACAGGCCCGGTCGACCGCGAGCCCGAGGGGTAGATACCATTATTGTCTGGGAGGCGCCCTTCAGACTTGGAAGTTGGACGATGAGCCGTTGAACGCTGCGAGAAGCCTCGCCTCGGAGGAGACCGGAGCGGGAAGGCCCCTCGCCCAACAAGAGGGTGAGAGCCGCAAGCTTTGCGACCGGTCCTGGCTCGGCCCGGGGAGGCTCCCTGCCGGTAGAGTCTCGGGGAGGATCCTATTGCTTCATCGCCAACCTGAAGAACTGCGAAGCGTAGCGAGCCTTCTCTAGAA
>JAVJTD010000051.1:0-13906 GCA_040219065.1 Planctomycetota bacterium
GTCGTCGAGACCTTGCTCCTCGTCGTCGTCGAGATCCTGCTCCTCGTCGTCGTCGAGAAGATCCTCGTCTTCGGGCTCTTCCTCCGGCTCGGTCACCGGGGACTTGCCCTTCTTTCCGGCTTTGGCGTTTCTCAGGGCTTCCTTGTAGGCAGCGTAGACCTCGGCAGCATTGGATCGAGGGGTCAGCATCATGGTCATCTCGCGACCCTCCCGCGACGGTGCCCGCTCGACCTTGGCGATCTCCGCGAGCTCCTTGGCGAACTCGAGCAGGCGCTGCTGTCCGATCTCGATATGGGCCATCTCGCGCCCTCGAAACCGCATGTGCACCTGCACCTTGTCGCCCTCGGCGAGGAACTGCCTCGCCTTGCGGAGCTTGGTATCGATGTCGTGACGGTCGATCTTCGGTCGCATCCGGAGCCGCTTCAGCTCAGCCGTATGGGACTTCTTGCGGCCCTTGCGCTGCGCCTTCTGCTGCTCGTACTTGAACTTTCCGTAGTCCATGAGCTTGCAGACGGGCGGCTTGGCCATCGGCGCGACCTCGACCAAGTCGAGATCGACGTCCTGAGCCATACGGCGGGCCTCATCGATCGAGACGACACCGACCTGCTCCCCTTCGTGGCTGATGAGACGAACCTCTCGAGCCCGGATCTGGGAGTTGATTCTGGTCTCCTGCTGCTGCGTAAGCCACCTCCTCGGGTGAAGTCCTCGGCCCTCCTCGCGGAGTACGTCCGACCTCGTCAATCCCATTCCTTGAAACAGTCCCCACCGAGCGACCGGTTCGCCGAGAGGCCGTGCACCAGCCTTCGCGACCGATCCCCCGAAAAGGGAGAATCGTGAACGCTCCGCCGTCCGGCGAAGCCGCCCGTTCTCGACACAGGACCTGGCCGCGCGTCGTTCACCGCTTCGGTGGGCCGGCGCACCGGCCCCCGGCAGTCGGCGATGTCCGCACGCTGACCCGGGTCAAAGACCGGCCTGTATATCAAACCGGCCTCGCCCCGTCAAAGTCAGCGTGTGCAAAATCGTCGGATCACCGATCTTGGACGCGCGCTTCCTCGCGAATCCGCAGGCCCAGCTCTTCGAGCTGCTCGGCGTCCGCCGGTGCAGGAGCTCCCGTCAAGAGGCACGACGCGGCGGCCGTCTTCGGGAAGGCGATGACCTCGCGAATGCTGTCGTGGCCGAGCAGGATCGCGACCATCCGGTCGATACCGAGAGCGATGCCACCATGCGGCGGTGCCCCGTACTCGAAGGCCTCGAGGAGGAAGCCGAACTTCTCGCGGGCGACCTCTTTGGGGATGCCCATCGTCTCGAAGACCTTCTCCTGCATGTCGGGCCGGTGGATACGAATGCTCCCGCTCCCCAGCTCGACCCCATCGAGGACCAAATCGTAGGAGCGCGCCCGAACGGCACCCGGATCCTCCACGGTGCCCTCGAAGAAGGACGCGTCGGGCATGGTGAACGGGTGGTGCGCCGGCACGTAGCGACCGGATTTCTCGTCGAGCTCGTAGAGCGGGAACTCCGTCACCCACAGGAGCTGGTGGGGCTTGCCTTCGAGCAGGCCCGTCTCCTTGGCGATCCGATTGCGCAAGGCACCCAGCGCCGCATGGACGACCTTTGCCTTGTCCGCGACGAAGAGGAGGAGGTCACCGTCTTCGGCGGCCATCGCTTTCAGAAGCTCGGCGCGCTCTTCGTCCGAGAAGAACTTGCCGATCGGCGACTGCACTTCGCCGCCGGCCTGCACCTTCATCCAGGCGAGGCCCTTGGCGCCGTGGGTCTTGGCGAAGGCCTCGAGGTCCTTGCGGCCCTTCTCGGTCGCCATGCCGGCGCCACCGGGTACGCGAATGCCCTTGACCCGGCCCCCGGACTCGGCCGTCCGCCGGAAGACCTGGAACTCGCAATTCGCGGCGAGCTCGCCGAGGTCGACCAGCTCGAGCCCGAAGCGCGTGTCGGGCTTGTCGCTGCCGTAGCGCTCCATCGCCTCACGATAGGTGAGCCGCGGGATCGGGCTCTCGAGGTGGACGTCGAAGACGTTGGCGAGCATGAAGAGCATCATGCCTTCGATGACCTGGTAGACGTCTTCTTCCTCGACGAAGGACATCTCGACGTCGAGCTGAGTGAACTCGGGCTGGCGGTCGGCGCGCAGGTCCTCGTCGCGGAAGCAACGCGCGATCTGGAAGTAGCGGTCGAAGCCGCTGACCATCAGGAGCTGCTTGAAGAGCTGCGGCGACTGCGGCAAGGCGAAGAAGCGGTCAGTGTGGACGCGGCTGGGCACGAGGTAGTCGCGTGCGCCCTCGGGAGTCGGCCGGGTGAGGATCGGGGTCTCGACCTCGATGAAGCCGCTCTCAGAGAGGTAATTCCGCATCGCGAGGACGAGCTCGTGGCGCTTGAAGAGATTCTTCTGCATCGAGGGCCGACGCAGGTCCAAGGAGCGGTGCTCGAGGCGGACGCTCTCGGACAAGTTGATGCGGTCCTCGATCTCGAACTTGGGCGTCTTGCTCGGGTTCAGGACGGTGACCTCGTCGGCCGGCACCTCGACCGCCCCGGTGGAGCGCTCGGCGTTGACGGCGTCGTCGGGGCGAGCCCGGACCTTTCCCTGGATCTGGATCACGCTCTCGGTCTTGAGGCCCTGCAGGGTGGCCTCGTCGATCGTCTCCGGGTTGATGACGACCTGCACGATACCGTAGCGGTCCCGAAGATCGACGAACATCAGGTTGCCGTGATCACGGACGGTGTCGATCCACCCCGCGAGCTGAACCGTCTGACCTTCGTGCTCCTTGCGAAGCTCTCCGCAGGTGTGCGTGCGTAACATCGTTCTCGTCCTCGTCCTTCGGGCTGTATTGCCCGGATCTCCACGCGGCCCGCTGGCCGCATACCTTCCTCATTCATCGAACGCGGAGAGCGATCGCCAAAGCTCAAAACTCGATCGATCCGCGCAATCTCCGAGACCATCGCATCCTCGTTCGATGGCGGCAAGCGAAGAACGCTGTTCTGAGGGGGAATCCCCCATCATGTCCGGCGATGGGAGCGGCGAGCTTCGCCCGGTACAATCGCGAGCATGAACAGACTCCTCGCCTGTTGGATCCTCGTCGCCTGCTGGCTCCCGTCCGACGACTCGCCCCTTCGCGTCACGAAGGTGCCCAAGTCGCTCGAGCTCGACCCGTTCTACGAGAAGTACGTCAGTGCGAACGGCTACCCGGTCGTCGCCTCGAAGAAGGTCGACGACTACGCGCTCCTCGAGGCGGCTCACCTGATCAACCTCATGCTCGCCCACCGGCCCGACGTCCGGAAGGCGATGATCGAGGGCGGCTCGAGGATGGTGGTGATGGCTCACGACGAATTCACGACCGACATCCCCGAGTACGCCCACATGAAGCCCAAGGACTACTGGGACCGCCGCGCCCGCGGGCTGGGCGGCTCACAGACCGATCCGGTCTGCTCGTCGGCGGAAGAGAATCTCCTGGCCTATCCCGGCGATCCCTATCACGCCGAGTGCATCCTCATCCACGAGTTCGCGCACAACATCCATCTGCGCGGCATGGTGAAGGTCGATGAGACCTTCGATCGGCGAGTGAAGGCCGCTTACGACGAGGCGATGGAGAAGGAGCTCTGGAAGGACAAGTACGCCTCGACCAACCATCACGAGTACTTCGCCGAAGGCGTCCAGTCCTGGTTCGATGACAACCGGCCGCCCGACCACGATCACAACCACGTCGACACGCGCCAAGAGCTCTTGGAGTACGACCCGAAGCTGGCCGCGCTCTGCGAAGAGGTCTTCGGCGAGACCGAGCTGAAGTACACGAAACCCACGACCAGGTTGAAGGGCCATCTCGAAGGCTACGACCCGTCGAAAGCCCCGACATTCCGCTGGCCGGAGCGGCTGCAGAATCTCGATGAGGAGATCCGAAAGCGCGAGCTGGAGAAGCGGCGTCTGAACGGGAAGTAGGGATCAGAGCCGGCGAGCGCTGACCGGTCTCAACGTCTGACTGGAATGTAGGGCCGCTGCGGCTCTCGCTTTCCCCACTGGGTCGGTCCCGCCACATAGCGGCACGCGCAGAAGTGGTAGACCGAATACCGGTGGACCTGGTGGACCTGTCGAAGCACTGAGCCCAAGCTCACACCGCGCCCCCACCAACGGGAGCGAATACAGATGATATCGCGGGGAGTCCCGTGCGCCTGTTCATCGAGACAGCGGTCGATCTCGGCCGCGTCTCCCTGGTAGGCACCGAGGTGGTAGTCGTATATCTGCCCCCCATTCATCAGAGTGAGGTACTGGATATTGCGGCCCATCATGATGAGCTTCATGTTGCCGCGCGAAGCCTTGGAGCCGTGCAGCGTGTAGAACTGCAAGCGGGCCCCGACGGGGATGCCGGTGGTTCGGCCCCCCGGGCGTGGTCCGGCGTGGTCCGTGTAGCCTCCGTGCGCCGAGATGCAGACCTCGCGCGCGGGCTGATCGACATCGTTGCTCGAGTAGACCAATCGAATCCAGCTTCCGATGTTTCGCGAGGCATGATCGATGGGCATTCCTTCCTCCTCCTTCACCGCGCTCGATCGCCGAGGATCACTCGAATCTGATCGCTATCGTTCGTCGTCGTCAGCCGGTCGATTCGGAGCGTGCGCCGATCGGCCGAGATCGTGAATCGGTCCTGACCGGCAGCTGTCGTGACCGCAGGCCCACTCTCGAGTCCGCGGCGCGCTTCCGACTTTGCCGGGTAGCTCGTCGCGGGATTGCCGAGCACCGAATCGCTCGCCATCCCACCCCAGCGGAGGGCTTCGCAGCTCGGAAGCCCTCCGCGCGCACCGTCTCTCCTTCGCGCCCGAGACGCTTTTGCTCGAGCTCCCCCCTCGTCTGCTACTGCTCGGCCTGGGATTCGAGCGCCCCCATGTCCACCACCGCATCGCCGTCTCGGTCTCCATCGGCGATACGCGGAGCGCCTCGCAGATCGAAGGGCCCGGGATACCAGGGCAAGTCCTGGCTCGTGAGGAACTGGAAACCCGACGTGAACAGATCGATGTCGACGAAGCTGTTGCCGACGTCGAGGCACGGCGAGTCGGGCTTCAGGGAGAGATCACCGCTGAGCATGTCCTTGAAGACCGGCTCTTCGCCTTCTTTGCTCGTGTCCCAAGCTGGGTCGATGTTGGTCGGCTCGCGGTCGAAGCCCGGAGCGAAGTCACCGATGCCCATGTCCATGACGCAGCTATACCGCACCGCGATCGCCTCGGATCGGCTTCCTCGAGGCAAGCCGGAGTTGTCCTCGAAGAGCTGGCGGATCTGGTCACCCTCTAGTTGGCCATGGCCGACATTCAGAGCCTCGCGGTGGTTGTCCCAGACGATGCAGTTCGCGAGATTCAGAAACCCGGTGCCGTTGTCCAAAGGCACCAGATGAGCGATCCCCCCGACCCAGCTCGTGCGGTCGCCACCCGCGAACCACCAGGACACGTTTCGAGCCACCGTACAATTGACGAGGTTCATCTGACCTCGATTGAGGATCGCGCCCGCTTGATCCTGGTCATTCACATAGTCGCGCCATGAAGGGGACTGCATGAAGGTCGCCGACTGACGAAGAGTGCGGGTCCGCAGCTCGAGCTGAGCATGATCGTTCTCGAGCCCCTGACTGTCCTGCACGTCGATCCCTTCGCCCTGATCGGCGCGGTTCTCGTAGAACGCACACGTCACGAAGTTGGAGCGCCCCTCCCCGGCGCGCGTCGAGAAGCCGACCTGATGCGTGTGATTCACATGGCCGGTGCTGACGGCGCCGCCGTACTTGCCCGCGATGTTGCCCGTGAAGCGGCTGTGGGACACGTTCAAGACGGCTGCTCCACCGGGCAACCGCGCGTTCGCCGCTCCGAAGCGATTGAAGATCGCGCTGCCTTCGAGCTTCGCGTAGTTCCGGCTGAAGACGCACCGCGTGACGTCGGCGTTGGCCAAGAACACTGCTCCGCCGAAGCCGCGCCGACGCTCGGAGAAGCGATCGGCGCCATCTCCGGGGCGCCCATCCAAGCCGTCCGCGACGTTGTCCTCGAACCGGCAGCGCGTGATCGTGAAGTGCACGCCGGTCCCCGAGTCGTCGTTGTCGAGCATGAACTGGTCGCTGATCGCGCCGCCGAACGTGGCACGATTCCCGACGAAGGTGGAGTCCTGGATGGACACCGTGAGGTGCGGTGCAGCTTCCGGGAAGTAGTCGTCCTGCCGAAGGTCATCGATGGCGATCGCACCTCCCTGACCACCTCCTTCGTTCCAGTAGCCGGCGACGTTGTCGATGAAGAGCAGGTTCCGGAGTGTGACGTCCAGGAGCGCACCACTCGGGCCAATGAGAAGGCCTCCGCCTCGCAGCGACGCATCGCCTCCGGTGATGGTGAATCCGTCGAGCAAGACAGATCTCTGCCCGCTGTCCACGCGCACCACGTGCTCGGCGTTGTCACCGCGCGAGTTTCGATTCTGACCTTCGGGCGCGGCACCCCGCGAGTCGTCCGCATTGAGATCCCCGGACAGCACCGTCCCGTTCGTGAACGGATCCGGATTGCGCTGCCCTTGCTTGGTCTCGCCGTCGAGTCCTCCCAGGAAACCCCCGTAAACCCCGACGCGATCCGGGAGCACGAAGCTCGGGTTGAATCCCGACGGTCGGTAGGTGCCTCGAGCAACCCAGATCTGGGCGATGTCGTTACGGCAGTCGAGCTCGTTCTGCTCGTTCCGGTCGCTGTTCAGCTCGTTCGCCTTGTCGATGGCCGTCTTCAGGTCGTGCATCGCATCGCTCCAGTCCATGGCCAGGCCGGAGCCGTTCACGGGAGACCTGGGATCCACGTGAAGGATCCCGGCCGGATGGATCGGGCACAGATCGACGCCATCGGGGATGGTGTCGCGATCCGTGTCCGGATGGCGCGGATCCGAACCTTTGGCGAGCTCCTCGGCGTCGGTGAGGCCGTCGCGATCGCTGTCGGCGATGCGCGGATCCGAGAAGACCTGCTTCGGATAGCCGAACGGCTTCAGCGCCGCGATCGGCTCGCCCGTCTCGGAGTCGAGACCGGCGGTCCAGCCCAAGACGGTCTCGAGACGATCATCCAACCCATCGGCGTCGGTGTCCTTCGTATCCTCGCCCCCGTCGACGGGAGAGTCGTCGCTCCCGAAGAAGTCCTCGACTCGCTCGAACACGCCGTCGTCATCGCGATCGACGTTGTACATCAGCCGGATCTCGTCTCCGCCGCGCAGTGTGATCTCGTCGAAGCTGGGTACGGATCCAACGGGATTCCCTTCTGCAGGACTCACGCGCACCAGCCAGAGTGACTCGGGGAAGGAGTCCGGGCGATCGACGGAGCGATGACCATTGATGCTGTCGAGCACGCGCCGCCCTGTCGGCCTGCCTTCCGCATCGAGGTCTTCGCGCGTCGTGTAGCCGCGCGCACCCGGCTCTTCGAGAGCTCGGAGCCCCAGGACCTCGGTCATCACGTCGCGCATCGAGATGCCCTCGTATCCTCCTCCCGTCACGCGAGCCACGTTGGTGGCAACGCGGTAAGACTCGACCTCGCTGATGCCGTCTCCGTCCGGGTCCCCCGTGTCGATCTCGACGAGAGCCGTCCGAGAGTAAGTTCGCTCGTTCAGGAAGTCGAAATCGATGCCGTCCTGACTGACGACGTTGAAGGACGGCCGAAACACCAGGCTGGAAGGGTTCGCGAGGAACTCCTTCATGAGGTCCGGATTCACGTCGCTCGAAGAGACGAGGATCGGATCGGTGCGCTCTCCCGGGGAGAGCACCGTGCCGGACACATCCGGCAGCAGCGTCGCGAGGGTCTTGAACGAATCGGGGCCATCGGCGCCCTCCGGTTCGAGCCGAAGGACCGTCACGGCCAGATCGCGCACCTCGAACGAGAAGAGCCCCGGGTTCTTGAGGACCAGTCCTGCGCGAATCGTCCCCGAGGCGAAGCTCTCGGTCTGGGACGTCGAGTCCGTCGTGTAGCGCGAGTACTCCTCGCTGATGGACTCGGTGCGCTCCTTCGAGAACTCCCAGGTGTGCTCGGTCGAGAAAGTTGCAGAGAACGATGTCTTGAACTTGGCGTTCGGGCCGAAGAAGCTCCCACCGCTCTCATGCTCGAAGCCCCACTCGAACGCCGCGCCCACCGAGTGGCTGTGGCTGCTGCCCGTGGTCTCGGACGACTCCGAGCCGACGGTCGTGCCGTACTCCTGGTCCTGACCCTTGCTCTCCTCGTACTCGACGTTCAAGCGCATGTCGATACCGCCGACGATCTCGATCTCGGCCCGCGGCAGGTCCGCGATCAGCGGCGAGCGCACCGGATCGTCGAGCTCTTCGAGGTCGGTGCGACCGTCTCCGTCGGTGTCGGCGAGCGTCGGCGACGTTCGCGAGCCGGTGAGCTCGTTGCCGTCGAAGAGGGCCGGGTTCGGAGGGCCGCCCTCTTTACGAGCGTCGCCGTCGGTGTCGACGCTGTTGGGGTTCGTCAGCCAGCGGCGCCACTCCTCGTCGTCGGTCAGGCCGTCGCCATCGGTGTCAGCGAGACGCGGATCGGAGCGGATTGCGCGCTCCTCGCCATCGCTCAAGCCGTCGCCGTCCGAATCGGGCCGCAGCGGATCGCTGGTCACTCGGCGCACCGTGAGAGCATCGGTGCCGTAGCCGGTCTCGTCGACCGCGACATCCCAGCCTTCGAACTCCTCGAGGTTCGTCAGACCGTCCTGATCGTCGTCGTCGAAAGGCCTCGCCGGACCTTCGCCCGAGCTGCCATCGTCGGTCGCTTCCGAAGTGAGAATGACCGAGTCACCGCTGCGCTTGCAGCTCGAGACCAGGATCGGCAGCAGCAGTGACAGTGACACGAGAATGGACAACCGGCCGAGGCCTGCCGAGCTCGAGCTCGAGGGTGCCTTCGTCATGGAGATCTCCTCATCGGGCGCAATCGAAGCAGCGTGGCGTATGGTCAAAGCCCAGGCGGAGGCCCAGGGGCTCTCCGCCGCCCGAGAACGTGCGATCGGTCCGCGGATGTCCGATGAGAATCCGGCGATCCGGTGGAGAAAAGCGAGTCCACCAACCGCAACCGTCAATCTTTCAAAGTGATACGCCGAGCGGGGGCTGGTAGGATTTGAACGTGGGTGACGTCCTCGAGGTGTCCCGAGCCGACTGGGAAAGCGGCTCCCACCGAAGTAGCGAGGCCCTGGTGAAAGCTCGCACGACTGAGATCCTGCTGCGCTCCCGCGCCGGTGACCGTGACGCGGTCGACCACCTGACGGCCAGCGTTTACGACGAGCTGAAGAGCTTGGCGGCCTCCTATCTCCATGGCCGCTCCCGTCGCACGCTGACGCCGACGGCTCTCGTTCACGAGGCCTACTTCCGCTTGGTCGACCAGTCGCGCGTCGAGTGGCAGGACCGGGCTCACTTCATCGGTGTCGCGGCTCACCTGATGCGCCGCGCACTTCTCGAGCACGCGCGACGCGCTCGCGCGCAGAAGCGCGGCGGCGACCGACTGCGCGTCACTTTTCACGAAGCGCTCGCCGCTGACGATGACTCGGACGTCGATCTATTGGCACTCGAAGAAGCCTTGAGCACGCTCGAGCAACGCGACGCCCGTAAGGCCAAGGTCGTCGAGCTTCGCTTCTACGGCGGGCTCACGATGCAAGAGGCAGCCGACGTGCTCGGCATCTCCAAGAAGACGGTCGAGGCGGACTGGTACTTCGCACGCGCCTGGCTGAGCGCCGCGCTCGGCGAGCGAGAGAGAGCAGCCGAGTAGGCGCGGCGAGGTGAGCATGGACTCGGATCGATTCGAGCAAGTCGGGGAGCTCTTCGAGACACTCCGGCACTGTCCTCCGAAGGAGCGTGCCGCGGCCCTCGATCGATCGCGCGTGGACACCGACGTGCGCCGCGAGGTCGAGAAGCTCCTGCAGCATCACGATCGACCCACCTCGTTCTTGGAGGAGCCTCGTCTCGAGGAGCGCGTCAAGCTCACGCCCTCGCTCTTCGGTGTGGACGCCGATGGCTCGGAGGAGGCAGCGACACTCCCCGACCATATCGGCCGGTTCCGCATCCTCGGCCTCTGTGGCCAAGGCGGCATGGGAACCGTCTACCTCGCCGAGCAAGATCATCCGAGGCGCCGCGTCGCGCTGAAGATGATGCGCGCCGAGCACTCCTCGCCGCGCCTGCTGCGTCGCTTCGAGCAGGAGGCGGCCGTCCTGGCGAGGCTCCAGCATCCCGGCATTGCTCATGTGTACGAAGCCGGGACGGTGCCGACCGAGCTCGGCGATCGCCCCTACTTCGCGATGGAGCTCGTCGAGGGCTTGCCGCTCCTCGAGTTCGCGAACGAGCACGCTCTCGACGCGCGCCAACGCCTGCGACTCTTCGTGACCATCTGTGACGCCGTACACCACGCACACGAAAAGGGTGTGATCCACCGCGACCTCAAGCCCGACAACGTTCTCGTGACGCGGCCGTCGAGCACTGACGAAATCGGCCAACCGAAGATCCTCGACTTTGGCATCGCCCGCGCGATCGCCCCCGACCTACGACTCACGACGCTCCAGACGGATCCGCATCGCATCGTCGGCACGTTGCCCTACATGAGCCCGGAGCAGCTCAATGGCGACTCGGAGCGACTCACGGCGCGCAGCGACGTGTATGCACTCGGCGTCCTGCTGTACGAGCTCCTGACCGGACGACTGCCTATTCTCATCGACGATCGGCCGTTGCCCGAGGCCTCGCGAATGGTGCGCAACGAGCCAGCGACGCCGTTGGGCTCCGTCGACCCTTCGCTGCGCGGCGACGTCGAGACGATCGTTCACCATTGCCTCGAGAAGGACCCCGCGAGGCGGTACGTCAGCGCCGCGGCGCTGGCGGGCGATCTGCGCCGATACCTGCACGCCCAGCCCATCACGGCTCGACCGCCGAGCACCTTCTATCAGCTCTCGCAGTTCGCGCGACGCCACAAGGCCCTCGTCGGCGGTATCGTGGCGGTGCTCATCACGCTCGCGGCCGGGGTCGCTGTCAGTACGTTCCTCGCCGTCAAGGCAGACCGCAACGCTCGACTAGCGCAGCGAAACGAGCGGCGGGCCGAGGCGAGCTCCGCCGCGGCTTCGCGCCACGCCGCCGAGGCGCTCGAGAACGAGCGGCTCGCGAATCGAGCCGCTTATCGGGCCAATATTCTGGCCGCCTCGGCACTCCTCGAAGTCGAGCCGCTCTCGGCTTGGCAGCGGCTCGAGGATTGCCCGGAGCACCTGCGCGGCTGGGAGTGGCACCACCTGCGCTCGCGACTGGATCCGCGGATCGAGATCGTCGCTCCGCCGGTGTCCGATGATCTCTTCCTGCCCTCATGCTCCGCCTACCGCCCCGACGGCACCGGGCTTCATGCGCGCAGCGCGAATGGATCGACCACGGTGACGGACCTGGCGAGCGGAAACGTCATCCTCTCGATCCCGACGCCGCCCGGTGTCAACGTTCTCCGCTTCGTCGACGGCGGACACCGCCTGATCGGGGCCGCCGTCGGCTCGGAGGGATGCGGCTCGATCTGGGACCTGACTTCGGGTCGTCAGCTCCAGGACGACACGTATGGGGAGAGCGCCCGGGGTGGACGCGCCGAGTCCGGATTCGCGATCAGCGAAGACGGACGGAGAGTCGGTCGCCGGCGCGGGGGGAGCGTCGAGGTCCTCGACCTCGAGTCCGGCGAGCGCGTCGCTCGTCTCGATGCGACTGGCAGCAACGGCAAGGTCGCGCTGAGTGCCGATGGCCAGCGGCTCGCCGTCACCAGCACGATCGATCGTGTCCACTCCGTCACGGTCGTGGACCTCGATGGCCAGGTCGATCCGAGAGAGTCGCGCTCGGCGACGCTGCCGCGACGCGGCCCCGCGGCGCCGGTCTTCAGCCCCGACCGGTCACTGCTCGCTTGCCCGAGCGAGCCGGACATCGTTCTGCTCGACGTCGAGACGTTGGAGTCCGTCGCCGTCTTGCACGGCTCCCTGTTGCCCTCGTTGCACTTGGCCTTCTCATCGGACGGTCGCCACTTCGCCAGCGTGACTTGGACCGAGCTGCTCATTTGGGACATTGCGACGCGACGGGTCGAGGCGGTCTACACGATCGACACCGAGCGTCGCTTCGTGACCAATGAGTCGCCGCATCCTCGAGTCGCGTTCAGCCCGGATGGGCGCGACGTGCTCGTCGTCTCTTCGCGACGCGCTCGCATCTGGCCCGCGTCTCCGAGCGATCATCGAGTCATGGTCGACCGCGGCTCTCCTGTTCGCGTGGCAATGGCGATCAGTCGTGAGGGGAGCTGGCTCGCGACGCTACGCCACGATCAGGACGGCGACAACGTTGTCGAGCTTCGAGACGCGGTCACGGGAGAAGTGGTGCATGAGTGGTCATTGCCGTTCCGCCCTCGAGCGCTCGCCTTCTCCGACGACGATCTCGAGCTCCTCGCGTTCGACCGCCGACACTGGATCGCATGGGACTTGATGTCGACCGCGACAGCTTCTGATCCGATCCCGATCGTCTTGCAGCACCATCGGTGGAAGCCGGTGCTCCGGCAATTGCCTCGACGCTTCCTGAGCGGCGCCCGGGGCACCTTCGGCGGTACCGAGTACGAGGTCGCGGGCCCCGACGGATCATTCCATTATCTAGGCCTGCCGAAATACCTCGAGGTGTTCGATCTCGCCCGCGAGGCTCAGGTCACGACACCGCTCGCTGACGGAGTCGCTTTCGCCTCCTACCCCAAGACGGCTCGCCGGGACAACCCGTTTTCGGACAACGGCGTGTGCGTCGCCGTCCACCCCGAACGTCGATGCGTCGCAACCGGCCACGCGCTGGGCACGATTCGCATCTGGGCCTGCCCGAGTGGTGAGGAGGTGGCCGCCTTGACCGGACACGAGGACGCCGTGCGCACGCTGGCCTTCAGCCCCGATGGCCAGCGCCTCGTGAGCGGGGGCGACGATCGCGTGCTGCGCGTCTGGGAGACCGAGACGTTCGAGACCGTCCTCGAGCTCCGCGGTCATGAGAGCACGATCACGACCGCCGTCTTCAGTCCCGACGGAACGCGCCTCTACAGCAGTGGGATGGACGGCACCGTCCGAGTCTGGGATTCGCTCTCGCCGAGCACACGCCAGGCACAGCTCGTGGAGAGCGAGGTACGGCGCGGCGAGGTCAGACTGCGAGTCGACGCTCTCTTCAACGAGCACGGGGATCCCACGCAGGTCGCAGAGCAGATCCGAAGCCGCTTCCAGAGCCCTGCACTCGCGGCAGCACAGCGAGCGTTCTGGGAACGCTCGGAGTGATCCTGCCCGAGCCTGCCATGGGCTGGCCCCGACCCCCATTTTCTCCAGGAGAGACGAACGAAATCGTTACCGAGAAACTTCTTTTGAAGGGATGATGCCTCGAACCTCGAGCCATTCGCGGCAGCGCTCGGGCCAATCGGAGGTGCCGGTCATGCCCTTGGCGAGGCCGACGCCGTGGCGGCCCTTCTCGAAGACATGGAGCTCGGCGGGAACGCCGTGCTCGCGCAGGGCGAGGTAGTAGAAGAGGCTGTTCTCTGGAGGGACGCCCGTGTCCTCGCTCGTGTGGAAGAGGAAAGTCGGGGGCGTGTCCTTCGTGACGCGCTTCTGGAGGCTCATCGCGTCGAGCTGCTCCTCACTCGCGTCCGGGCCGAGCAGGTTCCTGCCCGAGCCGGCGTGGCCGTGGGGCTTCTTGAAGGTGATGACCGGGTAGCAGAGGACGGCGAAGTCCGGGCGAGAGCTGACGCGCTCGATCGGGTCCTTGGCGCTCTTGTCACCCGCTTCGAACATCGTCGAGGCGCTCGCCGCGAGATGGCCGCCGGCCGAGAAGCCCAGAACGCCGATGCGGGTCGGGTCGATCGAGTGGTCCTTCGCGCGGGCCCGCACGGTGCGGATCGCTCGCCGCACGTCCTGGAGCGGCGCGGGATGGTGGTAGCGAGGACCGAG
>JAVJTD010000026.1:0-8366 GCA_040219065.1 Planctomycetota bacterium
AGACGTGTTCTAGTCCGATCTCCAAGCTAGCTTGCGAGAGCCCTCGCCGACAGACTCGGTATTTGACTCGCTCGGATAGGGCACTCCATCGAGAAGCGCGTCCCGCTTCACCACCCACCAAGGCAATTCGACGCGGCCCTCGCCGTTTGCGATGGCGGCTACAACGGGCATACTCGGCGTCTTGTGCTCCCTCGTTCCAAGACGGTACGTCCTCATGCCCAGAATCGTATTGCTGCTGCTCTGTTGCCTCGGTGCTTCACTGTCGACTGCATGCCAGGCGCCCACTCGGCCCAACGTCGTCTTGATCATCGGTGACGATCAAGCCTGGACCGACTTCGGCTTCATGGGCCACCCGGAGATTCGGACACCGAACCTGGATCGCCTCGCCGAGGGCGGCGTCTTGTTCTCGAGGGCGTACGTGCCCACCAGCCTGTGCCGGCCGAGCCTGGCATCGATCGTGACCGGGCAGTATCCGCATCAGCACCGCATCACTTCGAACGATCCACCGAAGGGGACCGATCGTCAGGAGATGCTGCGGCACATCGACCGAGCGGAGACCTTGCCGGATCGACTCCATCGGGCCGGATATCGAAGCTTCCAGACGGGCAAGTGGTGGGAGGGAAGCTATGAGCGAGGCGGCTTCGATGGCGGGATGACCCACGGCGACCCGAGTCGCGGCGGACGACACGGCGATGAAGGTTTGAAGATCGGGCGCGAAGGGCTGGCACCGATTGCGAGCTTCCTGAATCGGGACGACGACCGGCCGTTCTTCCTTTGGTATGCGCCATTCCTGCCGCACACACCGCACAACCCGCCCGAGCGTCTGCTGAAGAAATATCGCGCGGACGGCCGTCCCGAGCCGATCGCCAAGTACATGGCCATGTGCGAGTGGTTCGACGAGACGTGCGGCGAGCTTCTGACCTTGC
Source organism: Planctomycetota bacterium (assembly GCA_040219065.1). Classification (GTDB taxonomy): domain Bacteria; phylum Planctomycetota; class OFTM77; order OFTM77; family OFTM77; genus OFTM77. Next base: position 927 of record JAVJTD010000026.1, read on the forward strand.
TCGAAGAGACCGGCCAGCGCGAGAACACCTTGGTCCTTTTCATCACCGACAACGGCTGGATCAATCGCCCCGACGCCTCGCGTTACGCTCCCCGTAGCAAGCGCTCGCCCTATGAGGGCGGCGTCCGTGCACCCATGATCGTGAGTTGGCCTGGCCACGTCTCTCCGCGCATCGATACGGCGCTGGCATCGAGCATCGACATCGCGCCGACGGTGTTGAGGGCGGCCGGTCTGGTTCCGCCCCGGGAGCTCCCGGGCATCGACCTCCTCGCCATGGCCGAAGAGCCCGCGCAACGCGATACCATCTTCGGTGAGATCTTCACGCACGACGCGGTCGACCTCGACGATCCCGCCGCCAGTCTGCTGTACCGGTGGTGCATTCGCGGACGCTGGAAGCTCATTGTTCCCACCTCGCCGGACGAGCCGATCGAGCTGTTCGACGTAATCGCCGATCCGACCGAACTGAGAGACCTCGCGGCCGAGCATCCGGACGTCGTCCGAGACCTGGCGGCGGCGTTGGACCGGTGGTGGACGGTGGAGAGAACGTGATTGGAATCACGGCCCATTCGGACCGCCGGCTTCAGCCGGTCTCAGAGTGCTCTTTCCAGGCGCCTCGTACCATTCGGACCGCCGTCTTCAGCCGGTCCCCGTGTCCTCTATCACTGGAAGCAGGCCGTCTCGGTCGCGCGGGCGGCAACGCCTGCTGAATGAAAGGAACAGAGCAAGAGGCACCGGAGTTACCGCGATCGAGAACTCCTCCGTCCAGCTCGACATCCAGTTGAAGTAACGATTCCCCCTCCATCCGGCAGGTCCCATGAGCTCGCTCTTCCCTGCGGTCTTCACCGTCGCTCTCCTTCCTTGCCTCGAAGATGTCTCCGGCGTCGTCGTCGATGCGGCTTCTCAGCCGATCGAAGGCGTCACGATCCTGGCGGTTCCGGATTCGGGGAGCCTGCTCGAGCGCTTTGGCGGCGATCCTCTCGAGGATCCGATCCTCGCGGACGGTACCGTTCGAGCGACCAGCTCCGAGAGCGGGACGTTCGTCCTGCGAGGCGTCGAGCCGCGTCAGGCCTATTCGTTGGTGCTCGATCATCCGAAGTACGTTCGAAGCGTGGAGCTTCGGTGGCAGGCGACGGTGGACGACCTCGGGACGATGACACTCCACTCGGGACTGGCCATCGTCGGTCAGGTCGAGAGTGCTTCCGGAGAGCCTGTTGCCGGCGCCGAGATCCGAATTGCCCGGCAGCCACAAAGGCGCCGCATGGGCGGCGGGCCATTGCTCCCGCCGAGAAAGACGCGATCGGCGGAGGACGGATCCTTCCGCCTCGAGGGACTCGAAAAGGAGCTGCATCGGGTCCGCGTGCGAGCCGAGGGCTATCTCGATGCGACCATCGAGAACTTGCTGCCGGAAGACGGCCCTCCGGAGACGACCCGGACCGTGACCCTCGCTCGCGGCCGCACACTGACCGGCACGGTCACAGGCCCATCCGGGCAACCCCTCGCCGATGCCACAGTCACGATCCAACCGAAGACCCGCCGGGGCACCAATCCCGAAGTCGAGCGCTCGACGTCCACGGATGCCGAAGGCCGATACACCCTCGAGACGATCGGCTGGGAGACGACTCTCGTCATCGCGTCCCACGACCGCTTCGCCCAATCGATCAACTCGGTCGACACACGCGAGGATCGAACTGTCGACCTCTCGCTCGGCTTGCCTGGAACGGTGACAGGCCGCGTCGTCGACTCGCAATCGAAAGGGCCGGTCTCGAGCGCGACATTGATGTTCGTGCCGATCGATGACGCGCGTGGCCGCGATCATTCGCGCCGAATGCGCACGGTCACCCTCGACGATGCAGGCGGCCACTTCGAGGTCGCAGGCCTCGACCCGGGGCGCTTCCTCATCGCCATCCGGCGCGCCGAGCTCTTCGAAGCGGGTCCGATCCTCGAGGTCGCTGCGGGCGAGAATTCGCCCCAGCCAATCGAGGCGATGGCCCTCATCCCGCTTTCTGGGCGCGTCGTCTCTCAGGAAGGCAAGCCCGTCGAAGGAGCGACGGTGCGCGTGAAGGTCGGCCGTGTGCCCGACTTTCGGTCGCCATTGCCGACCGAGGTGGTCACCAAGAGCATGATCTCACCGCCGGAATGGACGGCTGAGTCCGGAGCTGACGGACAGTGGCGACTCGATGGAGTCGATCACGGCGAGCTCGAGATCTTCGCATTCCACCAAGACGCGGGCCGCTCCCGCTCGGTCGAGAAGAAGGTCGCCGCCGGTGATCGAGTGGACGGGCTCGAGCTGACGCTGATTCCAAGGGGCTCACTCGATGCGCGCCTCATGCTGGATGGTCAGCCCGCTCCTGCCGAGGTGCGCGTTGAGATCAATGGCCCTCTCGGCCAAGGAGCCGAAGTCCACCGAAGCCTGACCGATGAGAATGGATCGGTACGCTTCCGCGACCTCCGCCCGGGCGAGTGGGCGATCTTCGTCGCGTCGGATACCGGCGGACTGCTGGGCGCGATTCAGAACAAGGTGCGGTTCACGAAGAAAGGCGAGGATTGGAGCACCGCGGGCCTCGAGACGCAGGTCGCTCGCGCGACCGTCTCAGCGAACGAGACGGTCGAGCTCGAGCTCGCCTGGGACCCGCCCCGCATCAGGGTGACCGCCATGGCTGGAGGTGAGCCGGCCGAGGGACTCGGCATCGTCGTGGTCGATCCACGCTCCGGCGACGCCCTCGCCGAAGTCGCCATCTCGAAGGACGGGACGTATACGCTGCGCACCGAGCCCGGAAGCTGGATCGTCGTCGCCTGGGTACCCGGGCACCCCTTCGCGTTGCGCGCCGAGTGCGAAACTGCTGCGCTGAGCGCCGCTAGCCTGAGCCTCGAGCTCCCCAGTCTCGACCTCGAGGTGTCCTGGAAGGCGACGGGTTCTCCGATCGAATTGGCGACGGTGTCGCTCGAGCTACTCGAGATCGCCTCGATCCCCGAGCCCCCCCATCGCTGGATCTGGCTGACGGAACGCAGCGAAGCCCCGTTCCCCTTCGACCCACGAGTGATCGAGGCCAAGAGCACCCAATACCGGAGCCTCCTCCCCGGCCGCTACCGCGTCACCCTCGAGTCCCCGGGCCGAAGCAAGCTCACCCGAGAGATCACGCTCGAGTCCAAGGACGAGACCCTCGAGCTGGAATGGCGGTGAGGACCTGGTCCGTCGATTCAACCGACACCGATGGCGCTTCCTGATATTTGCCGAAATCAGTGCCGCCGGACTTCAAAGCCAAGGGTCGGACTTTGAGCCGTTGAACGTCTGGTGATGCCCAAAGCTGTGAGCGGACTGCCGACTCGTGGGAAACGTCGCCCTTCAGAGTGACAAGGCGCGGAGCGCCTGCGTTGGATTAGGCCTGGGCGCAGCTCAGGCATCAGCGGCCGGGTGGGGGTGCGCCAAATCGAGGCGCGGAGCGCTGGCGCTAGGTCACCAGATCAGGTCTGATCTCACGATTCGCGGTTGGCAGACGTCTGCAGTGAGGACGACCGAAAGGAGGTTGCCATGATCTGCTCCCTGACCTTCCTCGCGCTGACCTCGCTGGCCGCCCAACAGGACCTTGAGAGCATCGCCCTGCCGCCTGGCATCTTCGAGCCCGATACTTCCACACCGAGCCGACTCGTGGTCCGAGACCCCGAGTGGCTGTTCGAGCGAATGTCGCAGCGGCACTCTGTGATCCTGCAACGTTTCCCGGTGCCAAGAGGCGTTGAGAGTGATCTGGTTCTTCATCCGGTCTCGGTCCTCGCGGAAGGCGCGGAAGCCGTGGTGATGACTCGAGACGGAAGTCACCGATTACGTCCGAGCGTCCATATGTTCCAGGGCTCCGTTCCTGGACGGAACAGCCACATCTTCCTGGCGGTCTCCGAGACGCGCGTGAATGGCTACCTGAAACTGGAAGCCGAGACGTTCTGGTTGGTGAGTGAAGATCACCAGATCACGAACCTATCGCCCTTTGAGCCGCCGAGTCTCGATCCGTCATGCCAGACCAGCGACATCGGCGTGCCTCCTTTGAATGCAGCGGCCCAAGCCGGAGGCCCTGCCGTCCGCACGGCCGACGTCTTCCTCGAGCTGGATCCGAGCTTCCGAGGCCTATTCGACTCCGACCAGGAGGCACTGGATTACGCGGTCACGATCGTCGGGGCGGCGAGCGAGGTGTACCGGCGAGATCTCGGAGTCTTGCTCTGCGTGCCCGACGGTTATCTCCGCCTGTGGACGACAACACCGCCCTGGGGCTTCAGCAATCTGGGCAACTTCCGGCGCTATTGGATCAGCGACGACAATCCGCTGAAGACGATCCCGCGCGCTGCGGTGCACCTATTCAAAGCACCTGTGAACAGTGGAGCTGCCTGGAGAGTGGGCGGCTTGTGCGATGACGCGGAAGCCTACGGCTTCAGTGATCTGGGCGGCGACTTCCGATACCCGTTCGAGCACACGAGCACCTTCAATTGGGACCTGCTCCTGTTCTGCCACGAGCTCGGACACACCTTCGGCGCATTTCACGCGCCGAATTACGGAATTCCGTGCGACGACGGCAGTGGCCCGGACAAGGGAACGATCATGGGGCAATGCTATGTGAAGCCGAATGGCCAAGTCGATCCAACCGACGTCGGTATCCGCTTTCACGCCGTGATCCAAGAGCGCCTGCGCGAGCTCGATCACCCGTGCCTCGAGGTCACCCCGATCGCACTCGGCGACTACGACGCCAGCGGCACGAGAGACCACTCCGACCTCGCCAGGCTCGACGCCTACCTGCTCCAAGGCTTCGAATCCGCCGGCTGCAGAGAGACGTTCGACATGAACCAGGACGGCACGGTCGACGCCTGTGACCGCCAGATCCTCGCCGGCATCGTCGAAGGTTACCCGCTGACCTACACCTCGTCGCCGCTCGTAAGAGGCGAAGCCACCCAGGTCCGCTTGACCGGCGCCCAGCCTGGCGAGCTCGTGAGGTTCCTGGTCTCCGAGTCCGGCGAAGGCTGCGGCCCCTGCCTCCCGGCCGGATGCCTCGACATCCAAGCCCCACTCACCGGCCTGGCCATCGCCATCGCTGACTCCCGAGGCGAAGCGACGATCACCTTCCGAATCCTACCAGACGCCCCGATCCGAACGATCTCGAGCCAAGCCATCATCCTACGCGGCCCAGGCGGCACCACGACCATCAAGTCGAACCCCGTAACGAGGACGATCGACTAACCCACCCCCCACAGAGCCCGTCCGAAACACAACAGCCGACCACCTTGCCGCCTCGCCGCCCGCCGTGTAGCCTGTCCCCAGCCACCCAAAGAAGGGCGATTAGCTCAGTTGGCTAGAGCACCTGCCTTACAAGCAGGGGGTCACTGGTTCGAGTCCATTATCGCCCACCATGCCTCACAAGGACTTACGGCGGGCGTCCTCTCGCCAGATTCCGCTGCTCCCCCCTCAGCTCCCCCCTCGATTCGGGTCAGGTCGTCACGACTCGATCACTTTTCGCTGCGAAACTCTTTCCAAGCATCCGCCAGCGTGTCGCCGCTCTCAATCCGGCCCTTCCTGTTGAGCCACAGGAAGTTCTTGCTGGAAGCGTAGAGAAAGCGTCCGGCATGCCTGGCAGTGTCACTGTTGATTGCTGCGACGTGTTGAAGGCTCGCCCGGAACGTCGGAGGTAGCTCCTGGAACTCTCCTTGGAGTGCAAATCGCTTGCTGATCGGCATCGTCACTACGGTGTCCGTCATGCCAAAGCCAGGCCCGAACACCGGCGGGAGCGTGACCTTCGACTTCAGACCGACAGGATGCTCGGAGCAAATGAAGGGTCCATCTCGCGCCTCAAGGAGGCACCAACTCCGATCGAACAGCATCGGCACAAGAAGGTGAATAACCGAGAGAACGATCCCGACTCGGTGATTCTGACTCAGCTCGAGCCAGTAGTCCTCTCCGCGCTTGAGCCCCTGGAGTTCATCTCGGTCTCCAAACATCGCTTCAAATACTTGAGAGTGCATCTCTTCCAGTGGCTTCGCGATCCTGTTGAGAAGCCACGGTGTGCGACCCGTTTGCATGGCGATGAAGGTCATGAGAGTCCCGAAGTCCTTAGACGGCCGCTCTGGTAGTGAGCCAGTCTTGCGAATCTCACGAAAGACCACAGCCGACGCTGTTTCGATCTTCATGAAGGTGTTCTCGATCTCATCGGGTTCAAACCCTGGAACGTCGACCCGATAGAGGTCCTTCTTCAGGGCAACCGCCGAGGGTTTCGACTGCCTCCAGAGATACTCTTCCGTATCGAGCACCCAGAGTGGCGATTCCCGATGACCGTCCACAGTGAATCCGGACAGGTAGAAGACAGGGACGTAGTGGTGCTTCCGCTTCACTCACAGACTCCAATTCGGCTTTGGCAGCGGTCGTCTCTGAGGACTGACTCTCCAATGGAGCTCCTTACCGTCAGCCCTCGACGGTAAAGTCGGCGCTTGGAGAGGCAATCGCGACCGCCTCTCCGACCAACGCTGACGGGCCTCCCGCGCCGGTCGCCCGACCCTCCCGAAACTTACCGTCACCTTACCGCTCGTGCCCCTCCAGCTCCCGACCGATTCTTCCCCGCAACAGGCGACGGAGCTCGTCCTCGCCGAACACTGCGAGTCAAGGGAGCAAGAATCATGAAGCAGCGAGAAGCCGCGGTCGATCACTGGGAAGGCATCCTCGAGACGGAGGGCGTGCCGACCCTCGCCACGAAGCGTCAAGTCGCTGAGGTCCTCGGCGTCACGACGCGCACCGTCGAGCGCTGGCACGCGGGCGGAGCTCTCGACGCGATGAAACTGATGGGCGCAGTCCGCATCCCCCGGCGCGCCGTCGCCCGGTTCCTCGCGGAGCGCTACACCGGAGCGCATCGGTGAAGAGTCTCGACGAAGTGCTGGCGAGCCTCGAGCGAGTCAAGAAGCTCGACGGCACGGATCGCTTCAGCGCGCGCTGTCCGGCGCACGAGGACCGAAGCCCTTCGCTCTCCGTCTGGGGAAACCCAGACGGATCGATCGGCGTCGAGTGCCACGCCGGCTGCCCTCGCGAGCGGGTCCTGGAGTGCCTGGGAATCTCGAGCGCGCCGGCTCGATCGAAACCGCCTCGAATGAGCAGCCGAGGAAAGCGGGCGAAGCCGACGCCGCTGAGGCGTGAGCCCGATCAGGTCTACTCCTACGAGGACCCCGATTCCGGCGAGGTCCTGTTCGAGGTCTGCCGCTGGGACGAACCTGAGGGCAAGATCATCCGTCAGCGCACATGCGCTCCCGATGGCTCGCTCACTTGGAGCCTCGAGGGCGTGAAACGCCATCCGCTCTTTCGAGAGCGAGCTCTCCTCGAGGCGCCAAGTGAGCGAGCCATCGGGAGCGCATGTGCGCTGACGGATGATCTTGCCCTCAGGTTCGTCCCAGCGGCAGACCTCGAACAGGACCTCGCCGGAATCGG
>JAVJTD010000029.1:0-35688 GCA_040219065.1 Planctomycetota bacterium
TACCGCCGGCTGTGGGTGCTGAAGGAGCCCAAGGCCCAGGCGCTGTGGAATGCTAAGCGCAAGCTGCGCGAGCAGCTCGATGCGGACGGTGAGCCGGTCTACTCGATCCGCGACTGGGCGGGCTGGGTCCTGAGCGGTGATCCGGATTGATTTCGGTGAGCGGTCTGCGGTGATACGGTGGCCGGCGTTTCGGTGAGCGGCCGATTCGGTAGGCAGTGAGCTGTGCTTCTGTAGCCGGCTGGCACGATGAGCGGTCGGCGGTGATCAACCGTTTACCGAATCACCCATCACCGCTTACCGGGACCTCCTCCGGTTGCGACCAATGGGCAGTGGATTCAGTCCTGCCTACCTGATACTGTCTCCGAGTGAACTGGCAATCTACGGCAAACAGCGGCACTGAGGATTCCCAATGCCCGAGTACATGACCATCCCGGAGGTTTGCGAGTTCCTGCGCCTTGGTGAGCGAAACGTCTACGAGATGTGCCGTTCGGGGAAGCTTCCAGGGGCCGTCAAGGTGGGCAACCAGTGGCGCGTGCACCACGAGAAGCTCCAGGCGTGGCTCGATCAGGGCGGGGCCGCGCGCCGTCCCCAGCGAGGCGAGAAGCGGGAATGACGACCGCTTTCCACGCGCAGTTTTGGGCCTACGCCCTCACGATTCAGAGCGCCCCAGACAGCGTCCAACACCTGTCACGAGTAATCTCGAACGCGCGTGTGGACCTGAACCCCCATCAGGTCGAGGCGGCCCTGTTCGCCCTCCAGTCGCCCCTGTCGAGTGGAACGATCCTCGCCGACGAAGTCGGCTTGGGAAAAACGATCGAGGCTGCACTCGTCATCTCCCAGCGTTGGGCGGAGCGCAAGCGCCACATCCTGATCGTGGTCCCCGCCGCCCTCCGAACGCAGTGGCAGAACGAGCTGCTCGACAAGTTCTTCCTCCCTTCCCTCATCCTTGAGCGCCGCGCCTGGAACAAGCTGCAAGCCGAGGGCAAGCCGAACCCCTTCGACACCGACGAACGCATCGTCATCTGCTCTTACCACTTCGCCGCCGCGAATACGGGCTCGGTGGCTTCGGTGCCCTGGGATCTCGTAGTTGTCGATGAGGCCCACCGTCTCCGCAACATCTACAAGCCGAAGAACAAGACCGCTAAGGCCATCGCAGAGGCGACGGAGCACGCACCGAAGCTGCTACTAACCGCAACGCCTCTCCAGAACTCGCTGATGGAGCTATTCGGGCTCGTCAGCGTGATCGACCCCCACGTCTTCGGCGATCAGATCTCATTCCGCGAGCAGTTTATCCGGCAGGCCGAGGGCGAGGTTCGCAACCGAGCGCTGCGCGCGCGCCTGGACACCGTGTGCCATCGCACGCTCCGCAAGCACGTCCTGGAGTACGTCAAGTTCACGCAACGCACTCCCGTCACCCAGGGCTTCTACCCCACCGATGACGAGCACCAGCTCTACGAGAGCGTCTCCGAGTACCTCCGTCGAGAAGTTCTGTACGGGTTGCCGTCGGCTCAACGTCACCTGATGACGATGGTCCTTCGGAAGCTCCTCGCTTCCTCCTCCTTCGCCATTTCCGCGACCCTGGAGAAGCTTCTGCGGAGGCTCCAAGGACTCGTCGCCGAGAGCAACGTCGAGGCCGACCTGGAGTCCGACTTCGAGGTCATCGACGAGGTTGCAGAGGAATGGACGCCGGAGGAAACCGACCCTGCAGAATCAGCGGGAGACGAGATCGACCCCGCCGTCTTGGCCGAGGAGATCAGGTCGCTGGAGAGCTGCGTTGAGCTGGCGAAGAGCATCCACGAGAACACCAAGGGTGAGGCTCTCATCCGAGCCTTGAGCACGGCGTTCGATACCAACGACAAGAGTGGAGCGCCACGAAAGGCCGTCGTCTTCACCGAGTCTCGGCGAACGCAGGACTACCTCGCACGGCTCTTGGGGGAGAACGGCTACGAGGGGCAGACAGTCCAGCTCAATGGGGCGAACACCGATGAGCGGTCCCGAGAGATCCACGCCCGCTGGTTGGAGCGACACGCAGATGACGGCGTCCCCACTGGCGCTCGCGCGGTCGATGTCCGCGCAGCCATCGTCGAGGAGTTCCGGGACTCAGCGACGATCCTGGTGGCGACCGAGGCCACTGCGGAGGGCATCAACCTCCAGTTCTGCTCACTGGTCATCAACTACGACCTACCTTGGAACCCCCAGCGGGTCGAGCAGCGCATCGGGCGCTGCCATCGCTACGGGCAGATCCACGATGTCGTGGTCGTCAACTTCCTGAACGAGCGCAACGAGGCGGACCGGCGCGTCCTCGACCTCTTGTCGGAGAAGTTTCAGCTCTTCGACGGCGTGTTCGGCGCGAGCGACGAGATTCTCGGCGCGATCGAGTCCGGCGTGGATATCGAACGGCGCATCTCCAACGTCTACCAGACGTGCCGCACTTCGGAGGAGATCGACGGTGCCTTCGACGCACTCCGCTCCGAGCTTGAAGAAGAAATCGCAAGCCGAATGACCGAGACGCGCAAACGTCTCCTCGATCACTTCGATGAGGACGTGCAAACCCGTCTTCGCGTGCATCGAGACGAGGCGCAGGCATCCCTCGACGAGCGTGGCCGGATGCTCTTGAACCTGACGCGGTACGAACTCGATGGAAGCGCGGACTTCGACGATGCGACTCCACGGTTCCACTACCGAGGCAGCGACGCGCCCCAGGGCTGCTACTGCCTGGATTGGCGCGACGCGGAGCGTGAGCGGGGCACCTTCTACCGCGTGGACCACCCGCTGGCCGTCCAGCTCATCGAGCGAGCAAGGACGCGCGCCCTATCAACGCGGCACCTGGGGTTCGATTACGCGGGCCATCAGGCGTCCATCTCGATTCTCGAACCGTTCATCCGGCAGGGGGGCTGGCTCACCTGCGGGCTCCTAACCGTCGAGTCTGTCGAAGACGAGGAGTACCTCATTTTCGCGGCACGGGCGGACAGCGGCGACATCCTGGACGCCGGATGGTGCCGACGCTTGCTTCGGCTTCCGGCAACGGACCAGGGCGAGGCAGGTGACGCCCCGGATCTCAGCGAGACCGAGAACGAGGAAACCCGAACGTGCCTCACACGGGTGGAGGAGCGGAACGGCCGCTACTTCGACGCCGAGGTCACGAAGCTCGATCGCTGGTCCGACGATCTCAAGCTGGGCCTTGAGCGCGAGTTGAAGGACCTGGACCAAGCGATCCGCGATCTGCGGAGGCAGTCAGCGACGGCCGTTGCTCTGGCGGACAAGCTAGAAGCGCAGCGCGGCATCAAGGACATCGAGAGGAAGCGGAACCGCAAGCGTCGAGACCTCTTTGAGGAGCAAGACAACATCGACGAGCAACGATCTGAGCTGATAGCGGGCATCGAGCGACAGCTCTCCACCACTCACCGTTACGAGCGCCTCTTCTCAGTGCGCTGGACCCTCCACTAGGCGCGAACGCAGATGGCGAAGAAGAAGACGAAGCTCGAACTCACGTGGATCGGGAAAGACGAGCACCCCCGACTCGAACCACGCATCCTGCTTAATGATTCCGAAAGATCGCACCACTCATCTAAACGCGTCACTGACAGTGACATCTTCGACAACCTCTTAGTCCACGGAGACAACCTGCTCGCCCTCAAGGCTCTAGAGCAGGAGTACGCGGGCAAGATTAAGTGCGCTTTCATCGACCCACCCTACAACACAGGAAGCGCCTTCGAGCAGTACGAGGACGGCATCGAGCACTCCATTTGGCTCTCCCTAATGAGAGACCGCATCGCGCTGCTTCACTCTCTCCTAGCGGAGGACGGATCTCTGTGGATCACCATCGACGACAACGAAGCGCACTACTTGAAAGTAGTGTGTGACGAGGTGTTCGGTCGATTCAACTTCGTGTCTAACGTGGTGTGGCAGAAGAAGTACACCGTTGCGAACGACGCGAAGTGGCTCTCGGACAGCCACGACCACGTACTGATCTACGCTCGCAACAAGGAGATCTGGCGACCATATCGCTTGCCACGAACTGAGGCGATGAACGCGCGTTACCGGAACCCGGACAACCACCCCAAGGGTCCGTGGAAGGCAACTCCGCTGTACGCGAAGCGCAAGGGGTCAAAGAAGGAGCAAGCATTCACGTTCCGGTTCAAGAATGGAGTCGTGTGGTCAGCACCGGCAGGCACCTCTCCTCGGTTTCCAGATCACAAGCTTCGGGAGCTGGACGAAGGAGATGAAATCTGGTTTGGCGCGGATGGCAAGGCTAACCCTGCCCGGAAGACCTTTTTGGCCGAACTCAAGATCGAAGGCCCGCCTGCACCAACGGTCTGGCTTCATTCGGATGTCGGGAACAACCACGAGGCAAGAGAGGAGGCGAAGCGAGCCAATCCAGAAGCTCCGTTTGCGACGCCGAAACCGGAGAGGCTCTTGAAGAGAATCCTCGATCTAGCAACCCAGCCGGGAGACATCGTTCTCGACTCATTTGCGGGATCTGGAACTACCGGTGCCGTCGCTCACAAAATGCGACGACGCTGGATCATGGTTGAACTTGGTGACCACTGCATGACGCACATTGCTCCTCGGTTGCAGAGGATCGCCGATGGTGAAGATGACGTAGGGATCACTGAGGAAGTGGCTTGGGATGGCGGAGGCGGCTTTCGATTTGCTCGTCTAGCCCCATCCCTGCTTCGGCGTGACAAGTGGGGCAACTGGATCATTAGCGATCAGTACAACGGCGAGATGCTCGCCGAAGCGATGTGCAAGCTGGAGGGCTTCACTTACGCACCGAACTCCACCAGTTACTGGCAGCAGGGCCAATCCACCGAGCGCGACTACATCTACGTCACGACGCAGACTCTGACGCACGCGCAGCTCCAAGTTCTAAGCGCGGAAGTTGGCCCAGATCGCACATTGCTCGTCTGCTGTTCGGCGTTCCGAGCAGACCCCGACGAGTTTGAGAACCTGACCATCACGAAGATCCCGGCGGCTGTGCTCTCCCGTTGCGAATGGGGCCGGGATGACTACTCCCTCAACGTCGAGAGCATCCTGAGTGAGGGACTGCCTCTTGAAGCGGATGAGGATACGGCAGAGGAAACGAAGAAGACGACGAGGGCGAAACGGAAGCCACCGGCGGTGCAAGAGATGACGCTCTTCGGGGAGGAGGAAAGCTGATGAGCCGCGAAGTCAACTCCATCGCCGGGCGCTTGAGCCTGCGAGAGCCTCAGCGAGACTCCCTTGAGATCCTTGCCCGCGTATGTGAGATCGCCCCACCCAAGAAGGAACCAGATCTGGACGCGGCTCTACGTGTCATCCACGACGAGTACCCAACCGTGTCGGACTTCGAGCGCGACTTCCCATCCCTCTGCTTCGCGCTTGCCACCGGCGTCGGCAAGACGCGCCTCATGGGCGCGTTCATCGCCTACCTGTACCAGACAGGGCGAAGCCGCCACTTCTTCGTGCTCGCGCCGAACCTGACGATCTACAACAAACTCATCGCCGACTTCACGCCGGGGACTCCGAAGTACGTCTTCCAGGGGCTCTCCGCCTTCGCTACTACTCCGCCGGTCGTTGTAACCGGAGACAACTACGACACGGGGATCGGTGTTCGCGCAGAGGCAGGGATGCAGGGACGGCTATTCGGAGACGACGCCGTCCACGTCAACGTCTTCAACATCTCCAAGATCAACAAGGAGGTGCGCTCGTCGGCACGCGGGAGCGGTGCGCCGCGCATCAAGCGGCTGGCGGAGTACATCGGTGAGTCCTACTACGACTACCTCGCGGCGCTGCCCGACCTCGTGCTCCTTATGGACGAGGCGCATCGGTATCGCGCAGATGCAGGTATGAAGGCTATCAACGAGCTGCATCCCATCCTCGGCATGGAGCTTACAGCGACGCCGTTCGTGGAGTCCGCCCGGGGGCCGCAGTGGTTCAAGAACATCGCCTACAGCTACTCCCTCGCCCAGGCGATCGACGACGGGTTCGTGAAGCAACCTGCCGTAGCGACCCGCAAGGACTTCGACAGCAAGGCACACTCCGATGAAGAGCTGGAGCGCATCAAGCTTGAGGACGGCGTCCGGCTCCATGAACAGGTCAAGACGGACCTCCTGATCTACGCGAACGAGCACGGCAAACCCGTCGTCAAGCCGTTCATGCTCGTCATCGCCAGGGACACGACGCACGCCTCCAGCTTGATCGAGATGTTCAAGTCGGAGACCTTCTTCGAGGGTCGCTACGCCGAGCGCGTGATCGAGGTGCACTCGGCCCTCAAGGGAGAGGAGAAAGAGGAAACGGTCGAGCGACTGCTTGCGGTCGAGAGCCCCGAAGAGCCGACCGAGATCGTCATTCACGTCAACATGCTCAAGGAGGGCTGGGATGTCACGAACCTCTACACGATCGTCCCTCTGCGCGCCGCGAACGCCCGGACCTTGATCGAGCAGTCGATCGGGCGCGGCCTTCGCCTGCCGTTCGGGCAGCGCACGGGAGTGCAGGCGGTCGATCGACTCACGATCGTCGCGCACGACAAGTTCCAGGAGATCGTCGATGAGGCGAACCGGGAGGACTCTGTCATTCGCCGGATCGACACCATCGAACTCGACAAGGATGGGGCACCCGATGCCCCGCAGCCGATCGCTGTCAAGCCCGTCATCGAACAGATCTTGGGCGTGCACGCACCGGCGGCCGAGCCGATCGTGGAAGGAGCCAAGGAAGGTGCCGAGGCTCCGCAAGCTCCCAAGCCGGTCTTCGAGTCGCCCACGGATAAGGCGATCGCATCAGCGACCCTCAAGGCCATCACGGAAAAGACGCGCTTGCCCTCAGCGACGAAGCTCCTGGAGCCCGCTGTTCAGAAGGAGATCGCCGAGAAGGTCCGGTTGACCGTGCCTACGGCCCAGCAAGAAGACCTGCCGGGCTTCTCGGAGAGCATCGAGGAGGTCGTCTCAAAGGCGACGGAGGCTTACGTCGAACGGTCGATCGACGTTCCGACCATCACCGTGATCCCGACCGGCGAGGTGACCATCACCTACGGCGAGTTCGACCTCGACACCGGCAACATCCACCTCCAGCCGGTGAAGGAAGAGATCATCGTTCAGCACCTCAAGACGCACGAGCGGGAGCACCTCACCACAGTTGGAGGTGGAGTGCGCGAGGCTCGTCTGGAGGACCATGTCGTAAGCGCCCTCATCGGGTTCGACGACGTGGACTACGACTCCACGGCCGACCTGCTCTACAGGCTCGCGGGTCAGCTCGTGGATCACCTCCGCAGTTACATCTCCGATGAAGAGGACGTGCGGAACGTCTTGATCTACTACCAGCGCCATATCGGCAGGCTGGTCCATGCGCAGATGGCCGCGCATCGACGCGAGCACGCGACCGGCTACGAGGCGAAGGTCCTGAGCGGTCACCGTGCCCTGGAGCCCCAGACCTTCCCTGTACGCCCGAGCGAGAAGGTCCGCCACTTCCGCGAACTCGTCGAGGACAAGCGGCGAATCTCGCAGATGCTCTTCGGCGGCTTCCAGAAGTGCCTGTACCCCCACCAGAAGTTCCACTCTGACTCCGAGCGTCGCTTCGCAGTCGTACTGGAGAGCGACCCCGAAGTTCAGAAGTGGGTGAAGCCGGGGAGGACCGCCTTTCAGATTCAGCTCAAGGGGGGCAGCCTCTACGAGCCCGACTTCGTCGTGGAGGCGACCGATGGCCTCTACCTCTGCGAGGTCAAGCAGGCCGACAAGCTGGAGGACGAGAAGGTGCTCTCAAAGGCCGACGCCGCGATCGTCTGGTGCCGCCACGCGACCGAGTACACGCAGACCACGAGCGGCAAGCCGTGGAAGTACCTGCTCATCCCCGACGCTGAGATAAAGGAGCAAATGTCGCTCACCTTCTTGGCAGGTCAGTACACCAAGACGCAGGAGAGGACTCCAGCCGAGATCATTCCGTTTCAGCGCATCGAGCCCCCTGACGCACTGCCGTTCGAGAACTGCGTGCCGGTCTACGACGACCTCCTGGTCGCGGCGGGGACCTTCGGAGAGGAGAGCGTGATAGAGGAGATCTTGGGAGATGGCCCGGTCAACAACCCAGAGAACTACCACTGGGCTGCCCTTGCTCCACCCGGCAGGCATGATCGCGGGACCTTCATCGCGCGCGTCACCGGCGAGTCGATGAACCGACGCATCCCCAGTGGCTCATGGTGTCTCTGGCGACTGAACCCGAAGGGCTCCCGGCAAGGCAAGGTCGTGCTCGTCCAGCACCGAGACATTCAGGACGCCGAGGTCGGTGGCCAGTACACCGTGAAGGTTTACGAGAGCGAGAAGGAGCAACTGGACGACGGGTCGTGGCGGCACACCCGGGTCGTTCTCAACCCGGACTCAACCGACCAGACATTCGAGCCGATCGTGCTGGAGACTGATGCGGAGGGTGACTTGCGCGTCGTGGCCCAGCTAATGCGGGTGTTGCGATGATCTCGCTGGCGGAGTCACTCCCTAGACCGCTCCTTCATTCTTCGGGAGCGCGGCTTGCATCCGCCAAGAACCAGACTTGAACGATGAACAAGACCGATCTCACTGTTGGCGAGCTGGTCGCCATGATTAGTCGTGGCGAACTGCGCCTTCCCGAGATGCAGCGCCGCTACGTTTGGCGCGCTCCGCGTGTCCGGGACCTTCTGGACTCGCTGTATCGTGGCTACCCCAGCGGAGCGATCCTCGTATGGGAGACCCATGAAGAGCAGCCATCGAGAGATCTTGCTGTCGAACAAGAAAGCTCCCCCCTGACGACGAAGCTCCTGCTCGACGGCCAGCAACGGCTTACGTCGCTGTCGGCAGTCTTGCGGGGCGAGCCCATTCACGTTCGCGGCAGGAAGCGCCCGATTGACATCCTGTTCAACTTGGATCACCCCGATTCCTTGAAGGAGGTGGTCGAGGTTGAAGAGGATGACGACGGCAACGGAATTGAGGACTCCGTTGATGCGGATGAGGTCGAGGAGGAGGACGAAGAAGAGGAGGGCGAGAGCCTCCACGAGCGACTCAGACAGCTCACCTTCGTGGTCGGGAGCAAGGCGATGGCGTCGCTGCCCAACTGGGTCTCTGTGACCAGCGTCATGCAAGCAACGGGCGACGCTGAGTTCTTGAGGAAGGCCGGGGTCACGGGGTTTGACGACCCTCGGTACTCGAAGTACACGGACCGGCTCCAACGCCTTCGCGGGATTCGGAGCTACCCCTACGTGATGCACTTGCTCGACCGAAACCTGAGCTACGTGGAGGTCGCCGAGATCTTCGTTCGGGTCAACTCGCTCGGGGTGAAGCTACGGTCCTCGGATCTCGCTCTCGCACAGATCACGGCTCGTTGGCGGAATCTGATGCCTCTCATGGAGGGCTTTCAGGAGGAGTGCAGGGAAAGTGGCTTCGATCTGGATCTCGGTGTCCTTACTCGGGCAATGGTCGTCTTCGCCTCCGGCCAGTGCCGCTTCAACTCCGTCGCCCGGATCGGGATTCAGCGATTGCAGAACGGATGGGAGAACGCGAAGGAGGGACTGCGCTTCGCCATCAATTTTCTTCGCACTAACGGAGGAATCGAGGACATTTCACTCCTCTCCTCTCCCTTCTTCATCTTGGCGATCGCGTATCTGTACAGCCAGTCGAGTGAGGGCTTCACGAAAGACGAGGAGCGTCGCCTTCTCGAATGGGTCTACGTCGGTTCGGGCAGAGGCTATTTCTCGGGATCAGCCGAGACGAAACTCGACGCCGACCTGTCTCGAATCCGCA
This sequence comes from Planctomycetota bacterium, assembly GCA_040219065.1. Taxonomy (GTDB): domain Bacteria; phylum Planctomycetota; class OFTM77; order OFTM77; family OFTM77; genus OFTM77. The sequence goes on from JAVJTD010000029.1 coordinate 9,738, forward strand.
AGGTCGGTGGCCCGGCGTCGCTCCTCCAAAACCTGGAGCAAGCCTTCGGGAGGCTTCGGTTCAATGTTGGGGACATCAAGGGACGGGGAAAGGCGAGCGGTCTGTATGCGCTCGTCTTCATCGCCCTGAAAGGGAAGGACGCCCGAGATTGGAAAACGGGGCTCGCCCTCTCTCTCCGGCACCGAGGAAAACAGCACGTCATCCAGTCCCATCACATCTTCCCGCGCGCTCGCATCAAGGACCTCTATGACAAGAGGCAGGTCAACGAGATCGCCAACTTCGCCTTCATCGGTGGCAAGACGAATCGACGCATCAGTGCCGCCCTCCCAGAGGAGTACCTTCTGGATGTGGTGAAGAAGCGCGGCGAGGCTGCTCTGCTCTCACAGTGTGTTCCGATCGACCCAGACCTGTGGCGACTCGACCAGTACCCGAAGTTCCTGGAGACCCGGCGATCTGAGTTGGTCGAAGCCGTCAACTCGATGCTCGATGCGCTCTAGTACGACGAGCCCGAAGTTCGTTCCGGGATAAAAGTTGTGGTTTGAACAAGACCTCTTACAATCAAGCTGTGAACTGCGCCGGGGGGGAAGCTCTCGATGAGGAGGTCGGCCAGTTCGTGCCGCTCGATGCTCTGCCTTCTAGCGGCGGTGTGCTGGGGGACTCGCTCGAGATCGTGAGCCTCAATGCTCTCTCGGAGCTCACGGTGGCAGACTCGCTGCCACGGAATGCGCCCTCTGTCTTGTCCATGGGGGGGATCTCCTACGATGGCGAGCCGGTCAATCTGGACAATGGACTCGTGGCAAAGATGGAGAGGCCCTCGAACCGTGGCGGTGCGAGTCTCTCCGCGCTGCGTGGCTCCAAAGGTCGAGCTTACGAATGGACCTTTGGTCGTTTGCCGGGCACCCGCGGCGAGGCAGAGGTCGTGGGGGAGTACTTTCTCGATGCCTTCGAAGAGGAAGACGCACCCGAACCGATGGTTCTGACGCGCCGGAAGGCCTCCCGCGATGCGTTCGAGAAGCTGGCGCCCACTGTTCGCTTTCTCCACCTGGCGACGCACGGCTGGTTCGCGCCTGAGTCGGTGGCCTCGACCGTGGATGATCGCGTCATCGACGAGAACATGGGCATCATGGGTTCTTCTCTCAGAGACCAAGTCATCGGCCTGGCACCCTCGCTCCTCTGCGGGCTCGCCTTCGCCGGCGCCAACGGCGCGGCGGACATGTACGGCCGCGTGCGGGGTGTCATGACCGCCGAAGAGATCAGCGCGATGGATCTCTCCGGCGTCGAGCTGTGCGTCTTGTCCGCCTGTCAAACGAACGTCGGCCTCCGCCGCGGCGGACAGGGTATCGCGTCGTTGCAGACGGCGCTGCACGCCGCCGGCGTCCGCACGGCGATTACCTCGCTCTGGATGGTCTCCGACGAAGCGACGCGCGAGCTGATGACCGAGTTCTACCGCCGGCTGTGGGTGCTGAAGGAGCCCAAGGCCCAGGCGCTGTGGAATGCTAAGCGCAAGCTGCGCGAGCAGCTCGATGCGGACGGTGAGCCGGTCTACTCGATCCGCGACTGGGCCGGCTGGGTGCTGAGTGGGGATCCGGATTGATTTCGGTGAGCGGTCTGCTGTCAGCGGGCCGGCTACCGAAACACCCATCACCCCGCTTGGGCCGGATACCAATTCACCCGTCACCGCTTACCGGAGAAGATGGTCGGGGCGAGAGGACTTGAACCTCCGACCTCTTGAACCCCATCCGCTTGGATCTGCCTCCCAATGAGCTCCTGACTCAGCTGGCTTTCGGGATGAATGCCGCAGAGCGGCCGGCATCGGTTTCAGGCCCTTCAGTCAAGCCAACGCAGCCGCGAAGGACGCGAAGAGATCTCCCGGAAGTGGATGCTGAAGCTTCCAGGTGATTGCCATGGGCTTCTCCGACCGGTGAGTCACAAAGGATCCGGGTCCCAAGAACCAGAAGGCGCGCTCCGCGGTCGTCATGCGTGCGAAGAGAAGGACCTGCGTCCCTATCCTTCGGTGCTCCTGGTAGCGCCGTCCCGTGTCGGACTCCGCTCGCACCGTCGACTGACTCTCCCAGTGGATGAGCTCTCGGTTGATCGCGTAGTCGCGGTAGCGCGTCGTCGGTGAGAAGCCACCGCTCGTCTTGTCCAACGTGAAGGCCAGCAAGTCCACGCCCGGATCGGGCAGCCAATACACCCCCGTCTGCCAAGCCGCGATGCGGGCGCCTTCGCCGACACCGAAGGCAGCCAGAATCTCCTTGCGGGTGTAGCGGGCGTGCACCTGCAACGGGACGTCTGGGAGCTCGACGAGAGGCTTTTGCACGTGATCGATGCGCTGCCGCAGCAGGTCCAAGAGCTCGAGGAGCTCGAGGCGGGTGGCAGCGTGCTGCCAAAGGAGCTCGACACCCTCCTCCAGAGTCGTCCCCTTCTTCACCGAGCGGTCGAGCAACGAAACCACCAGCATTCGCAGTAATCGCTGCTGTGGCTCGTGCATCGTCGCCGGCTCGGGAGGCGCGTCGCTTCTGAGGAATGATCGCCAGGCATCGATTCGCACGGCGTCCTCGACGTGCAGGAGCCGCCCGCAGGCGCGCCGGAGGACCTCCTCCTTCGGTCCCGCCGATTCCACCGGCAGTCCTGCCGCCTCCCGGAGGTCTGACCAGGACTTGTTGCCGTGATAAACGTCCTCGGTCTCCAACCCGCTAGCCTGAAGAAACGTCGCCAAGGAGACGTCGCGACTCTCCGCCTCCTCAGCCAACCGCCGAAGCTCGTCCACTTTGGCGTTCCAGCGTGAAGGCAACGCCTGGCGGATGTTGTCGAGCACGATGCTCTGCGCGACCGGATCGAGCTCCAGGTGACATCCGGCGGGCAGGAAGGGGAAGCCGTCTTCGATCTGGCGAACGAGTGCCTGGCGACTCCCACCCAGGAGGGCCCGAAAACGGCGATCGAAGCGAAACTCAGTCCGGTGCATTCCGACGAAATCGAGAACCGTGCAGACAGCCTTACCCGGAGCCCGGCGGAGCCCACGGCCCAGTTGCTGCAGATACAACGTCGGGCTGTCGGTCGGTCTGAGAAGCAAGAGAGTATCGACCGCTGGCAGATCGACCCCCTCGTTGAAGAGGTCGACCGAAAACAACACCTGGATCTGACGATCGGCCAGCTTCCGAAGCGCGGATTGGCGATCGGCGTGAGCGGTATCCGCCCAGACCGCCTCCGCCTCGATACCGGCGTCTCGGAACACGCGCGCCATGAACCGGGCATGCTCGACGCTGACGCAGAACCCGAGCGCGCGCATCCGCTTCGGATCGTCGGCGTGGGAGATCAGCTTGTCGAGCACCTGACGAGCCCACCGCTCGCTGGAGGTCAAGACGTGAGTGAGCGCGCCCGCGTCGTATCCTCGCCCGCGCTTCCAAGGGATCTCCCGGAGGTCCACGCCGTCGTGAATGCCGTAGTAGAGAAACGGGACCAAGCGATGCTGATCGATGGCATCCCAGAGTCGCAGCTCGGCCGCGATGCGGCCCTCGAACCAGTCCAAGACGGGAAGCCCGTCGGCTCGCTCGGGCGTGGCGGTGAGACCGATCAGCTCCTGCGGCCGCACGTGATCCAGAAGCGCCCGGTACGAGGGAGCGGCGGCGTGGTGGAACTCGTCCACGATCACCACATCGAAATGCTCCGGCGAGAGATGTGCCAAACCGGAGGCACTCAGACTCTGGATCGAAGCGAACACGTGAGCGAATCGCTCCGGGTGCTCGCCGCCGACCCAGAGCTCGCCGAATGCCGAATCCCGAAGCGCATGGCGAAAGGTCAGCAAGCTTTGCTGGAGGATCTCCTGACGGTGAGCGACGAACAAGAGCCTGGCCCGTGGGAGCGTCTCACGGAGGCGCGCATAGTCGATCGCGGCCATGACGGTCTTGCCCGTACCCGTCGCGGAGACCAACAGATTGCGATGCCGGCCCTGGCTCCGGGCGACCGCGATCTCTTCGAGCAAACGCTCTTGAAACGGCTCGAGTCGCAGCTCGGTCGGCGGTAGCAGCGCAGTGATGTCTCGACGAACGCCCCGGGTCCGCTCGCGAAACTGCTCGGCCTCGAAGGGCACGAAGTCTCCCGAGGTCCAGTAGCTCTCGAACACCGCCTCGACCTTCTCGATGACGTCCGGGTTTCGGACGCCGGAAACCCGAACGTTCCACTCGAGCCCGGTGACCTGCGCGGAGTGAGTGAGGTTCGAGGAGCCGATGTAGGCCGTCGAGAACCCGGAGTCCCGTCGGAACGACCAGGCCTTGGCGTGGAGTCGCGTGAGACTGGTGTCATACGACACACGGACCTGGGCTCCTGCAGCCGTGAGCGTTTCGAGGGCGGCGGCTTCGGTCGACCCGGTGTAGGTCGTCGTGAGGAACCGAAGCGGTCGTCCTCGCTCGCAGTGCCGTCGCAGCGCCGCCAGAACCGGGGCGATCCCCGTCCGTCGGATGAAGGCCATGACGACATCGATGCGGTCCGCCGACTCGATCTCGGTCTCGATCTGACGACCCACGCGTGGTTCACCGGGCGAGTTCGTCAGAAGAGTCGTGTCCAACAACGGAATCAATGGTGGCGCGATCCTCTTCACGCTTCCGTCGGGCCGATGCCCCGAGATCGCCTGAAGCAGTTCACCGGGCTCGAGCGGAACGTCATCGAGCACCTCAGAGCCCTCGATGCTTCGATCGATCCACTCGATGAGGTCCCGCGCCAGACGAATACCAGCGGTGACTCGCTTCTTCTCCGGCACGCCCTCCAGAGAACGCCGCACCACCGCCCCCAAGTGCCAACCCAACCGCTCCGCGGCCTCGGCCGCGCGAAGGGCGACGCGATCCTGAACGCGATCCTCCCCGAGCGCTTCCTCGAGCTCGCGCTTCAAGGCCGAAGTGAGGAGTGCCTCGTAGAGGCCGAGGGGGCGTTTGGACATTGTAGATCATCCGGATCGGGATCAAGCCGGTCGCCGTGACGTGCTCGGCCACGAGACGAATGGAGCCTAGTCATGAGTCACCGAAGATAACCGAGGCGTTCTTCGCGATGCGATCGGGCCTCGGCATGATTTCGGGCTCTCGTCTCTCCCGGCCGACGCCAAGCCGAGCTCTAGGCAGCGCCGGCCCGGTCAGAACGGTCCTCGGGTCGTCCGCGTCGCCATCCGGTGCTGTGAATAATTGACAGTTCTTAACAGGAGGGATAAGCTCCAAACATGAGCGCCGACAAAGACCTGACCAGCATGACCGTGTCCCTCCCAGCCAGCTTGAAGGCCTATGTCAAAGCTCAGGCCACCGCGACGGGGTGCAGCACGCCGAGCGAGTACATCCGGCGGCTCATCCACGCGGACCAGCGCGCACGCGAGCAGGAAGAGCTCGAGCGAAAGATCCTCGAGGGGCTCGACTCGCCGGCTCGCGAGATGACCGACGAAGATTGGCAAGACCTTCGAAGCACGCTCAAGAAGAAGCTCGCCAAGCGCCGCAAAGCCCAGTAGAGGAGCACATGGCCGGGAGGGTGATCTGGCGCTGCCGTGCAGAGGAAGACCTCACCGAGGCGTACGCTCACCTTGGTGCCGAGTCCCCCACTGCGGCCGAGCGCCTGCTCGATGCGGTGGAGGAGGCCATCGAGCTCCTCCTCGAGAACCCTCGAGCCGGACGGCGCAGAGCCTTTTGTTCTCCACGGGCTCAGGAAGTACGTTCCTGGATACTGAAGGACTTCGAGAGTTACCTCTTGTTCTATCGCTCCGATGGCGAAGATCTCGAAGTCGTTCGATTCCTCCATGGCGCCCGGGATCTCCCAGCCCTGCTAGACGACGAATCCTGAGCTCGTCTCACTGAGGATCACTCCGCGCCAGCTCCCGATACCGGCAAAAGACGTTCGCCATCTCGACCTGCTCTGGCGAGCGGCACTCGGGCTCGAAGAGGGCGGGGCTGGCGAGGAGGATCACGCTGCAGCGGGCGCGGCTGGTGGCGACGTTGAAGCGGTGCGGGTCGTAGAGGAAACTCATTCCGCGAGGCGCGTCCACGGGCGAGGAGCTGGTGCAGGAGTAGAGGACGACGGGCGCCTCCTGGCCCTGGAACTTGTCGACGGTGCCGACGCGGTGGATGCCGAGCGGATTCAGGGCGGAGCGGAGCTTGGCGACTTGGGCGTTGTAGGGTGCGACGACGAGGATGTCGTCGGCCTTGAAGTCATGCTTCTCGCCTTTGTCGTCGATCCAGTGCTTGGCGGTCTCGAGTAGCCGGTTGAGTGTGCGCACGGCTTCGACCACCTCTTCCTGCGACGATGCCTGATTACCCTCGTGAGCGACCTCGATCAGGTGGAGCCCGGGCTTGTTGAACGGACCTTCGCCCACGAGGCGTTGCGCGCCGGCGCCGGCCGCAGGCTGGAGGCGGTCTTCGTAGAACTGCTCCGAGGTGAGCTCGCAGATGGGATCACAGAGGCGATAGGTCTCGTCGAGGAACAGGCCTTGTGTGGCTTGCAGCGTCTTGTGCTCGGTTCCGACGAGATGCACGAGCGCGGCGACGTCGCTGCCACCCGGATGCGCGGCCCGGCTAGGCTGGTCGAGCTGCTGCGGGTCTCCGAGTAGGACGACGTTCTTGGCAGCGCGCGAGACGGCCAGGACGCTGGCGAGCGACATCTGGCCGGCTTCGTCGACGAAGAGATAGTCGAGTGCGCCAACGGCTTCGTCTCGCGACCAGAGCCAGGCTGTGCCACCGACGACGGTGCCGGGCGATATGGCGTCCAGAGCCTTGCCATTGTCATCGGTCGCCGTGATACGCGAGTCACCTGGCTCGTGGCGGGTCTTGTGCACCAGCTCGACATCGACACGAAACTCGTCGGTCTCAGCGGCCTTCGCCACTCCGCAGAGCAGATTCTCGATCACCTTGTGACTGACCGCCGTGACACCAACGCGCGCTCCTTGCTTCACCAGCGTCGCGATCATCCGGGAGCCGGTGTAGGTCTTGCCCGAGCCCGGTGGACCTTGGATCGCCAGCACTCCGCCCTCGAGCTCCGAGACCAGCCGCAGGGCTGCCGTTGATGCATGTTCTCCGGGTTCTACCAATTCATACCCAGTGTCCTCGCCGCGGCGAGGTGGGCGGCGCAGGAGGAGATCGACGGCGGGAGCGAGCTGCTCGGCGGCTCCTTCGAAGCCGTGCTCGATGACGCTGCCGGCGAACGCGAGGAGCGACTCCTCGAGGGCTTTGGCCTTGACGATCGGGTCTCGGTAGACGGCCGTGGGATGAAGGTGGGCCGTATCTCCACGCATCTTCACGTCCAAGATGCCGTCTTCGAGGTCGATCGCCTGCACCGTGCCGATCTTCTCGATCTCCGATGAGAAGACAGCGGGTGAGCACATCGCATCCCCAACCTTGAGCGCGCATTCCTGCGGCTCGAACCGGTAACGATGGACGGGATTCCTTGCCTTGCCCACCTTCGGGAGCACCTCGACGAACTCGAGCCCGGCGAGTGCCTCGCGGTCCTCGAAGAGCCCGTCCATCTCGAGGTCGCGGAGCCGGAACTTCTCCCAGTACTGACAGCGATCTTCGCGGCGGAAGTAACCGACCAGATCGGCGAGGAGCGCGCGGGCAATCTGCTCTTCATTGCGTTCGCCTGGATCATCGGGAACACCCTCGCGCAGACGCGCCGCCAGCTCGGCGATGCGCGCATCGCGCTCCGACACGCTCTCGGAGGCTTCGTCCTCGGCAGGCAATGGCCTGGGGATCTTGCTCCCCTTGCCGATCTCCTCGGCGCGCCGCGCCTCTAGCCAGTCGCGCAGCCACAGTGTCGACTCGCAGTCCTCCCGGTTGTAGCGCTCGATCGTCTCACGCGTGGTCGCATCGATGCGCTGGAGCTCCTCGAGCCCGAGCGCCAGCTCGAACGAGCGCCTCGCCAGCGCCGCATCACGCAGATCCTGTGCTCGATCGTATCCCGAGAGCGCCTCGAGCTCCTTGAGGCCGTAGCGCTCGACGCCGATCCGGAAGCCCTCACGAACGACCTTGTGCAGATCGATGAGCCGCCCGCCGCGCAGCAAGCGGTCGAGCAGCTCCGTCCCCGTGTCATGCCGAGGCACCAGGCGCTTCAATGCAGACGCCTCGTATTCACCGAAGTGATAGACATGGAAGTCCGGCCAATGATCCCACTGCTGTTCCACGAAGCCCAGAAACCGTTCGAGCGCTCGGCGCTCGGCGCTACGATCCATCGCCCAGACGCGCTCGTAACGGAGCGCCCCGTCCTCACCGCGCCAGCACCAGCCCGTCAGGTACTCGAGCCCCCCGTCCATGGCAAAGGGATCGCCCTCGAAGTCGAGAAAGACGTCTCCAGAACACGGCTTCGGCAGCCGCGTCAATCCTCGCCCGTCCTCGATCTCGAGCACATCGAACGGCGGCGGCCCGCCGCCTCGAGCCGCGACCTGCAATCGCGCTTGATGGCGGAGCTTGTCAAAGGTCGCCACCGAGCCCGCGGCCGGCGATTCGGGAAGCGCTTCCAGCCCGGCAAACGCCGAGAGCGTCGTCACGCCTTGCCGGCCGAGCTCCCGGACGTGCAGCGTCTGCATGCCCGCCACGAGACAGAGATGATCATCCGCTCGCCTACGCCGATCGCACTCCGTCCACCAATTGCACGTGTCGCAGCGCGGCACGGGATCCGGATAGGTCTCGTCGCCGCCCTCGATCGCCGCCCCCAGCCGCCGACGAATCCACCGCGTGTAGGCCCCATACCGCGCCGTCTCGTAGCTCTGCTCCTCGAGTGGCGTGACGACGTGCACCCACCGCGACATCACCCCCTGCAGCTCCGACACCAGCTCGGCATAGCAAAGAAGCTGAAGCAGCGTGCCCGCCTTGGTCTCGGCCGCGAGCTTCGTATCAACGACCTCGTACGACCAATCGCCCAGCTCGCTCGAAGCCTCCACTCGCCGCAGCACGTCGGCTCGCCCGCGCCAGCCACCATGCTCCAAGAGCGGCTGCACGATGACATCGATCCCGTCACGCATTGCCGCACACGTGGCCTCGAGGCGCTGATCGGAGCGCAAATCAACCACCGACCTCCCCTCCGCCGACAATCGCCCGACGTACTCCTGCTCGTGCGCATCCCCACGCCGCTGCAATACCTCGAGAAACGGGTCGTACCGCGCCACCCTCCGCCCTGGATCCCTAGCCGCCAATAGCTCGAGCTGCGTCAAGTGCCGACACCCCAAGTGATCGGCGAGGTCGGTGGGTGACAAGACGATACGATCTCGATCAGCTCTCACGCGGAACGGCCTCCTTGGCCCGGTGGGAAGTGCTCACTCTCCGAAGTGCGGCTCCATGGTCCGGTGCTGACCTTTCCAGTGCAACCCATCCCTCCCAGAACCGGCTGGATCGGCAAGGATCTCGATCAGAGAGACGGCGTCGGAGATGCCTTTCTCGGGCCCTTCGCAGATCATGAGGCCACGGGAGTGCCTTGCCTGGTCCCACCTGGAAGGGTATACTCCTGGCGCTTCCTCGTGTCGTTAGAAAGCGTTAGCCATGTCATCGAAGACTTTCAAAGAGACCCGAGCCTTCCTCCACGCGCACGGCCTCGACGTTTCACCGACCGACCTACCTCCAATGGTGGAGGTCGCCATTCGAGAGATGATGGCGACGCTGTTTCCCGAGGACGGACTCAGCGATCTGCCACAGGCCGAGATCGAGGTCCTGAAGAGGGGCGGCTTCGACACGGAGCCTCGGCGACTTCGGCGCAAGGATCCACTGGCGCGGACCATCGCCAGCTATGCCGCTCTCCTCGAGACTAGCCTGACGACACGAGAAGCCGGCGAGCGACTCGGCGTCAATCCGAGCCGCATCCGCCAGAAGCTCACCTCGAAGCCGCCGAGTCTCTATGGCATTCACGCCGATGGAAAATGGCGTCTTCCCTTGTTCCAATTCACTGCGAAAGGAGTCGTGCCTGGTATCGAGGAAGCGATCGCGAACCTCGATTCCGACCTCCACCCCGTCGCGGTCTACCACTGGTTCACGGCTCCCAATCCCGACCTCCAGGTCGACGAAGAGCCGCTGACTCCACTCGATTGGTTTCGGTCGGGACAGGATCCCGAGGTCGCCGCCAGGCTGGCGGCCGACATCTGAAGTGGCGAAGCTCCCCGAGCCGCCGTCGGTCGCTGAGCTCTCGAAGATTCGGGCCGATGTCCATGCTTTGCCGAAGGGAGCCCTCGCCTGGAGAGTCTATTTCCGGGGCGGCCGTCACCCGACGACCTGGAATGGATTCCGCTCCTTCGGTCCCCTCTCGAGCAGCCGCTTCGATCACCATGACGAGCCCCCTCGCCTTCAGGGAAAGGCGATCCTGTACGTTGCCCTGGCTGGTCCGACATGCCTCGCCGAGGTATTCCAAGAGACGCGGTTGATCGACCGAACAGCGCGATCCCCCTGGCTCGTCGCTTTCGAGACGGACCGGCCCCTGAAACTGCTCGATCTGACGGGCACCTGGCCGACGCGAGCGGGCGCGTCAATGGCCCTCAACACAGGGCGACGCGATCGCGCCCGGCGCTGGGCGGCCGCGATTTATGAGGGCTTCCCCGATCTCGAAGGTCTGCATTACCCTTCGTCGATGCGGGGGAACCGACCCTGCATCGCGCTCAACGATCGAGCCACCGATGCCCTGCCCACCTCCCCGCTCTTCCACCGCCCCTTGTCGGATCCGACTCTACTCCGAGTACTGAAGAACGCGGCAGCCGACATCGGATACGGCTTGCTGTGAAGCGGTCGCCTCAATGAAGACGATCACGATGGACCAAGACGGGGTCCGTCACTGGTCCCCACAAACTGTGCGCAAGCCTCAGACAGCCAAGCGAGCTAACCGACCTCGTGGACATCCACCGCGCGACATCAAGAGCCTGCGGCAAGCCTCGAGAAACAGTGGTCGGGGCGAGAGGATTTAAACCTCCGACCTCTTGAACCCCATCCGCTTGGATTTACCTTCGAATTGAAGGCGGAAGCCCGTTGAGCCCCGGGAGTCCAGTCGATTGTTCGTCGAGAGCAATCCTTCGCGCATCTGAGATTAGAGCTTCACAGCCTGGACTGAAGCTCCGCGATAACCTCGCTCAGCCGAGCCTTTTTCAGGGCAGGGTCCTCCGCCTGGATGAACTCGACAGCAGAAAAGCCGTCTCCTCGCCGGCGATTCTGACCAGGCTCCAGCGCCTCGATCAAGAGTGCCTCCATGGCGGTGATGAATTGGGTCGACGTATGACCGCCCTCCGGTTCGGTCAAGCGCCCATCATCCCCAACCGCACAGAGGCCAAACCAGGAGAACCTGTCCCACCGAGTCCGCAGGCGATCATAGGTGTGTTCATAGAGGCGACTGCCGAGCGGTCGTTCCGTTGATCGACCGACATACACGACCTCTCGACCGTCATAGAGCAGGTAGACTCCGCGTTGGCCCGACATGTCCACGGGGTCTGCGCCGATTTGCTGGAGGCCGAGAATCGCAGGTGAGCTCTTCCAGAGAACCTGATCCCGGTCCCAGAACATCCCGAAGGCGTGGATCGGTCCCTCGAGCTCATCACCCGTGTCCAGCGGCTCCATCACGGAGGCTGTCGGAGAGACAGAATCGGACTCGAGACTTCGCAGGTAGTACTCCCCCCGTGCGACTCGCTGAAATGGAGACTGTTCGCCTTCGGTCTTGAGAGACCAAGTGATCGTCGAATTCACCGTCGCAGCAGGCGTCGCGCCCACCGAGTCCCGAAGTCCTTCAGCAACCACTCTCTCTGCGATCGCAGTGTAGTGCATCGCGGCTCCTTCGCGGCGAAGTACCTCGATGATCGCATCTCTCCAGGGCATGTCAGACATTGCGATTCCTCAGCATGTCGGCGAATGGCTTGCGGCGGTCTCATCAAGAAACTCGGCTGTCTGGCTACCCGAAGCTTACCGACCTTCGGTTTTCCCGACGAGTGCCTGGAACGAGTCTTTGCTGACTCAGTCGAGTCTCCATGATGCGGACGCCGCTTATACGCGACTCCCCCATCCGTTCCCCAGCATGGTCTGTGCACTGAACCGCTCCTCTCACACCGTCGGCAACGGCCGGAGCAGCCCGCGCTCGATCAGGGTTCGGAAGTGCACGGCGATGCTCGTGGCCAGCGCTGCATCGCGCACCAGCAGCCCGAGCTCGATGTTGCGGTCCCAAGCGGCTTCGGTGAGGTTCGCCGAGGTCACGAAGGCGACTTCATCGTCGACGACGATGGCCTTGGCGTGGAGCACGCCGCCGGGTCCGTCCAGATCCAGGGCTCTGGGGTCGTAGTAGACACTCGGGCGAGCGGTGCCCGGCCAGTCCTTGGTCCAGAAGCGGTCGGCGAACTTCCGGACGAGCCGATCGGCCTCGGTCTTGTCGCCCCACTTTCGCTGGATGTTGAGGAGCAGCCGGACCTGGATCGCGGGATGCCGATCCATGTGCTCTGCGAGCGATTCGAAGGCCCTGGGGCCATCGAAGAAGGCGTATGAGCACGCCCAGACCGACCGCCGCGCCGACGAGAGCAGCTCCTCGAACACTCGCCGGGTGTCGCGAGCGTGCAGGCCCGGCACCTCGGGGCCCGACCAGACGAGATCGGGCAGTTGTCTTCGCGAGGCCGCCTCACCGGCGGTGCGGATCCAGGCGGCGGCAGCGCGCCCGGAGACCCCCAGCCGATCGAGCTCGAGCAGGGCCGCCGAGATACTCTCCTGGCTTTCGCTCGTCCCGAGCACGGATCGGAGCGAAGCCGCCGAGCAGGGCACCGCCAGCATGCCTGTCTCCAGGGCCGCGGCGAGGCGATTGCGCTGGTGGGGCGGCAGATCGATGAGGCCTTCGATCATGGAGTGACCTCGAAGAACGCCGCTCCCGAGACGCCGAGCACCGGCACCACCAGCGCGCGATCCAAGTAGTCATTGCGCATTTCGCACGACGTTTCGGCTACCAGGGCACAGCCATGACAGGCGGCGCCGTGGAGCCAGCGCTCCTCCAGGCTGGTGCCGGGCGCATGGTGGGCACAGATGGGGTCGTTCGAGCACAGGGCCGCCGTTCGCAATGCCGAGAGGAGATGCTCCTCGAGGTGTCGCCCCTCCTGCACCAGTCCGCCGAGCGTTCCCTCGGCGTCTGGGCTCCCCGTGTAGAGGAGGATCCCGAAGCGACCCGCGTCCTCATCGGCGTAGATACGCTCGCGGATGGAGCTCGCCGGGTAGCCGCAGCGCATCGCGATCGATTGGAGGAGCAGGTGGGAGAGTGTGTGCAAGAGCAAATAAGGACCACCCGGGAACGGGCGTTTGACTTCACGCTCCTTCGTCCAGCGATCGTGCCCGGCCTTCAGGCCGGCGAGTCGCTCTTCTACAGCCGGCCTTTCGAGCCATTGCGAGACAGCGTCCGCGCGCAGTTGAATGAACACTCCCTCGCCGCGATTCTCCACGGCCGGAAACCACTCGGGCTCCTCCGCGATCGGTGCGCGCTGAACGTCCGTCTCGTACTCGCCGTGAATGTCAGGGGTGACGGCCTCGAAGCGCGTGAATCCGATCAACGCCAAGATCTCGCGGAGCCGGTGGAGCTGAATGACGGAAGCGATGCCTCCCGCCCGCTCCGAACGGCGCCAGATGTGGTCGGGTAGGCGGCGAGCATGGAAGTCCGGGTTCACCGGGACGTCGTCACCGAAGCCCTCCGGTGCCGCCAGGATGGCATCCAGCTCGACCTGCTTGACCGGCCGCTCCGCTTCGCCGCCTCCCTTGAGCGCCCGGATCGCTTCGAGGATCTCCGTGTCATCGAAGCGCGAGAGCTTGTCGAAGACCTTGGGCTTCTTCTTGAGGAACGCGAGGTCGGCGGCCTCGTCGACGATCTGGAGATCGTCCCACAGCTCCCGCACGACCGATTCCACCTCGCTGCCGCGATCGGGAAGCGAGAGCACGCTGACCACCTGAGGGAAGTAGGCATTGGAGGCCGTCCGGATCAGCAAGCGGCTCGGCTGCGTGCAATCCTCCCTCGAGAACGGTCCGAGCCAGGGCCGGGTGCCGCGGCAAAAGCCGAGCGAGTTCGTCTCGATGGCGGAGGCCTCGTACAGGCCGCGAGGTGTCGTGCCGCATTCGCATCTCACCAATAGATCGCCCAGATCACCGCTGGTGCCCCGCTCGTCCAGCCAGAGCTGCTGTCGGCAAGTGCTCTCGGGCCCGTGGACGAAGCCGCGCCAGTCCAGGTCGTCGACGTGACCGTTGGGGCATGCGCGCACGAATCGCGTGGCAACCACGGGTCGTCCGTCGAAGCGCTTATTCTCATCCAACGCCTTGCGCTCGACGAGCCGACGAGAGCGCTCGCGCTCCTGAGTGCTCGGTGCCTCCTGCACCACGAACCACTGAGGGAACTCCCAGACGCCGATGCCCTTCTTGGTCTCACTGGGGTCACTCGAGTCGGGCGGCGGCGCGTACAACCGTGGTGCGGCGATGCCCGTCATGACCTGAAGCTTTCGCTGCAGGCGTGGCTCAGTGATCTCTTCGAGGTCGCTGGACCACTCGTCGAGGCCGCCGACGATCGCCGAGTGTCGCGGCAGATCGATCAAGGCGCCGGGCCCATAGGTGGTGATGACCTGACCGCGGCGGATCTGCCCGTGCGCCTTCTTTCCCATGATCAGTCCTCCACCTGCTTGCCGCTGGCGTTCTTCAGAAAGAGGTTCACGGCCGGCTCGACGTCTCGCAGCGAGCGGTTGACTCGGAACTTGCGGTGATGCTCCGACTCGAAGTTCGTATCGAGCATCTCGCGCAACAGCGGCTTCGGCTTCTCCAGCTCATACTTCTGGTACTGCAAGGAAACGCCGGCGTCGTGATAGTCCTGGTAGATCCAGAGCCACGAGTCGAGCAGATCCGCGATCCGGTTCTGCACGCTGCGCAGCCGCTCCTCGCGCTCGGGCTCGTCCGCGAAGGGCTGCTCCTGAAGACGCGCCCGGAGGACTTCGAGGAGGCGACGCTCGACCTCGGCGCGAACGGCTGAGATCTGCTCAGCCCCCTTCGGCGGCGACAGGCGCGGATCCAGGTGCCGGGCGAGGCCGACGAGAGCTCCGGCGAATCCGCGATCGAGCGCGCGCGCCGAGAACGGCGTGACGCTCCCCACCTCGACCGAACGGTAGAAGGTCTCGTGGTAGTGCCGGAAGTGCTCGTAGTGCGACCGGTCCCTCGGCTTGTGGATGTTGAGCAGCGTCACCACGAGGCCGGGGCGCGAGCTGTCTCGGCCGACGCGGCTGGTCGCCTGGATGTACTCGGCATGCGTCTTCGGCTGACCGAGCACGACCATCAGCCCCAGCCTAGGAATATCGAGGCCCACCGAGATCATGTTCGTCGCGATCGCGCAGTCCACGCGCTGCTCGATATCGTGGAAGCCCGCGCGGAGGCGACTGTGGGCCTCGGACACCTTGTCGGTCGGGACGCGTGAGGTGAGCTCGACGACCTCCGAGAACGTCTTGCGGTCCTGGAACAGCCGCCGCTCCTCTCCCACTCGCCGGCGAATGCCATACGACTTGATGGTGTTCTGGACCTCCTCCTCGAGGATCCGCCGGGCGCCGCCGAGCTCGCGCAGGCTGTTGAAGTAGCCGAGCACGGTCATGTACGGATCCGCGGGGTTCTCGAGATTCTTGTGCCCGCCGGCCTCGCGATAGGCGAGCTCCGCGGCGCCCATCAAGGCGAGCCAGGTCTTCCGCATGAGGACCTTGGGATTGCGGCCCTGGCAGGCGATGCCGACGTAGAGCCGCGCCGGAGACTCGGAGACCGGCACCGTGCGAGCGAAGAAGGAGTCCCGTCGATCGGGACCCGGTGGCGGGAACACCTGGGTCTGCGGCCGAGCGAAGAGCGCCTGGATCTGATCCCGAGCCCGGCGCACGGTGGCGGTCGATGCCACGATCTTCGGCCGGATCGGACGGCCGTCGATCTCACGCACGCAGAGTGCTTCGATCGCCGTCTCGTAGAGACCCGCCATCGTGCCGAGTGGCCCCGCGATCAAGTGGAGCTCATCCTGGATCACCAGATCCGGCGGCGGGAGCGGCGCCGAGAGGCGAGTGCCGCTGCCAGGATCCGCCGGTCCGTAGAAGCCCTGGCCATCACTCCGATCCGCACCGCCGAGCAGCACTCCGGACTCGCCCACCCAAGGCAGCGACGCGAACTTGTCGACCGTGGCGATCAGAAAGGCGGGGAGCCGGCGGTAGAGCGACTCGTCGACGGCGACGATGGGCAGCGCTCTGTCCCTCGTGAACTCGCACTCGAAGCTCGCACAAACGATGCGGAGCTCGCGCGGTGCATCGGAGGTCGGCTTCAGTGTGAAGGAAGCCGGCTTGAAGCGCTCGCCGCACCACGGGCAATTCTCGAGTGGGATGGGCGAAGGCTTGTGCCTCGGGTCCTTCTTGAATTGATTGACCTTGCTCCGCGCCGAGTCAGGGCGATCCTTGCCCTTCTTACCGAACACATTCGGCGTCGCCGCCTTGCCGACCCACAGCCCGATCTCGAACGGCCACGTGCCGTACCGCTCGGGGTCCTTCTCGCGCTCGAGCTCCAGCGCACACACTAGCCCCGCGGCGCGACCGAGCTGATCGAGCGTCAGGAGCCGCAGCGTGTAGCGCATGATCACGCTGACTCCGGCGCCAGCCAGCCCCTGGTCCTCAGGATGACGCAGCCGCCGGAGCACCATGGCGAACGCGGCGAGGCCCAGGTACGCCTCGGTCTTTCCGCCGCCGGTCGGGAAGAACAGGAGGTCGACCGTCTCTCGGCTCGGATCGCCCGGGTCGGCCACACCCGGCAGGTTCAGCAGGATGAACGCGAGCTGGAATGCTCGCCAGCGCGGCGGCTCCCCCTTCAATTGATCGTGGAGTCTCTTCCGTAGCGCCTTCGCCACCGCGCGATTCGCCACCCGAAAGGCGTCGAGGGCCTCTGCGTCCTCGGCGAGCACGCGAAGGCCACGCTCGATCCGGTCGGTCGCGAGCCCGGCGAGGCGAAGAAGCTCGGTCGCGGTCTCGAGGCGGATTCCGTCCAAATCGGCGAGCTCCGCGCGGCGCGATTCGATCCACGCGCGATACTCCTTCACCATCGGTAGGAGCGCGGCCAGGGCGGCGGCACCGTCTTCGAGGGCACCGAGCGAGTCCATCGAGAGCTCGACGCCGGGCACGCTGACGGTCGCGGTCTTCTCCACCTCGGCGCTCGGGATCCACGTTGTGCGTACCAGTCGGCACTCGCCATCCACCACCTCGCCCTCTGCCGAGACACCATGCCCGGTCGCGTAGGCGGGCGTGTCGGCGTAGTGGAGATCGGCCACCTGATCGTCCCAGTCGTCGGCCCGGGCACCGCGCAGGTCCGGCCGCGGTACGAACGGCTGCTCGCACCGGACCTCGAGCTCGGTCTGAAAGGCGAAGGCGGCGTCCGGCTCCCCCTGCTCGCGGGGAATCGGGGGCCGATGGTTGACCAGGAAGATCGAGGCGGAGCGCGTTCCCTGAGGGATGTGCCCGTCCAGGTCCTTCGACGAGACGGGTCGCTCCACGAGGTGGAGCTGGAGCCCGCCCGAGCCGGGCACGTCCTGCACGGTCGCCTCGGCAGATCCCGTGAGAGGGAGTGCGACCTCGGTCTCGCGCGGATGCCGCTGCCAGACGGTCATCGCCTCGCCATCGGCGCCGGCGATCTCCGTGAGCTCGTAGTCGCCCCAGCGCACCGTGACCTGGAGAGCCTCCGCGGCTTGAGGCACCAAGAAGCTCAGGCCCATGGAGGAAGGAAAGAACCCCTTCTTCGCCGCCTTGCGCTCCTCGTTCGACTCCTCGGAGAGCCCGCTCGCCGCCGGGACCTCGCCGCCGAGATCATCGTCCTCATCGGCATCCGCGCCCCGCTCCGGCGGCGTCCCCGACGGGATGAGGAAACCGGTCAAGTACTCATTCGCCGGCCGCTTCCACCCCTCGATCCGCTCGGTCGCCCGCGGATGCCCCGCCCAAGGTCCGACGAGATCGAGCCTCAGCGCCAAGACCAGCCCTTCGCGGACCTCGAGGGACGTGGTCGGTGCGGTCGGTTCGGATGGCGGCGTCATGGTATCCGTCCTTCGTCGCGACTTAGCGGACCCGAGCATTGGGCCCTGCGTTGAATGAAGACCGACTCCATACTGCTCCCGAGACGTGCTGCCTCACTTGACGATCGCAGCCCAGGCGGCTCGGATGGGCAAGACTCGGGCAATCTCCTGGAGATCGAGTACGAGCACCCAGGGAACCGAATCGAGTCAATCGCCGGGTCCGCCGTGCCCCTGGGATCGCAGAGCGTCTCGAAGAGGAGGTGGGATCCGAGGCGCAGTCCGCATCTCCGGCTCATGAAGCCTCCGTCGAGAAGTAGCGGCGTTTGGGATCCTGTGGTCCGGTGCCGATCTCTCGCACCAGCCCCAAGGCGACGAGGCGCCCGAGCCGAGTGCGAGTCGCCCTGGGTGTGAGCC
The DNA here is from genome assembly GCA_040219065.1 of Planctomycetota bacterium. Classification (GTDB taxonomy): domain Bacteria; phylum Planctomycetota; class OFTM77; order OFTM77; family OFTM77; genus OFTM77. The sequence goes on from JAVJTD010000029.1 coordinate 28,143, forward strand.
CAATGGCCTGGGCGATCTCTCGCGTCGGCAGTCCCTCGGGTGCGCGCACGAGAGCCATGATGGCTCGATCGGTCTCGTCGAGTACCGTGGATTGGATCTGTTCGGTGTGCAGGGTCACGCGGAAGCGGATCCCGATCTCCTCCAGCAGCGGGGCAGCCAATCCGGCATCGGCGCATGCGGCGAACATGCGTTGAATGCCACTGCCCCATTGTTCCACCAAACCCAGCTCGTGGAACACTCGGCCGATGACCCGGTTCCGCAGCTTGGAGACGCCGCGAGGGAGGTCGTCCACCGTCAACCCGAAGGGCAGCAGTCCCGGATTCTCGACCTCCAGCCGATCGTCGAATAGCGCGACTCGGATCGGCGCCCCGTGCTGGGAGTAGTCCGCGTGCACGACCGAGTTGATCACAGCCTCTCGAACCGCTGCAGGCGGCAGGGACCAACGCTCGGTGTGTCTCAATCGCCCGATCGTCAGCCCCCGCAAGGAGTGCTTCTCCACGAAGGAGATGGCTCCGTCGATCGCTTCGAGCAGCGGTCCTTTCAAGTCGGAATGGTCCGTCAAGGTCGACCGGTCGTTGCCCTTGAAGCGCCCCACCTGGATCCAGGCATCTGGAAAATGACGCAGCCGATCGGTGCCGAAGAGGAGCATTCCGCCCACCGTTGGCACCTGGCGGCCCTGATGCGTGGTCGTCAGGCGGAGCGTCTCCAGATCTTTCCGCTCGAGCCGCCGGATCGGCTTGAACGACTCGGAAGCCACTCGGAAGTCGATCACTTCCGAGCTCGAACCGGGAAGGGGGCTCTCGTCGAAGGCTTCACCGTGGGCGAAGCGCTGCATCTCGGCAATCAGGGCGTCATCGGCTCGGCGGTTGGTCGATCCGACTCGGACATACGTCCCGGACCCCTGACCAGCCTTCCTGAGGTGATGAGGCCGGCCAGGACTAGGGAACACCTGCACAGCCACGACGTGGGTCTTGCGATAGGAGAGGATCTCGATATCGGGAAGCACGCGAGGCGTGATGGAGTCCATGATCAGGTTGACGATGCGCTCCTCCAGGGCCAGGGGATCGGCCACTCCTCGCACGTGACGACTGCCGTCTTCGACTCCGACTAGAACCACACCACCGGCCGTGTTGGCGAAGGCCACCACCGTCCGGAGGAAGCCGACGGGAGATGAAAGGTCGCGCTTGAACTCGAGCGTCTTGCCTTCGGGTTGCCGGAGCGCTTCGAGGAGGTTCATGACTAAGAAGCATACGAGGAAGTCAGCACAGTCTCCAGCCTTCCGAGCTCACTTCCGAGCTCGGCTCCGGAACGGCAGGCCCCGTATCCTCGAGGGCGAGCGGCGAGGCGTCGGGCATGATCGTAGAGCCGCAGTTGACTCCGACCGGCGCCAGGATCTCTCCGATGTCGTCGTCCTGGACTCGGCCCGGAGGTGCCTCCGAAGGCGTCCGCCGTCGGCTCCTTCCCAGTGCTTCTCCATAGTGAGGCCGCTCAACACCGCGAGACCAGCGAGCGAGCCTCGCGATGAACGACAAACGAGTTCTTTACTGCCCAAAGCTCTATTGCAAGACTCGTCATGTCGTGCATCATGCAGTGACATGCTCGGATGGGAGTGAGTTGAAACCGGGTCAAGGGTGATGATCCGATGAGCCGAAGCAAGGATGCCTTCTCCGAGATCATCGCTCTGGAAGCGGAGCATCGCGAGGCGGCTTTGATCGAGCTGTGCGGGAGTGACCCGGAGCTGCTCACCGAAGTACGCGCGCTATTGGGGGCCTTCCAAGAGAATGGTGGTTTACTCGATGCTCCGCTTTTCTCTGAACGCGGGCGCCTGCGACCGGGTGACCGGCTCGGGCCCTACGTCATCGAGGCCCTGGTCGGACATGGCGGCGTGGGAGAGGTCTATCGCGCTCGGGGAGCACAGAGTCCTGGGCAGGTGGTCGCGATCAAGATCCTGGCCCGGGAGGATCTGGGCGAAGCAGAGCAGCGACGGTTCCTCCGCGAGTCCCAGGTGCTCGGACGTTGTCGGCATCCGAACTTGGTCGAGGTGCTCGAAACCGGAGAGGATACAGAGCATGGCATCCTCTACCACTTGATGCGATTCGTCGAGGGACCCAATCTCGCGGCGGTCCTCGATCGTTGGTCGCGAAGTGGATACCGGCCGAATCGCGAAGATCGCCGGCAGATCGTTCGCGCCCTGGTAGAGGTGGGCGAAGCCCTGCGGCAGCTGCACGAAGCCGGGCTCGTCCATGGCGACGTCAAACCAGCCAACATCGTCCTCGAGGGTGCGAGCCTCGAGCGGCCATGGCAATCGGGGTCGCGTGCGATCCTGCTCGATATGGGGCTCGTGCGAGCTCAGGGAAAGGTCCAGTCGACCATTCGCGCAACGCCTTCTTACGCCTCCCCCGAGCAATGGGAAGGAGAGCCTCTCGACGGGCGGACGGACGTCTACAGCTTGGGCGTGACGGCCCATGACTTGATCTCGGGCCGGACGCCAGACCGCAGAACAGGCCAGCTGCGCGGCAAGCCGCGCGAGCTCGAGCCTCTCGAGAGCCTGGTCCCCGAGGTGGATGAAGGCCTCGCCCGGATCGTGCTCGTCGCGACCGAGCCATCGAAACGAGCGCGGTATGCGTCGATGAAGCCTCTCCTCGCGGACCTGAAGGCCTGGGAGACGGGCGGTCGTATCGTGGCGCGGCGGTTCGCGTTGCTACGCGACCTGAGGCGCTGGATGCGCCAGCATCCGGGCAAGGCTGTCAGAGTTGGAGCCATCACCGCCGTGAGCTTGGTCGTGACCGGGATTCTCATCGGTGGCTTCACCGACACCGTCGCCCGAGCAAACTCAGTCGAGTCGAATTGGGAAGAGGGCGACCTCGAAGGATTTCGTGAGCAGATCGAGGCCGCGACCTTCTTGCCGCTGGGGTGGCTGCTCGATCCGGAGATCGAGGCCCGGCGCGAAGCCATTCAGCAGAGTGACATCAATGACGTCGTCGTTCAGATCCTCGCGGTGCTGGACTCGGATGGAGAGGTAGCGGCCTTTCGCCGGGCGGCCGCCCTCCTCGAGCGAGACGGCATCCCCGCCCATCCCGAGCTTCTTCGGTTCCTGGGCTTCCAGTGGCAGAACGGGAAGGAGCGGCCGAGCAAGACCGCTCTGATTGCTCGCCTCTTCTTCGAACGACCGAATGAATCGGAGGTCGAGAACCGACTGTCTCGTAGCCTCCAAGACCAGATCTGGGAGATCCTGAACCGGTCCCGTACCGTGCGCGAAGGTCACGAGGCGCTCACCATCCTGTCGGGATGGGGAGAACTGGAGGATCTCTTCCTCCTGAACGAGTGGATCTCGGGCTTCTTCGAGGGGGGAGAAGACTCGATCGAGAGAGGGCTCTCCCTCCTCGAGCCGACTCAACGTGCCCAGACCGAGATCCTACGACGAGCTCGGTCGCTGGGTCGGCACCGAACATGGCCGAAAGAGATCCTGCGAAGCTACCTCCAGGATGTCCTGACGCTCTACCTCGATTGCGAGTCGAAGTCCGGTCGAAAGCTCGATCTCTATGAAGGTTTCGGCCCCCTGTACCGAGGAGCTGCCGTCTACGCCCGCGATCGGTTCCCTGATGTGGTCCGGGACGCTCTCCCTGACTGGGAGCTGCACGAGCTCGCCTTCACACTGGCCACGCTCAAGGATGACGAGCTCCGGCTGGTGTTGTCCGAGCGCCCGACTCATCACCCGGGCTTGCTGAGGCACCCGGGTCCCGAGATCGCGGACCGCATTGCCGGTGTCCTCCACCGGTACGGCCAGCAAGTGGCCGCCTACGAAGATTCGCTCCTGCTCGACGCAGCTCGCCTGATAGCCAAGGAGTTCGGCCAGAACGGAGCAATCCCTCCGGAGCGGGCCCAGGAGCTGTTCGAGGAAGGAGTGCTCGAAGGCGAGCGGTGGCTCGAGGCCAGCTTCCGGCCCCATGCTCCGGATCCGGGGACGCACTTGGGTGACGAGCTGACCATCACGCGCACCGATCCCGAGGTCGCTACCGAAGTGCTCGAGTGGCCGATTCCCACCGAGACTCCAGCCTTCGAGCTCGGTTGGGACTTCACGCGGCCCCCCGCCCGGCTCAAGGGCCAGTGTCGCGCCTGGTATGAGAACGTCCTCACGCTGGACGATAAGCCTTCCGCCAGCGCGACATCTCACTTGCGTCTGCTCAATCCTGGCGTGAGTCAGATCGGCCTGATCCTCCCCTCTCTCAATGACACGTTGTGCATGCACATCGATGCCCAGCAGAGCAGACGATGGCCCTTGTTCGAGAGCGGCATCGCGAACCTCGAGGTGTTCCAGAACGATCGCCACATCGGGACCACGCGGGTCTTTCAGCGCGGCGAATACAACCTCAAGGTCTTTCCGGACGGAAAGCCGCAAGAGTGGGAGTTCCGGATCCGACTCTCTCGCGACTCGACGACGACCGCGCGTGTGCATCGCGTCTGGATGCACTTCGTGAAACCAGGCTACCACCAACCCTGCCAGCCATGGCCTGACGAGGAGACCCGATGATCCACTCGATGCGATCGGCGGACGGGTGCAACGCCACCCAGTCACAGCCCGCCTCGGACCCGGACGACCGAGGCTTGTCGGACGTAACCCGCGCGCTGGCCGCGATGAGGTCGGGACGCCCCGAAGACGTGAATCACTTCTGGTCGCTCGTGGACGAGACACTCCGCAGGGTCACTCGTCGGCTCATCGGTCGCCGGGCCCGGAGCGGCGGCATGATCCACACGACCGCTGTCCTCAACGAAGCCTACCTGCAACTGCTCGCCCGCGGAAGCGCCTACTGGCGGGACGCAGCCCATTTCTACGCGTCGGCCAGCCAGACGATCCGCCACTCCCTGATCAACTGGATCCGGCGAGAGTGGAGCGAAAAGCGTGGAGGCAACTGCGTCCACGTGACGCTCGAAGTCGCCGGCGAGCTCGCCCTCCGTAAGGGTTTGTCACCTTTGGACATCCTCGCCCTCGACGAGGCGCTCGCCGAGCTCACCGAGAAGGACCCCCGCTCCGCCAGAGTCGTCGAGCTCCGCTACTTCGGCGGCCTGACCGTGAAGGAAGTGAGTGCGGTGCTCGGCGTCGCCGAGCGTACCGTCGAGAACGACTGGCACTACGCCCGGAGCTGGCTCCACTATCGCCTGTCCAAATAGGGCAAGTACACTCCCCTGAGAAACCACCGCGACCACGCGTTCCCTCAGGCACGAGAAGACGGGGCGGCGGATTCAGACATCACCGAGCCTCGTGAACTCGGTTCAGCCCAACGAAAGTCAGAGCACCACTTCGACTCGCGGTGCGCGTTGTCGGTGGACTGCTGCGCTGGATCACGTGGAACGTCAGCTCGTCCCCTTTGACCAGGTACATGAGACCGGACACCTGCTGGCTGAGCTCAGGAAGCTCTCCCCCGGTCTTGACCGCGAAAGCAGCGTTTCCAAGGGTGTCTGAAGATCCCATGCCATTCTTGTGCACCAGGAGATTCGACTTGCACCAGTCGATACCAGAGTCGTTGTTCCAGGTCAGCTGTACCGTGACTCTATAAGTTCCGTTGACCTGAACCCGATACGCGCCCGTGATCGGGTTGTAGCCGTTCTCGGTATCGATGAACTCGGGCGCAGGCCCCCCTGCGAACATGATCTGTTGCAAGGAAGCAGGCGGGGCCACCGTATTAGGGTTCGGATACACGATCGCCTTGAAGGCAACGTGCTTGAATCCGATGTTCTGCTTGGGTCCCGGAATCGGCTGCCCGCCCACCGGGGCGTCGAGAATGAAAATGGCTGTGGCCACGATTATGCTGATCCCGAAGACCATAGCGACTGATCGTCCGCGAGCACTCATCTGTCGTTCTCCATCGTTCTGACACCGTTCCTCGGCCTGAGCCTAGAGAGCCAGCGACGGCCTCCGATGAACGACTACGCCGTCGAGGCCAGGCCGCTCGGCCCACTGCCGAGTCCCGAAGTCCGCCGGCATCTAATGAAGCGTGGGTGAGGGCTCGCTACCGCATGAGATTCTGCAATTTCTTTCGGCATCGAGATCGAGAGCTTCTCTGAACCAGAGCTCTGCCAGGAACTTCACAAAAGCCAGAAAAATCCCAAAAAGAGATGCGCACTCTTCAGCCGGCTGACGCTTCTTCTCCGAGAAGCTCGGGCCGCGCCGGCCGAAACGCGGTCCCAGAGCGACCCACAGACATCTGAAGACCCAAACAAGAGGATCAGAACATGCTCCGTGGATGCCCACACCTAGCCTCCTTCCAAAGGCGACTCCCCGTAACAACCTGTTGCCTTCTCCTGCTCGCCAGCCTCGTCCTGGCGGCCCGCGCCAGCGGGCAGAGCTGTACCGGCTGCGGCACCAACGTCCCGGCGAACTCTGTCATCTCCAACACGACCTGGACGACTGGCAGCTCGCCCTATTGCGTCCAAGGAAACATCACGGTCAACAGCCTGACGATTCAGCCGGGCGTATGCGTTCGCCTGAAGCCGGGCGCGCAGATCCTCGTCCAGGGTCGGCTGAACGCTGACGGGACCGCCGCCGCCCCCATCACGTTCACCGCCGAGCTCACACCCAAGTCCAGTAATCGCTGGGGCGGATTGAGCTTCCAGACGGTGCCGCCGGGGTCTTCTCTCCGGCATTGTCGGATCGAGTTCGCCAACAACTCGGGAATCGAGCTGGTGAACTCCCAGTCCGTGATCGAGGACTGCCTCATCGCCGACAACACTTCACCCTCCCACGGCGGAGGCCTGAATGCTCACGGAATTGCCGCCGGTGATCTCGTCCTGAAACGGTGCCGGTTCGAGCGAAATGCTTCGACTGGTCACGGAGGCGGCATGCGGGCTGAGCTGCTCGCCGGCGTTCTCAGGCTGGAAGACTGTATCTTCGAAGAGAATACGGCGAACCCGGCCAACGCAAATACGAATCTCGGCGTCGGGGGCGGGGTCTGGATCCAGACAGGAGCATCCGAGATCCGAAATACGTTCTTCCGGCGCAACCGTGCCAACCGACGCTGCGACGGCTGCACCGTGAACGGTGCTGGCGGGGGCTTGTACACAAACGGCGACGCCGTCATCGAGAACTCGATCTTTCAAGAGAACCTCGTTCAAACGACCGAAGCCGGCGCCTTCGGACAGGCCCTGGGCCGAGGCGGCGCTCTGTACTTTGCCGGATCTCTCTTGACGATCCGGAACAGCATCCTCGCCTGCAACCAGCTTAGCGTGAGCGGCTCGTCGCCCTTAGCACAGGGCGGCGGTCTCTACCTGGCCAACGGGGCGGCCCTCCTCGAGAACACCACCATCGCCCGCAACCAGCGCGAAGGCGTCTTCGTCGCGAGCTCGGCCTTGCTTGCGGTCAACAACGCCATCGTCTGGGAGAACAACAATCAGGGGACGCAGATTGTTGACCAATCAGGTACTGCCATAGTCACGTACTCCTGTATTCAAAACTCCTTTCCAGGGATGGCAACAATCTGCGTCCCCTGATTGTTGTTCTCCCAGACGATGGCGTTGTTGACCGCAAGCAAGGCCGAGCTCGCGACGAAGA
>JAVJTD010000030.1:0-6284 GCA_040219065.1 Planctomycetota bacterium
CTCCGTGTCCCCCGTGCTCTCCGTGTTGAATCCTCCGTGTCCCCCGTGCTCTCCGTGTTCATCCCCTCCGTGTCCCCTGTGCCCTCCGTGTTTCCCGTGTCTCAACCCGTGACCGCGGCGATTCCCTCGATCTCCAGCAGCGAGCCGTAGTGCAGCTCACGCGTCGGGATCACCGCGCGGGCCGGCCGGTGGTCACCGAAGAACTCCGCATAGATCTGGTTGACCTTGCCCCAGTGCTCGCCGTTCGAGATGTAGACGCGCATCGAGATGACGAGGTCCTTCCGGCTACCGGCTTCCTTCAGAATGTTCTCGAAGTTCGACAGCGCCTGCTTCGTCTGTGCCTCGATGCCGTCTGGCACCTGACCGCTCTCGCGATCCATCGGGAGCTGCCCGGAGACGTACAGCAGACCGCCGTGCTCGACGCAAGGCGAGTAGTGTCCGCCGGGCTTGGGCATCCCGGCTGTCTGGATCATCCGCATTCGATTCCTCACACTCTGATGAACAAGGGAGCCCGCTCTCTCTCGAGCCTGCCCTGCGCCTGCTCGATGGCAGCCATCAAACCGAGAATCGCCCCCAGAGGCAACGTGACGGAGCGCTCTCCTCGAAAAGTGGGACATCTGTGCCGGGAACAGAGTGCCAAGAATCAGGAGTGCCCAAGCCGAAGCGAGCCGGTGGCGTGATCTCGCCAAAAAGACCGTCCCGAGCGGGCTTGGGCCGGGGAGGGCTTCCCAAAGTGGGACATCTGTGCCGGGAACAGAGTGCTCAAAGTGGGACATCTGTGCCGGGAACAGAGTGCTCAAAGTGGGACATCTGTGCCGGGAACAGAGTGCTCACTTCGAGAGGGATTCGAGGCGATCGAGTCGCGCCCGGGCTTCGAGGGTGTGCTCGTGGGCGGGGCCTTTGTCCTTCATCAGGATTGCCAGGCTCTCTTCGAGGATCGGGCGCGCCTCGATCAGACGACCTTGATCCAGCAGGCACTCGCCCAAGATGCTCCGGGCATCGGCGACGAACCAGGCGAAGTCGCTGCTCTCACCCCAGAGCTGCTGCCGGATGTCGATGCACTGCCGGATGAGCGGCTCGGCTTCGGCGGGTCTTCCGAGCGCGATCAACACCCGCGAGCGCACATGGAGGCTCTCGGCGAGCTTGGGATGGCTGGGCGGTAGGCGCTTGGAGCGCGTCTCCAATGCCGACCACGAGAACGCGCCCGCCTTCTCGAAGTCTCCCTGCGAGTGATGGAGCAGTGCGAGGTTGTTCTGAGTTTGAGCGACCTTCAGATGATCATTACCGAAGGCGCGACGCTTGAGCCCGAGCGCTTCCTCGAACAGCCGCGCCGCCTCGCCCGCGTTCCCGCTGGCCCATTCGGCGACGGCGAGGTTGTTGAGCGCCGAGGCGATGTCGGGATGACCGGCCGGGCGACTCGCGCGACGTCGCCAGAGCACCTCGACCCAATACTCTCTCGCCTTTTCGGGCTGCTCTCGCCGGTAGAGCAAGGACCCCATGTGGGTGAGCGCCTCGGTCAGGTGATCCGAGTCCGGTGCGCGTCGCAAGACCGGAATCGCCCGCCCGAGCTGCGCCTCCGCCTCGTCCAATCGGCCCTGCTCGATCAGCACCTTGGCGTAGGCGACCTCGGCCTCAGAGACCTTCGACTCGCTGGCTCCATTCTCTTGCCGCGAGCGTTTGGCCTCTTCGAGCACCGCGGCCGCGCGCTCCAAGGCGCCGAGGCTGAGATAGGCGTCCCCCAGGGACATCAGCAGACGCGATCGCAAGGGACTGCTCGGCGCGAACTGCTCGTGCACGCTCCGCTCGCCTTCTTCGAGAAACGCCAATGCCGTCTCGCGGTCGAGGCTGCCCTTGTCGCTGGCAAACGGATCGATCGAGCGAAGGACGTCGGCCAGGAGGCGCGTCACCTTCTCGGCGGTTTGCGCATCGAGCTCGGCGCGGCGCCCCTGGTCCCGGACGATCGCCAGCCCGACGATCAAGGAGAGGAACAAGATGGTCGTGGCGAGCACCGCTCCGGGATGTCGACCGACGAACTTGCGCGCACGGTACAGCGCCCCGCCGACATGGGCATCGACGGGCGCCCCGGAGCGAAAGGCCTCGAGGTCGCGTGCGAGCTGGTCGACGGTCGGGTACCGCTCGGAGGGCTGCTTGGCGAGAGCCCGAGCGACGATGCGGTCGAGATCTCCTCGAAGCTGCCGGCGGAGCCGGCCTGGCCGCGTGCCCCGATCGAGCGCGATCTCGATGGCGCCCTCTTCGATGCGCTGGCTGGGCGGCCGCGGCACGGTCTCGAGCGCGGTGCGCAGCAGCTCTTGGCGCTCGTCGATCTCGTACGGCGAGCACCCGCACAAGAGCTCGTAGAGCACGACGCCCAGCGAATAGACATCGCTCGCCGTGGACACGATGCCGCCGAAGAGCTGCTCGGGCGAGCCGTAGGCGGGCGTGACGAGGCGATGATCCTCCTTCTCGGCACCGCTCGCATCGAGCGCCTGGGCGATGCCGAAGTCGAGCAGGCGCGGTGTGCCGTCCGCGGTCACCAGGATGTTGCCCGGCTTCAGATCCCGGTGGACGACCAGACCCTGGTGAGCCGCCTGCACCGCGCGGCAAACCTGCTCGAAGATCTGCAGTCGCTCGCGGATGCCGAGGCGATTCCGGTTGCAGTAGCGATCGATCGGCTCACCGTCGATGTACTCCATCACGTAGAAGGGACGCCCGTCGGGCGCGACGCCGCCGTCGACGAGCCGCGCAATGAAGGGATGGTGCAGGCGTGCGAGGACCTGGCGCTCGGCGAGGAACCGGGCGACGTGCCGCTCGGTCGTCATGCCGGCTCGCATGACCTTCAGGGCGACCTCCTGATCGAACTGCTCGTCGACGCGCCTCGCGCGAAAGACGCTCCCCATGCCTCCCGAGTCGATCAGCTCGACCAGCCTCCAGGCGCCGATGCGCTGCCCGACCAGCTCCCTGGGATCCCGCGCTTCCTCCTCGGCCAGCCGCCGAGCCGCATCCCCGAGAAACGCCATCGGAGACTCCTCGAAGCACTGGCCCCCTTCCTGAGAGCTCTCGAGCAGAGCACGAACCTCGGTCTCGAGGCCGTGGTCGTCGGCACATCGCTCGGCGAAGAATCGGCCCCACTGATCTCTGGGAAGGTGACGCGCCTCGTCGAACAGGTCGACCAATCGATGCCACCGCTCCCCTTCAACCATCGCCGTCCAGCTCCCGATGCAGCCAGGCCTTGGCGAAGGTCCAATCGCGCTTGACCTGGGCGAGGGAGATGCCGAGCGAGTCGGCCGTCTCCTCGAGCGTGAAGCCGCCGAAGAATCGAAGCTGCACGACCTCGGCCTTGCGCGCGTCATGCTCGGCGAGGCGGCGCAGCGCCTCGTCGATCGCGACCCAGTCCCACCTCTCGACCTCGAAGCCGCCCTCGATGTCAGGAATCGGCACCCTCTGGAGCTCGCCGCCTCGCTTGATGCGACCTCGGTCGCGGGCGTGATTGACGAGGATACGGCGCATCGCCTCGGCAGCGACGCGAAAGAAGTGCTTGCGACCCTTCCACTGTGCCCGGGTCTGCGGAGCGAGCCGTAGGTAGGCTTCGTGGACGAGCGCGGTCGTCTGCAGCGTGTGACCGGCGCGCTCCGCGCGGAGATACACATGGGCCAGCCGCCGGAGCTCGGGGTAGACGAGCTCCATCAGCTTCTCCACCGACGGTGCCGCAGAGGTCGCAGGAGCGCTTTGAGGAATGCTGGAAGACACGGGATCCTCGGAATCGGAACGGGGCTCGGTGTTCGAGTCTAGACAGGCCATCGGCCAGGACCAAGGTCCGACTTCGGCGACTCTTCGCTCGCTCGGGCCCCCGAAGATTTTCGTGAGCCGCTCTGGATGGAGACGGTGCGTGTTCCTGAATCGGCTCACCCGGAGACCGCCCCCCGAACCGACGTGAGCAGCCGGCCCCCCGAGATCCCGAAAAGGCCTGCGAACAGGACAGTCTCCATCATCCTGTGCCACGAGGCCCGTGGTGCCCGAAGCGGCGCGACACTCATTTCCCCAGGGCCATCCGGGCTCTGGCGCCTCGCACTTTTTTTCTGAGCCACTGCCCGAGCAGAAGGGGCGTGCTGGATCCGGCGAGGGCCGAGCGGCACCCCATCATGATGGGAGACTCCTTTGAAGGCCGCTGGTCTCCGGCTCGCCGACTCTTCAGAAAGGGGAATCTGAAGCTCATGCATGGGAAGACCTGCAGTCTGCTGAGGGCGGGAGCCTTGCTCACCCTGATCACTCTGTCTCCTCTCTTCGCTCAGCAAGAGAACACGATCTTGCGCTCCCAGCTCGTGCTCGGCAACGACGACGAGACCGCGGAGCTCTGCATCGACGGCTCGATCGCCTATGTCGCGCGCGGTGCCTTCGGAGTCGACATCGTCGACATCTCGAACCCGCTCGCGCCGCAGAAGCTCCTCAGCCTGAACCCGGATCCCGGTGGCACCGTCGAGATCCACGACGTCCAAGTCCATGGCGGCCATCTCTACGCGATCGATCAGTCCGGTGTCGTCGACAGCAACCTGGGCAACTTCGTCGGCGCGTACATCTACGACGTCTCGACGCCCGCCGTCCCGGTACTCGTGAACACGCTGCTCTGGGGCGATCTGAATACGCCTTGGAGCTGGCGCGGTGCGATGAGTCACAACGCGACCCTCGCCGACATCGGCAGCCAGACGTTCCTGTTCGTCTCTTCGCTGATCACCAGCGGCGTGGAGATCTTCGATGTGACCGATCCGCAGAACATCGCCTGGCGGGCGGTCGTCAACCCGCCGATCCTCGGCGCGGGCGCTCACGACGTCAGCGTGCGAGGCACGACGCTCTACACGACGTGGCTGCAGCACGGCTTCACGCTGCACGACTTGAGCGCGCTTCCGACGCTCAGCGGCATCGGCGACCCCTACGGTCCTCAGAGCGTGCCGCAGCTCGGCTGGCACTCCTACTCGGGCGCCTACACCCACGGCATCTCGCCGACGGCCAACGGCTCCCACGTCTGTACCACCGATCGCTACAACGGCGGCCGGCTGCGCATCTTCGACGTCCAGAGCCCTTCGAGCATCACCCAGGTCGCCGAGGTCGTCGGCTCGGCGAGCACCTTCCCGAACAACGTCGATGTCGAAGGGGATCGGGCCTGCGTGTCCTGGTTCGAAGACGGTCTCCGGATCATCGACATCGCTGATCCGGCCCAGCCTCGGATGCTCGGCTGGTACGACACCACGCCGGCGGCTCCCTCGGGCAACCGCGCCGAGGGCGGCTTCGGCGTCGTGGCCAACGGCTCGATCGGTGCCTACTTGACCGACTGCACGGGCGGCCTGTTCGTCATCGACATCCAGGACGAGGTCACGATCACCTCGGCCACCTACAAGAAAAGGAACGGCGAGATCACGATCGTGGCGAAAAGCACCGCCTCACCCGGCGCCGTCTTGACAGCTGTCGGTCATGGCGTCTTGACGTATCAGCCGGGATCGAATGAGTACCGCGGCGTGTTCGCCGTGCCTTCGAAGCCTGGCTCGGTGACGGTGACCTCGTCGCTCGGCGGCGAGGACACGGCTTCGTTCGGCGGCGGCCGGAACCGGTAGTCAACACGGAGGACACGGGGGGACACGGAGTCTTCCACACGGAGGGCACCGGGAGGTCTTTTGAACCTGTCGGGCAGCCGAGCGGCTCGGGTGAGTCGCTCGGCTCGTTTCCCGCGCCTTGTCTGATCGGTCAGCGGTCAGGGGGCATTCGGTCACCTGGGCACCCGCCCCCCGAACAGACGAACACCTGAACACCTGATCACCCCTGCACCCAATCACAGCCCGAGGCGGAGATCGGTTTCGACGCTTCACGGGCCCTCAGCGGGGCGAGGGGCTGACCCATCGCTTCGCTTCGGGTTCGTTGGGTCTCTGCGCCGGTCATAGTCATCGCTTCGGGATCGAGCCGGCAACGACCCCTCCCCGGATTGCGCGAGGACCGATCGCTGCGCTCACGGCTCACACCCCAGCGTCGAGAGAGGTCTTTCCGGCTCCGTGGCACCCAGGCACCCGGGAGAGGTGCCTTGGTGCTGTGGTGCCTTGGTGATCGCGTAGCGAGGTCATTATGTGTCTCGCCTCACCTTGACGAAGAGGGGTTGCCTTCACCCAAGCACCCAAGCACCCAAGCACCCAGGCACCTGAGCACCCAAGCACCCAGGCACCCGGGAGAGGTGCCTTGGTGCTGTGGTGCCTTGGTGATCGCGTAGCGAGGTCATTATGTGTCTCGCCTCACCTTGACGAAGA
>JAVJTD010000035.1:0-4129 GCA_040219065.1 Planctomycetota bacterium
AGCCTGAAGACCGGCTCTCAGTTCCTCGACGACAAGGGCGAGAAGATCCATGGGCCGCTCGCCAAGATCTACAAGTGAGCCTCTGAGCCGAGACCCGCGCGGGCGCCAGTGGCCGAGGCCCTTGGCGTCCCCCTGAAGCCCTGCGAGGATTCATGTCCGACGAAAGCGCCTCGTCGCGCCGGCTACCCGGTCGACCGCGATCGAAGCCCGCGCAACGTGCCAAGGAGAGATTGATCCAGCTCTCTTTGGTCGCCTGTGGTCTGTTCTCGATCTTGACGACGGGCACGATCATCGTCGTCTTGGCCTACGAGGCGATCCGCTTCTTCGGCCTCGATGAAGTGAGCGTCACCGACTTCTTCTTCGGGACCGAGTGGACACCACTCATGGGATCGGAGAAGCACTTCGGGATCTGGCCGCTGATCTCGGGGACGTTCCTGGTGACGGGCGTGGCGATGTTGGTGGCGTTGCCGCTCGGATTGATCACCGCGATCTACCTGAGCGAATACGCGCCCAAGAAGCTGCGGTCGGTGCTCAAGCCGACGCTCGAGGTGCTGGCGGGGATCCCCACGGTCGTCTTCGGCTTCTTCGCGCTCACGGTCATCACGCCGGGCCTCCAGTTCCTGCATGAGGGCTTCGAGATCTACAACGCCTTCAGCGCGGGCGTCGCCGTCGGCATCATGTGCCTTCCGATCGTGACGTCTTTGACCGAGGACGCCCTGCAGGCCGTGCCCCGCGCGCTTCGCGAAGGCGCCTACGGTCTCGGTGCGACGCGCTTCGACGTCTCGATCAAGATCGTCGTGCCGGCTGCGCTCTCGGGCATCGTCGCCGCCTTCCTCCTCGCGATCGCACGCGCCATCGGCGAGACGATGATCGTGACCCTCGCCGCGGGTAGCTCGCCCATGTTCACCTTGGACCCGAGGCAGAGCATTCAGACGATGACCGCCTACATGGTCCAGATCTTCCTGGGTGACGTGAGCAACTTCGGCGCTGAGTATCTCTCCTCCTATGCCGTCGCTTTCATGCTCTTCGTGATCACCTTTGGCATCACGGTGGTCGGTCAGAAGATCCGAACGCGCTTTCGGGAGGAGTACCAATGAGCTCGGCGGCAGGGGCTCTTCCCAAGGCGAGACGCTTGGCGGGTCGGCCGGTCTCGACTAGCCGGCGCATCCTGCTCGAGCGAGCATTCGTGATCTTCTGTGTCTTGAGCGCCACGGCCTCGGTGGCGATCTTGGCGCTGCTCCTGGGCTCGATCGTGTTCCAGACCCAGGGATACCTGGACGCGAGCTTCCTCAAGAAGGTCCCGTCCCGCTTTCCACACAAGGCGGGGATGTGGCCGGCGATCGTGGGGTCAGTCGCGGTGTGCGTCTCCTGCGCGATGTTCGCCCTCCCGATCGGCATCGGCACCGCGGTGTTCCTCGAGGAGTATCGCCCGACGAAGAGCCGCTGGATGAAGCGACTGCACTCGTTCGTCCAGCTCAACATCTCGAACCTCGCCGGTGTCCCTTCGATCGTGTACGGCATCATCGGTCTGACCGCGTTCGTCGAAGGCTTCGGCATCGTCGGCTCCGCTCAGGACCCGCTCCTGACGATCGGGTCGGAGTCGAGCTGGTACTTCTTCCGGCTTCCCTTCGGGCGGGGTGTGCTCGCCGGCGGACTGACGCTGATGCTGGTGATCTTGCCGATCGTGATCATCTCCGCACAGGAAGCCCTGCGCGCCGTGCCGGACTCCTTGCGCCACGCCGCGCTGGGGCTAGGGGCCACGCGCTGGCAGATGGTCTCGCAGGTGTCCTTGCCGTCAGCGATCCCGGGCATCATGACCGGCTCGATCCTCGCCATGAGCCGTGCGATCGGCGAGGCGGCTCCGATGCTGGTCATCTCGGGAGCCGTCTACATCACGTTCTTGCCCCGAAACGTGATGGAGTCCTTCACGGTCATGCCCCTTCAAATTTATGAGTGGGCGAAGCTTCCACAGAAGGAGTTCCATCACGTGGCGGCGGCCGGTATCGTCGTGCTGCTCGTGGTGTTGCTCGCCTTCAACGCGTTTGCCGTCTTCATCCGCCAGAAGTTCCACAAGCCGTTGAGCTGATCCTCGCCGCTTCGGACAGGGAGAGATCCGTTGGTCCACTCGACTTCTCACCAAATCGAGCCCGAAGAGCCCACCGAAATGACGACTGAAGAGCCCATGGAAACGTCGGCCGACGAAACGGAAGAGATCGCTTCGGCGAAAGGGGGCGGGATACCGTTCCGGACGGACGTCTCCGACACGCGGCCGATGGAGGATGCCGCCAACCTCGACGCCGCATTGAAGATCGGTCGGTTCTCGTCTTGGTACGGCAGCTTTCAGGCCCTTCACGATCTCGACCTCGTGATCCCCGAGAATCGAGTCACCGCCTTCATCGGTCCGAGTGGCTGCGGCAAGAGCACGCTGCTGCGGTGGATCAACCGGATGAACGACCTGGTCCCTGGGGCGAGGGCCGAGGGCACGCTCCGGCTCCACGGGTCGGATCTCCTCGACCGGCAGACGGACGTCGTGGAGCTGAGACGGCGAGTGGGCATGGTCTTCCAGAAGCCGAACCCGTTCCCGAAATCGATCTACGACAACGTCGCCTTCGGCCCGAGGCTGCACTCCAAGCTGACCCGCAGCGAGACCGACGACGTCGTCGAGCAAGCGCTCAAAGACGCGGCTCTCTGGGAAGAAGTGAAAGACCGCCTGAAGGACTCGGCCCTCGGACTGTCGGGTGGTCAGCAGCAGCGTCTCTGCATCGCGCGCGCTATCGCCGTTCAGCCGGAGATCCTGTTGATGGATGAGCCGTGCTCGGCGCTCGATCCCAAGTCCACCGCCGCCATCGAGAACCTGATGGAAGCATTGCGCGAGCACTACACCATCGCCATCGTGACCCACAACATGCAGCAGGCGGCGCGGACCTCCGACTTCACGGCGTTCCTCTTCCAAGGCGTCCTGATCGAGTTCGGTCCAACACAGATGATCTTCACCAACCCCGAGAAAGAAGAGACCGAGAACTACATCACCGGTCGCTTCGGATAGTCCCCCCGCGCGAGACCCGCTCTTGAGACGGCGTCGCATGTTCCTCTGGATCGCACTGACGATCGTGGTCGTATCCGGCCTGGCGCTGTTCGGCGCCGGCTGGTGGTCGCGCCGGCATCCCGGTCCCGTCGGACTGGTGGACGGAGAGCTGCGAGGGTGTCCGTCCAGCCCGAACTGCGTGCGCTCCGAAGCAGGCACTGATGAAGGGCACCGGATCGAGCCCTTCGCGATTCAGAGTGATCCGCAAGTTGTCTTCGAGCGATTTGCGGATCAGATCGCCAAGGACGAGAGCGCGACCATCGTGAAGCGAGACGAGGGGTATCTGCATGTCGAGTACCGCTCGCCGCTGATCGGCTTCGTCGACGACCTCGAGCTCCGGCTAGCCGATGACGTGATCCACGTCCGCTCCGCATCGCGAGTCGGCCACAGCGATCTCGGCGCTAACCGCAGGCGAGTCGAGGCACTGCGGAAGGGCTTCGAGAGCGGTCGGTGATCGTGTAGAGGCGATCACGAACTACGAGGCACGAGGGGAACGATCACGACGTCTGATCAGAGCCTCTTACGCAGGGGAACACCCGAGCACCTGATCACCGATCTTCCAGCAAGGCGGCGAGTATCGAGGCGCGCCGGGCGTAGCCTGGCTCTTGTTCGGGGTTGGCGTGCAGGTCGACGAACTCGATGCGGGCCGGGACCTTCTCGTCGACACACGGGATCAGGAGCACGCGCTCATCGCGGTGATTCGGCACTTCGGCCTCGAACACCTCGGCGTCGGGGGAGCAGTTCGCCTGGTAACGGAAGTGCAAGCCGTCGCAGCTCAGCACCGTGGCGCCCGACCACGCGATCGGCAGGATACCTTGGCCCGGTAGAGGACGGTGTCGGTTGTTCGAGGTGAGGCTGTCCCGAGTGCTACGGAGCATCCTCGCCAGACCCGGGTGCGAGAGCGAGTCGACGGGTGTATCGCCGATCACCATCTGGTCCACGTCGTCCATCGTCCAGACGGGCGTTCCGAAGGTCTCCTCGCTCTGAGCTGTCGGCGGTCCACCGGAATCGTCGTCGCCATGACCGCAGCACGCGACGAACGAC
>JAVJTD010000036.1:0-30416 GCA_040219065.1 Planctomycetota bacterium
TTCGCTGACCTGCCTCGCACCTGACCCATATCCCCCGCCACAAGGCAACGAATCCGTTGATGGCTCAGGCGAAGCCGTTTGCCACCAACGGATTCGTTGCCTTGTGGCGGGGGATATGGGTCAGGTGCGAGGCAGGTCAGCGAACACCACCAATGGGTTGCACCGAGATCTTCAAGTGGTGATGGACGCGCTATGGTGCGGCCGTGATGTCGTGCTGCTCACCGATTCAGCAGCTCTTCGAGCACGTTCGTCCAGTATTCGTCCGAGCTCGCCGCGAGCCGGCCTGCTGATATTGGTGCCCCGATGTGATGAGGGCCTGGAAGATCGCTCCGACGACCTCTGCCTCCTCCTCCAGCGCTCGGACCTGTGCCTCGACGGAAGGGTCTGTCGGAATGCGTGGAGAGCAGGCTCGAAGGTGAGCCGAGTTGGTACAGGCACAAAGGCTCACTTTGCGTAAGGCCATTGGTCCGCAAAGCGACCTGAGGTAGGGTGTCGAGAGAACGATACCGCTTGACCTCGCACCACATGTCTATGCAGCCTGACCTCGCACCTCACGTCTACGATGAGCTCCGCCGGCTTGCCGCCGCGCAGCTTCGTGATCAGCCGGTGGGCCACACCCTCCAGCCCACGGCGCTGGTCAACGAGGCCTGGGTCAAGCTCGCCGCGAACCCCGACCTTCGGTTCGACGATCGCCGGGCCTACCTCGTTTTGGCCTCGCGCGTCATGCGGCAGGTTTTGGTCGACCACGCCCGGGGCAAGCGCCGCGCGAAACGGGGTCAGGGCTGGCGCCGGGTGACGCTCGGGGCGTTGGAGACTCCCAACGGCAGCATCGATGTCGATCTGCTCGCGCTCGAGGAAGCCCTCGAGGAGCTCGCCGAGCTCAAGCCGGACCGCGTGCGGCTCGTCGAGCTCCGCTTCTTCGGCGGTCTGACCGAAGCCGAGGCGAGCGAGGTGCTCGGAATCTCCCAGCGCCAAGTGACTCGACAGTGGCGAACGGTGAAGGCGTGGCTCCGCAGCCGCCTCGGCCCGAGCGGTGACCAGGGCGGCGAGGGTTGATCGATGTTCGCAGCAGTGATTCGCCCCGCCCTGGAGAATCCTGGCTGTGCCTGGTCATGGATGTCGTTGACCGGGTGTGGAGCATCCCGTGGCCTCTCTCGTCATTATCGGCGGTCCCGCAAGCGGACGCCGCATCGACCTCGCCGATGGTCTGGTCATGATCGGCCGCGACGAGACGTGCACGATCCCGATCCCGGACGACCACCTCTCGCGCCGGCACCTCCAGATCGGTTACGACCGGCGTCACGATCGTCACTTCGCCGTCGACGTCGGCAGCACGAACGGCGTGACCGTCAACGACACGCGCCTCCGGCGTGGGGAGCTGCAGCTGCTGGACGACGGCGATGTCATCCGCGTCGGGTGCTCGCGGCTCCGCTACGTGCGCAACCAAGAGTGAACGAGCGGTGACACCGGAACAGTACGATCTCGTCGAAGCCATCTTCCTTTTGGCCTGCGAGCTCCCACTCGCTCGCCGTTCGGCGCTTCTCGACGAGCGCTGCGTCGGCGACCCGATCGTACGCGCTGCGGTCGAGGCGATGCTGGCCGCGGACGAGGAGGGCGGCGACGTGCTTTCGGAACCGGCGCTGCCCGCCAACGGCCTCACCCGAGTCTTCGATGAGGACACCGATCGGCGTGAGCAGTACATGCCCGAACGCATCGGTCACTACCGGATCATCCGCGAGTGCGGGCACGGCGGCATGGGCGTCGTCTACGAGGCCGAGCAGGACAGCCCCTCCCGCCGCGTTGCGCTGAAGGTCGTGCGCACCGGGGTCGTCGGGCGTGGGCTCCTGCGCCGGTTCCATCGCGAGTCCGAGGTCCTGGGCCGGCTCCAGCACCCCGGCATCGGGCAGATCTTCGAGGCGGGCAGCTTCGACGTCGGCGAGGGCGGCCAGCCCTTCTTCGCCATGGAGTACGTTGAGGGCTCCTCTTTGATCGAGCACGCGACCACGCTCGAGCTCGATGTGAGGGGGCGGCTCGCACTCTTCCTCCGCGTCTGCGAGGCCGTGCACTACGCGCACCAAATGGGCGTGATCCATCGCGACCTCAAGCCCGATAACGTGCTCGTCGACATCGAGGGACACCCGAAGGTCCTCGACTTCGGCATCGCACGGATGACCGACTCCGACGTGCAGTTCACCACGATGCGGACCGATGCGGGACAGCTCATTGGCACGCTCCAGTACATGAGCCCCGAGCAGACCACGGGCGACTCGCGCGAGCTCGACACACGCTCGGACGTCTACGCCCTGGGCGTGATGCTGTTCGAGCTTCTCAGCGAGCGATTGCCCCACGATCTCCGGAATCGGTCGATCCCGGAGTCGGTGCTCGTCATCCGGCAGGACGAACCGAAGCGGCTCAGCGCGGTGAGCCCGGCGCTTCGCGGCGACCTCGACACGATCGTCGGCAAGTGTCTCGAGAAGGAGCCGGGGCGACGATACTCTTCGGCGGCCGACCTCGCCGAGGACATCCGTCGTCATCTGCGTGACGAGCCGATCACCGCGCAGCCGCCGAGCGCGATGTATCAGCTCCGCAAGTTCGCCCTGCGGAATCGGGCGCTGGTCGGTGGGATCCTCGCGACGATCCTGACCCTCGTGGCCGGGATCATCGTGGCGTCCGCCTTCGCCGTGCGGGCGAGTCGCCTGGCCGAGATCTCCGCTCGCAACGAGGCGACTGCCCTGGCCCAGGCGTATCGCGCCGAGATCGTGGCGGCCCAGGCCCTGATCGAGACCGATCCGGCGGAGGCGCGGATCCGGTTGGAGAACGCGCCACCCGAGCATCGCAACTGGGAGTGGCACCATCTCATGCATCGCCTCAAGGGGCGGCTCGACGACCTCGTCGCGGGCGGCTCCCTCGTCGGCGCGCCCGCTCAGACGGCGGACGGCTCGGTGCTCGCCGTGCGCGCCGACGGCGTGGTGGTCCGCTGGGACAGCGGACAGCCCGGTAGGCGGACGACCGTGGCCGAGCTCGGCGTCCAGGTGCGCGACAGGAACGGCCAGGTCGCTTTCAGCGCCGGGGCGCGGCGCGTGGCGGTCCTCAGCGTGGACGACGAGGTCTGCGTGCACGATCTGGCGACAGACGCCCCCATCGACGTCCCGCCCCTCCCCGGCGGCACGGTCCCGGCGGCCATCACGTGGGACTCGAGCGGTGAGCAGCTCATCGCGGCGCGGCCCGACTCCATCGGGACGTGGAGCCCGGGCCAGGACTGGGTCATTCACCCGCTCGATCGGACGCTCGCCCTGACTGACCGATTCGTGGATCTTCAGGCGGTGCCCGGGACTGATCGGACCATCGGTCTCGGGAAGCAGGGAACGCACGGGTCCGAGATCGTACTGTTGGAGCCCTCCAGTGGCCGGATCGTGGCGACCCACCAGCATGAGGAAGGCGTTCTCGCCATGCGAGTCTCGCCGGACGGGCGACAGGTCGCCGCCGGCTACGGCTATCGCACCGTCCGTCTTCTCGACGCCGCGACGCTCGAGGTCCTCTCGAGTCCGGGGTCGCACCTGAGCAATGTTCTGGACGTTGCATTCTCGCCCGACGGAAGTCTCTTGTGCTCGATCGGGGCCGATGGCGCGGTGAGGCTGTGGGATCCCGTTGGGAACAGCCCGCTACTGGTCTTGCAGGCCGGCACGCCCCAATATGTGAGGTTCTCGAGCGACGGTTCAAAGCTCCTGTGCCTCGAGATGAGGCTCGAAGAAGACAACCGTACCGTCGGGGCCGACCGGATCCGGCGCTGGAACCTCTCCGACACGGGGTCCACGGTCCTGCGCGGTCACGGCAGCTACGTCTATGACCTGGGCTGGTCGCCCGACGGCTCGCGGCTCGCGTCGATCGACTTCGAGAGCGACCTGTGCGTCTGGGACATGGGGACGGGACGTTTCCTACGGCGATTCGAGCTGGAGGGGCAATCGTGGACTCCTGGCCAATTCAGAACCGACGGTACGCTCGTCCTCGACGTCGGGGGGCGATTCGCCCTGGCCGACCCGGCCACGGGCGCACTCGAGCTCCGGCCGCTCCGGCGGTTCGTTCTCTCCCATTCCTGTCCGGAGTCCGCTCTCCAGCACGCGATCTGGCGCACGGACTACAACGCCACTGGCGAAGACGAGTTCATCGTTCGGGCCACCGTCAACGGGGAGATGTTCGAGCAAGTGCTCGAAGGAGCACTTCATCGGCTTGCCCCCGTCCCGCAGCCAATCGTCCTCGGCAAGGGGGAGTGGGGTTTCAGCGGCGCTCTGGCCGAGCTGATCATCATGAACGGCCGTCTCTCCGATGACGACGCCAGCGCGATCGAGCGCTACCTCGAGCAGCGTCGCGAGGCGGGCCATGGCGAGTGGCCGCAGGTTTCGAGTGCTACGCTCGTCGCCCGGTTCGTGGCCGACGCATCGAGTCTTGCGATCGATGCCGAAGGACTCGTGCGCTCCTGGATCGCGACGAACGACTCGCGCATCGTCCTGCGCGCCATGGGTCGCCAGACCCGTCTCGACGAGACGGCGATGAACGGCCATCCGACACTTCGCTTCCAGGGACGGATGGAGGGTGTCCTTCCGGGAGACGCCCGCCTCGGCGACACGACGGTGTTCTGGCTCGGCCACTACGACACTGGCCGCAGCGGCGTCTATGCCATCGGGCTGGAGGGAGTCCTCGCCCCGGAATACCTGAGCGAGTTGCGATCGCTCTTGGGCGGCCCGCTCGCCGGCTCACGTCTCACCTGTGCGGCGGCGGTGCGTGCTGACGGTCTGGTGGCCACCGCGGGGTTGCATTTTCTTGGGATCAGACTTGCGGACGGCGATGGCTATCAAGGCGTGATCCCCGGGGCTTACCAATGCGTGGCCTTCCACCCCGACGGCCGTCACCTCGCGGCCGGATCGTACTCCGGCACAATCGACATCTGGGATGTGTCGACGCGCAAGAAGGTCGCCGAGCTCGTCGGCCATCAGGGGATCGTCTACGGCGTCGACTACAGCCCCGACGGGACGCGATTGGTCTCCGGCGGCAACGACACGACGGTGCGGATCTGGGACATCGCCACCGGCGCGCAGGTCCTCGAGCTGCGCGGGCACCGCCAGTACGTGAAGTCCGTCGTCTTCTCACCGGACGGATCGCGGATCGCGACTGCCTCCGGCGACATGACGGTGCGGATCTGGGAATCCGCCGAGCCGGCACGCTGACGTCATAACGCCCCCTGACCTCGATCGAATTGAGTGACCCGAGTGCCGCGGAGTCACGGCTGCCCCTCGTCGACCATCTCCTGCGTGCCTCTTCGCCGCGTGGTGGCGTCATGGATCGGAAGGTCACTTTATTCCAGACGCAGCGTCTGTCCGTCGGCCGAGCTCAACGAAACCAGGTCCCCTTCGAGATCACGGAGCTCCCTGGCGTTCGGATAGCGTGCTTAACGGGCGCCGGGGTTCTGCCGAGTCATCCTGCGACTCGATCTATTCCAAGAGGTGATCTCGATGCGCCCCAATTCCTTGGCTTTGCTTGTGCTCACACTGAAGTTCCTTCCTGCCGGGGTCTACCTGGCGAATCATCCGGTCTTGGTGGAAGGGGAGACTGACTTCGATGGACATGGTTTGATCGGCATGGATGAAGATCTGGATGGTGATCGGATCTTCGGTACGTTCAGCGTGGTGCTAGCCAGTCAAGCCACCCTCGCGACGCTGCCGACGCCACTGCGTGAGGTGGGATGAGTAGAGCCCCTCTCGGCGTACAGCGCGCCGATCTGGCCAGGCTCCGAACAGGCATCAGCCTCCTCGAGGATTCGCAGCTCGTACTCCCGAGTGAAGCCCGCCGCTGAGAGCTCGCCTGAACCTCCGGATCGAGCAACCCCGAAGAACTCCCAGGATTCTTTCGTCTCGGCCCAGAGTTCATTTGGGTGAGGTCCATCACCGATCACCTCGTCGCCCTGCTCACTAAACTATCACGGCCAGGTGTCTCACCTCACGTTGACACACGGGGAGACGATCGTGACCTCACTCCGGAGCTCGGAGCTTCTCTGGAGGTGGGTGGGCCGAGTCGGCTGGTGCGGCTCAGGACTCCCTCTAATCCTATGCTCTCGACGGTCCGCTCTGGCTCAGTACAATGTGCCGATGCCACACCCCGAACGCGCCCGCAATGAGCTTCTCACTGGAGACGACCCGGTCCAGATCGGCCCCTATCGGATTCTCGAGAAGATCGGCGAGGGCGGGATGGGCTCTGTCTACTTGGCTGAGCAGCGGCAGCCCGTGAAGCGCAAGGTCGCGCTCAAGGTGATCAAGTGGGGGATGGATACCAAAGAGGTCGTGGCGCGGTTCGAGGCGGAGCGCCAGGCTCTGACCCTCATGAATCATCCCAACATCGCGCGCGCCTACGAGGCAGGCGCCACGCCTCAGGGTCGTCCCTACTTCGTGATGGAGCACGTCGCGGGGGACCCTTTGACCGAGTTCTGCGATCGAGAGCGTCTGACCACCCGCGAGAGAATCGAGCTCTTCATCCGGATCTGTCAGGCGGTCCAGCACGCGCACCAAAAGGGTGTCATACACCGCGATCTCAAGCCCGCGAACATCCTCGTGTCCCACCAGGACGGGAAGGTTGCTCCCAAGATCATCGACTTCGGAGTCGCGAAGGCCACCTCGCAGCAGCTCACCGAGCACACGGTGTTCACCGAGCTGGGGCAGATCATCGGCACGCTCGAGTACATGAGCCCGGAGCAGGCCGACATCAGATGTGTCGACATCGACACTCGCACCGACGTCTACGCTCTGGGAGTCATCCTGTACGAGCTCCTCACCGGGGTCCTTCCCTTCGATCCCGCCAAGCTTCGGGGGGCGGGCTACGCCGAGATCCAGCGAGTCCTTCGAGAGGTCGAGCCTCCGAAGCCGAGCACGCGCGTGAGTGACGTCGGCCCCGATTCCGAGACGGTCGCGCAGCGCCGGCGCTCCGATGCGCGCACGCTCCAGAAGCGACTCCGCGGCGATCTCGACTGGATCGCCATGAAGGCGCTCGAGAAAGATCGCGTCCGACGCTACGAGAACGCCTCCGACCTGGCCGCCGACCTCCAGCGCCACCTCGACCATGAGCCGGTCCTCGCGAGCCCGCCCTCGCGATCCTACCGGCTCCGAAAGTTCCTTCGGAAGAACCGGGGCCCCGTCACCGCGGCCGGAATCATCGCCGCGATGCTCGTGGGAGCGCTCGTCACGAATACCGTCCTGTTCTTGAGAGCCGAGGACGCCCGAAAGACTGCCGTCGAGAATGCGGACATCGCTTTGGCAAAGTCTCAGGAGGCGCTTCAAGAGAAGAACCGAGCCGACCGGGCGCTCGAGCGCGTGCTGCGCCTCTCGGACGTGAAGCTCGTCCAGGACTATACCGCCGAGGCCGAGTCACTTTGGCCGGCCCACCCCGCGCTGATCCCTCGATTTGAGGCTTGGCTCGAGAAGGCCCGTGCGCCCTACGACCGACTGCCCGACCATCAGGCAGCGCTGTCCGAGCTTCGCAAGCGGGCGCTCCCGCGCTCTCCCGAAGAGGTAGAGCAGGACCGGCTCACCCATCCCCAAGCGGCCTCAATCGAGAGTGCCCGGGGCCGCCTGCGGTATCTGGCGAGCACGCTTCGCTTTCGCGAGACCGGAGTGGACTCGTCGGTGCCGACGGAGATCGATGAGGCCAATCTTCCGAAGACTGCAGAGGGCTTGAGCGATCTCGCCTGGCCCCTGGTCGATCCCGAACGAGAGGCCTTTGGACGTGAGCCAGAAGGACTCGCTCTCGCTCGCCGGGCGGTCGAAGCGGCGGTCCCGGCCGAGCGAGCCCCATTCCTCGACACGCTCGCCTGGGCCCTCTTTGCGACCGGTCGCGATGACGAAGCTCTGGAGACCTCCGGGCGAGCGCTCGCGATCGCGACGGCGGAGCAGAAAGAGCCGTTGGCGGACTCCGCCGACGAGTTGGCGAAAGTGATCGCAGAGGCCAAGTCGGACGAGGCACTTCAAAGTGCTCGGGAAGAGATCGCGTCCTTGACTTCGAGCATCCAGGAGCTCGAGCGAGCCGTCTCGCTTCCGCACGTGTTTCGATTCGCAGACACCGAGACTCAGTGGCAGCACGACGTCCTCGCCGACCTGGTGGATGATCTGAAAGTCTTCGGTGACCTGGATCCCCGGATCGGAACCGTGGGCGACGTCACGGCGCGGCTCGAGTTCGCGCGTCAGGTCCACGGCCGCAGCATCACGGATCATGAGTCCGCGTGGGAGCAGGCCGTGTCGTCGATCGCGAATCCGACGGAGTGTCCTCGCTACGAAGGGCTCGTCATCCAGCCTCAGCTCGGCCTGGTTCCGCTGGGTCAGGACCCGGATTCGGGGCTCTGGGAGTTCGCCCACTTGCAGACCGGTGAGATCCCGAATCGAAACGATGAGGGAAGGATCGTTCTGACCGAGGGGGCCGGACTCGTCTTCGTTCTCCTTCCCGGTGGCAGGTTCCGCATGGGAGCGATGCCTCCGGACCCGGTCGGAGTCACGGCCGAGAGCGGTCCGGATGGCCTGAAGGTCACGGCAGTCTCTCAGGCGTCTTTCGCTGAAGAGGTGGGCATTCGGGTAGACGATCGTTTGAGGGCCCTGAACGGCCAGGAGCTCCTCGACCTGGCCGCGCTTTCCGAAGCGTTCGGTGTCCTCCCGCAGGACTCTGACGTGACGGTGACGGTTCTCCGCGGCGAGCAAACCATCGAGCTTCGCGGGACCGTCGCGCGCGGACTGGGCGGGCCTCACGTGGATCTGTATGCGAACGACGACGAGGTTCCCGTGCACGAGGTGACGCTCTCGCCCTTCTTTCTCTCGAAGTACGAGATGACACAGGGGCAGTGGGAGCGATTCACGGGAACGAACCCGGCCCGGTACGATCCCAGTCTGGATTTCGGGGGCAAGTTCATCTCCCGGCTCGATCCCATCGAGCAAGTGAGCTGGGACGATTGCGACCGCCTGCTGAGACAGCTCGGATTGCAATTCCCGACCGAAGCCCAGTGGGAATACGCCTCTCGCGCGGGCACGACGACGGTTTGGCCCGTCGGGGATGACAAGAAGCTGCTCGAGGGATTCGCCAACCTCGCGGATCGATTCGCGCGGGAGAACGGCGGTCACCCTTCTTGGAAGTATGAGACCTGGCTGGACGACGGCTACACGGTCCACGCCCCGGTCGGGTCCTATCGTGCCAATGCCTTCGGACTGCACGACATGTCGGGGAACGTCTGGGAGTGGTGTGCGGACAAGTACGGTAGCTATTCCGACCCGGTGGAGCCTGGCACCGGGATGCGAGTCGTCACCGCCACGCGGGGCCGTGTGGGCCGGGGCGGTAGCTTCAATCGCCCACCGGCGCACGTACGTTCCGCATCCCGCTACCACCTCTCGTCCGGTACGAGACAGGGCGACGTCGGCGTCCGAGCCGCCCGGCGCATCGATTCTTGACCTCTCACAGCTCGATCTCGACACCTGTGCCTGTCTCGCGGGCCTTCTCGTACAGCCAGCGGGCGGTGCCGAGGTCCTCGGCGGCAATGCCGAGGGACTTGAAGATCGTGATGTCCGACTCGGCGGTTCGGCCTTCGATCTTCCCTTGCAGGATGTCTCCGAGCTCGCCTTCAAGGTCCTTCTCTGAGAGCTCACCTTCATTCATGGGAATGATGAAGTCGCCGGCCTCGGCCAGGAGGGACTCTCGGCGGTCGGTGAAGATGCGGCCGCGCTGCATCAGTTGGGTGTCGAGCTCGCGTGCGCTCGGCACGCAGCTTCCGACGCCGTTCACGTGGGCACCCTCGGCGAGCCAGTCGCCTTGGATGACGGGCTCCTGGGCGGCGGTCACCGTGCAGAGGATGTCGGCCTCTCGAACGGCATCCTGGGCAGTGGAGACGACCTTGATGTCGAGACCCGGATGCTGCTCGCGAGCTCGCCGCTCGAACGCCGCAGCGCTCTCGGGTCGTCGGCTCCAAAGACGCACGCTCTCGACGGGTCGCACGGCACACATCGCTTCGAGATGCGTGTCCGCCTGGGCGCCGCTCCCGAGAATCGCCAGGTGAGAGGCGCTCTGGCGGGCGAGGGCGCGTGTCGCGACGGCGCTCGCGGCCGCAGTCCGAATCGCCGTGATGCGCTCGCCGTCCAAGATGGCGAGCAACCGACCGTCTTCGGGATCGAAGAGCAGGACCACGCCTTGATGGGAGGACAGCCCTCGCCCGTGATTGCCCGGGAACACACTGATGATCTTCGCGCCCAGCGCCGCCGGCTCACCGACCGCCCCTGGCATGATCCCCAACGCGCCAACTCGTTCGGGCAGCCACAAGATCGAGCGCAAAGGCTGCGAGCCACGCCCCTCGGCGAGGTCGATGAGCGCGCGCTCGACGGCTTCGATGCAGGCTTCCATCGTGAGGAGGCGCGTCACGTCGGCACCGGAGAGCACGAGCGTCTTGGTGGCCAGGGTCATCGGGTCTCCTTGGTGGGGGGAGGGTGAAGGACTCCTGGATACCATGACCCGGAGACGGGCCTCAACCGGTCGGGCTCGATTGTCGAAGTTGGGCTTCCCAGGGCGTCTACTCGAGACCCGGCTGAAGCCGGTGGAAACAACCTGACTGAAATCAGGGGATACGAGTTCTCCGGTCCGATCGCACCCGGCAGTATCGTGCCACGGTGGAGGACACGGAGGCAGGCTGAAAGCCGGCGGTACGATTGCCGCATGTTTCAGAGCAGCGGGGCCCCCGGGCGCGGCGACCGGAGCATACAGATGGTGAAACGTGCTCGATGCATCGGAGTGCCCAAGACGAGCGAGTCAGAGTCCGAGTCTGTCGGTGAGAGCCCTGCGCAAGCGAGCTTGGGCCTTCTCGAACGTCCAACGGCTCAACGCCCAACTCTCGACTCCGAAGTTCTCGCGGTACTGCCTCTCGACGGGCCTGGCTTTGCAGAACGTTCAACGGCTCAACTTCCGACTCTCAACTCTCAGGTTTCCAACGGATCTCGGTCGTTTGGGATCTAGTTTCCGGTCAGCGGCGCCCTCGCCGCAGCATGCAGTAGTGAAACGATCGGAGCCCGAACAGGTCCCTGGCACGGGGTTGGGAACACGCCGGCGCGCAGAGTGCTCATGATCGATTCAGCGGGGCCTCGTGAGGGACGACGGGACCGGATCCCGCAGGCGAAGGCGAGGGAACGTTCTGCCGGCCCTGACCGACGAGGATGTCCGCTCGTCCCTTACTCATCGCCAGACAAATGAGGTCCTCGCCGTGAACCTCGCCTTCTCAACGGCAAGGGCTCCATGTCAGGGACCCGTGCGGGCTCCGGTTTCAAGTCAGCGGATACGAGATCGGATGCAGGTCTCCCGATCTTGCCGCTCGCGGGGCGACGTGGGAGAATCCTCGCATGGCTTCCAAGCTCCCTCCCAGCATATTCAACGACGTGCTCGGACCCGTGATGCGAGGTCCTTCGAGCTCCCACTCGGCCGCTTCGGTGCGTATCGGTCGCCTTGCCCGCGATCTGTGTGGCGGCGATCCCGATCGCGTGCTCGTGGAATTCGACACCGAAGGCTCGCTGGCGACCACCCACGAGAGCCAGGGCTCGGACATGGGCCTCTTCGGTGGCTTGCTCGGCTGGGAGGCGGACGACGAGCGATTGCCGCAGTCCGCGGCGGCCTTGAAGGCGGCCGGGGTCGACTTGGAGATTCGCATCGCGAAGCTCGACGATCCCCACCCGAACACCTATCGGTTGAAGCTCTGGAAGGGCGAGCGCGCCCATGAGCTGGTCGCCATCTCGACGGGCGGCGGCATGATCGAGGTCATCGAGATCGACGGTTACCGCACGTCCTTGTTCGGGGACTATGACGTCACACTGGTCCCGTCAGCCGATCGCGGTCCGGAGATCGCTCGAGCATTGAAGGAAAGCGGCTCGTTCGACCGTATCGAGTGCCTCGGCAATGGTCCCTTCCTGGTCGTGATCTGCGGGCGAGACCCCGCGACGTCGGCTGTGCTCGAATCTGCCGGCTGGGACTCGGACGGCGTCCGGCGGCTACAGCGAGTGCTGCCGGTCGGCTCGCGGCGCGACTTGTCGGTTCCGTTCCTCCATGCTGGCGAGATGCTGAAGACTGGCGATCCATCGCAGCGACGATTGTCCGATTGGGCGCTCGAGTACGAGTGTGAGCGAGGAGCCCTCGACGAGGCGGCGGTTTTCGACTCGATGCGCCGTCTGCTCGGCATCATGCGCCGCGGCGTCGAGGTCGGCATTGCGGGAACCGAGTACGGCGATCGTATCCTCGGCTGGCAGAGCGGGCGATTCCAAGAGCTGATGAACCGCGGGGCGCTCCTCGACGGCGGCTTGCTGAATCGAATGATCCTCTACGTGACGGCGCTGATGGAGGCGAAGAGTTCCATGCAAGTCATCGTCGCGGCACCGACCGCTGGCTCCTGTGCCACTTTCCCCGGCGCGTGCCTCGCCGCCGCGGATGCACTCGAGGCTTCCGAGGAGCAGACGCTGCGAGCAATGCTGTCGGCGGGCCTCATCGGTGTGTTCGTCGCGACGCGCTCGAGCTTCGCAGCGGAGGTGGGGGGGTGCCAAGCCGAGACGGGCGCGGGTGCCGCCATGGCTGCCGCCGCGCTGATCGAGCTCGCCGGTGGCACGGCCGACATGGCATTGTCCGCGGCGAGCCAGGCACTGCAGAACGTGCTCGGGCTCATTTGCGATCCCGTCGCGAATCGCGTCGAGGCACCTTGCCTCGGCCGCAACGTAACCGGTGCCGCCAACGCACTGAGCTGCGCCAATATGGCTCTGGCCGGCTACGACCACCTGATCCCGCTCGACGAGGTGCTCGACGCGCACCGCGAGGTGAGCGAGCGCATGGCGCGCGAGCTACGCTGCACGGCCCTGGGCGGCCTCTCGATCACACCGACCTCGAAGGCGATCGAGGCCAAGCTGTGCCAAGGCTGCGGGACCCAGGCAGCGAAGTCCTGAGGGCTGAGCATGGACTCTCTCTCGGTCGACAAACCCAGCCTCGTTCGTCTGATCGTGATCAAGGTCCTCCTCGCTTCGATCATCGCCGTTTCGATGTATAAGGTTGAGCCTGAGAGAGTCCGTGTCGCGCCGTCTGCCAACACCGCCGCTCCCTCGTTGGAACCGTATCGCTACCAGGTCGGAATCCTCGGCTACGTGGCACTGACGGCAAACGGGGAAGGTGCCTACGTTGGACTGAGTGAGCGCTACCGGGGACAAGCCGTTCTCGACATCCGAGTGCCCTTCTTTGCCTTGCCGAGGTCCTCGGCCTTATGGAAATGGGCTTGGAGCGGCGTCGGTGATCGGGAGCGCCCGGCCGCCCGCTTTCTCACGAGGGACCTTGCTGGCGAGAGCGTGAAGCAGATCGACTTCACGGTGGGCGACTTCGTTCAGATCGAGACGACGCCGGTCTGGACTCAGCACACCCTCGACATCGACCACTTCGTCAATGTCGGCAGTTGGAAGCTCGTCTTGTTCGATGAGACCGGCGAAGTCGCGTTCGAGAGTGAATGGCGATACTACGGACTCTCTCTGGCAAGCATCGAGCTGGAGCAGCTCGCGGATGCCATCGCGGAGAAGTACGGCCTCGCTGACGGAATCCCGTTGAACGGGACGGGGAGTGGTTGGGACAGCCCCCTGAACGAAGAGCTGACTCGCGATCCCTGGGGCAGACCCTACCGCTTCCTCGAGCGACGTGACGGGTTCTCCGTGTACTGCTTTGGTGCCGATGGCCTTTCGGGTGGCGTCGGCGACTGTGCAGACATCGAGGTCCGACGTCCGTGAGCACCGATGCCAGGCCTGACGCCTCTCGCTAATCCCGCCGAATGAAAGAGAATCCGGCCGCGCCCGACGTGACACTGCCAAGCCTTGGAGGCTGGCACTGGCTCGAGAGGCCGACCACGAAGTTTCGGATGTGAGGCTTGGATCCTCTCCGAGGCGTCACGATGGAGGACGCCGAGACTGGCTGGAGCCGGCGGTCCGAAGCCCACGCTCCGAAGGCACCCTTGCTCGGCCCCTTTCAGCTCGATGGGCAGCATTGTCGAGGAGAGCGACTCATCGCTCGGTGAGTGCTTCCCATTTCGGTCGCGCGGGCTCTGGTTTCCCCTCACGGTGTGCCGGATGGTACGACGATCACCGGGCAGCTTGCTCGGCGGATGATCCGGTCGGCGGTGCTGCCGTGGAAGGCGCGGTTGACCTTGCCGCGGCTGCTGGCCGCCAAGACGATCGCGTCTGCCGAGTTCTTCTCGGCGAGCTCGAGGATGACGCGGATGGGGCGTCCCGCTTCGATCACGTAATGGTGCTTCACGTCCGGGCAGTGACGCACGGCGATGTCCTTCAACACTTCGGTTGAATATTGGCTCGCGGCGTTGTTCAGCTCGTCGAGGACACTCGGCTCCATCCAGGTGGCATAGTCGGAGAAGCGATGATGCACGTGGACGATCCACAGCTCACCGCCGCGGGCCAGCCGGGCCGCCAGCTCGAGTGCTCGAATCGTGTAGGGACCGATCGCGACCCGGTCGTGACCGGCGACCTCGACCGACTCGCCGGGGACCGACTCGCCCTCATCGAGCGTCTCGAACTCGACGGGCACCAAGATCTTTTGGAATGCACCTTCACTCATTGGGCTCTTCCTTTCTCCAGCCACCGCCGAGTGCCTTGTAGATGTCCACGAAGCCCTGAAGGAGTTGCTTCTTCGTTTCGATCAGCTCGAGCTGGGCTTCGATCAAGTCGCGGCGAGTGAGCAGGACTTCCATGTAATCGGCGTGGGCAGAACGATAGAGGATGTTGGACATCTCGATCGCCTCCCTCAGAGCGTCGACCTGCTGTCCCACGCGCACGTTGCGCTGGGTGAGGTTCTCGATGGTGGCGAGCTGATTGACCACCTCGGTAAAGGCCCCCAAGACGGTTCGCTCGTAGTTGAAGACGGCCTGGAACTGGCGAGCATTGGCTGATTGGTAATCGGCCTCGATCTCGGCGCGATTCAGGAGAGGGGCGACCAGATTGCCGACCAGGTTGTACGCCAAGGATTCGGGGGTATCGAGGAGGTGCCGAGCATTGAAGGACTGGTATCCGACATCGGCATCGATGCTGAAGGCCGGATAGAAGCGCGCCTTGGCGACCTCGGTGTCGAGCTTCGAGGCTTCGAGCATCTTCGCGGCCGATCGAACGTCCGGGCGATTGTCCAAAAGCTCCGAGGGGAGACCCGTGACCACGACGTCGGGTGCGGGGGCCTCGAAGATCGAATCGTCGCGCTCGACCTCCTGGGGGAAGCGTCCCACCAGGAAGTTGATGCGGTTCTCGACCAGGATTCGCTCCTGCTCCAGCTCGTAGATGTGCCCTTGGTTCTTGAGGACCTCCGCCTCGAAGCGCTGGACCTCGAGCTGGGTCGCCCGGGCGGCCTCCTTTTTGGCGATGACCAGCTCCAAGGCGGACTGCTGAATCTCGATGTTCGCCTGGAGGAGCTCGATCTGCTTGTCGAGTGCCACCAGATCCCAGTAGGAGTCCGCCAGCTCGGCGACGATCTCCGTGATCAGGAAGTTCCTGGCCTCGACGGTGGCCATGTAGCGATAGTCCGCTGCCTGGGCGGCATCGCGGAGCCTGCCCCAGACATCGACCTCCCAAGAAGCACTGAGGCCGAATCGGAAGTCCGGTAGGTGCTCCTGGACGCCGTGGGCTTCATCACTCTTGCCCTGACTGGTGCGCTCACCGACCTTCTCGAGGCCGGCGCCGGCGAACCCTTCGACCTTCGGGATGTACTCGCCTCGCGCCGCCTGGACCTCGGCGCGCGCAATGATGATCTCCTGCAGACGAATGTTGAGCTCCTGGTTGCCTTGCAGGGCCACATTGATGAGGGCCCTGAGCTTCGGGTCGGAAAAGAAGATCTCCCAATGCTGCTGAGCCGCGGCGATCGGGCCGGCTTCCTTTGCCTCCTCCTCGCCTCCAAAGGTCTCCGGGAGCGCGATCGTGGCCTCTCGGGCTTTGTTCGGGCCTAGGTCCGTGGCGCACCCGACCTCCAGGGTGAGGCCGGCGAGCAGTCCGATGCCGAGCAGGCGGTAGAGCTTGCTAGTCATGGTCTGATTCTCCGGAAAGAGCCGGTCCCTCTGGGGGCGACGCCAGCGTGCCTTCGGATCCGGGCGAGTGGCCTGCCACGGCCGCACCCGCGGGCGCCTTGTCGTACTGCAGGAACTTCTCGAGCTTGGCGATGTTGCCGAAGATGTAATAAAGGCCTGGCACGATTACGACGCCGAAGAGGGTCCCCAGGATCATGCCGCCCAGCGCCGACGACCCGATGGTCCGGTTGCCGACCGCGCCGGCGCCCGTCGCGAGGACGAGGGGGATGAGTCCGGCGACGAACGCCAAGGATGTCATCAGAATGGCTCGGAATCGGGCGCGGGCTCCGTCGATGGCGGCCTCGAAGACGGTGGCACCTTGGCGCCGTCTTTGAATCGCGAACTCGACGATGAGCACCGCATTCTTGCCGAGGAGGCCGACCAACATGATCAACCCCACCTGAGCGTAGATGTCGTTGGCCAAGCCCATGAGCTGCAATAGCCCGAAGGACCCGAAGACACCGGCTGGCAAGGAGAGGATGACGGCCAAGGGCAGGACGAAGCTCTCGTATTGTGCGGCGAGCACGAGGTAGACGAAGACGATCACGACGATGAAGATGTAAAGCGCCTCGTTGCCGCGCTGGGCCTCGTCGAAGGAGAGTCCTTCCCAGGCGACCTCGTATCCGCGAGGCAGCGTCGCATCCGCGACCTCGGTGATCGCCTGAATCGCATCACCTGTCGTATATCCGCTGGAGGGGCCACCGCGAATGGAAGCGGAGTTGTACAGGTTGTAGCGGGTGATCTCGTTCGGGCCTTGCCGCTTCTCGATCTTCATGAACGCGGAGTAGGGGACCATCTCCCCTTCCTCGTTCTTGACGTACATCTTCAAGAGGTCGGAGGGGACCTTGCGGTACTCGGGGTGCGCTTGCAGGTACACGCGGTAGTAGAAGCCGAATCGGATGAAGGCCTGCTCGTAGCTGCTGCCGATCATGATGTTCAGGTTCTCCATCGCCTTCTCGATGGAGACACCCTTCTGCATGGCCAAGTCGTTGTCGATGATCAGCTCGTACTGCGGGTAATTGGCCAAGTAGAACGTGAACAGTCCGGTGAGCTCCTCGCGCTCCTCGAGCGCGGCCATGAAGTCCTGATTGATCCGATCGAAGTCGTGGTAATCCGTGCCGGCCGTCTTGTCGAGCAGACGGAAGGAGACACCACCGGCTGCGCCGTATCCCGGCACGGCGGGCGGCTCGAAGAACTCGACGATGGCTCCGATGTCCTTCGCCTTGACCTCGAGCTCCTCGATGACTTCATGGACCGATTGCTCTCGCTCGGACCAAGGAACGAGGTTGATCAGGCAGGTGCCGGCATTGGAGGCTCGGCCTTCGGTCAGGATCTCGTAGCCCGCGAGAGAGGAGACGGAGTCGATAGCCTCGACCTCCTTCGCAAGCTCTTGCAGGCGCCTTGCGACGGCGTTCGTTCGCTCGAGGGTGGAGCCGGGCGGCGTCTGGATGATCGCGTAGATGATCCCCTGGTCCTCGTTGGGCACGAAGCCGGCCGGGAGGATCCCGTTGAGCCAGACGATGGAGGCACCGAAGCCGACCAACAAGAGAATGGTGAGGATCCAGCTTTTGACGAGCACTCGCATCATCTTCACGTAGACGGCCGTGATCCACTCGAAGAGGTGGTTGAAGCCGTTGAGGAGCAGAGTCAGCGGATTGCGCGTGCGCTTGCCCCGGTCATGGACCGGTTTGAGGATCAAGGTGCACAGGACGGGTGTCAGCGTGAGTGCCACCACACCCGACAGGATGATGGACGAGGCCATCGTGATCGAGAACTGCCGGTAGAAGACACCGACGGGGCCGCTCATGAAGGCGACCGGGATGAACACCGCCGCCATGACCAGCGTGATCGCGATGATCGCGCCGCTGATCTGGTCGAGGACGCGCTTGGTCGCCTCGAAAGGCGAGAGGTGCTCGGCCTCCATCTCGGCGTGCACCGCTTCGACCACGACGATGGCATTGTCCACCACGATGCCGATGGCCAACACCAGGGCGAAGAGGGTGATCAGATTGATGCTGACGCCGAATGCGCCCATGGCGATGAAGGCGCCGATGAGGGAGACGGGCACGGCGAGGGTCGGAATGAGCGTCGAGCGCCAGTCACCGAGGAAGACGAACACGACGAGAGCGACCAAGAGGAACGCCTCGACGAGCGTATGCACGACCTGCTCGGTCGAGGCGTCGAGGAAGGCCGACACGTCGTAGCTGATCCGGTAGTCCATGCCGGGCGGGAAGGTGTCGTCTTTGATCTCGGCCAGCTTGGCCTTGATCTCGGCGATCACCTCGCTGGCATTGCTGCCGTAGTTCTGCTTGAGCACGACGGCCGCGGAGGGATGGCCGTCCAAGTTGGAGTAGATGTCGAAGAACTCGCTCCCGAGCTCGACCTCCGCCACATCCTTCAGCCGCAGGATCTGTCCCTCGGCGTTGGCGCGGATGATGATGTCTTCGTATTGCTCGACCTGGTTGAACCGGCCCGGGTACACCAATACGTACTCGAGCGCCTGGGCGCGCTTGCCATCCGCTCGCCCCAACCGTCCCGGTCGTCCGATCACGCTCTGCTCGTCGATCGCGTTCATGACGTCTTCGGCGGAGACGTTGTAGGCGCGCATGCGGTCGGGCTTCAGCCAAACTCGCATGGCGAATCGGCGAGCGCCCAAGATGCTCGCCTGACCGACGCCCTTGATGCGCTGCAGATCGGGCAGGATGTTGTTGTTGGTGAAGTTGTAGAGGAACTTCTCGTTGGCATCCTCGTCGGTGCTGTACACGTTGACGTACATGAGCATGCTCGGCTGCACGCGCGAGAGCACCACGCCCTCGAGTTGCACGAGCGCCGGGAGTCGGCTCATGACCTGGTCGACGCGGGTCTTGACGTTGATCAGTGCCTGCGACGGATCGGTGCCCAGATCAAAGATGATCTGGATGGTCGCCTCACCCGCGCTGGTGGCGTCGGAGACCATGTACCGCATCCCGGGCACGCCATTGATGGAGCGCTCGAGCGGGATGAGGGTGGTGTTGACGAGCACCTCGGCGCTCGCGCCCGGATAAGCCATGAAGATCAGGACGCGGGGCGGGGCGATCTCGGGGAACTGGGAGACCGGTCGACTGCGCGCGGCGAGTACGCCGAGCAGCACCACCATGACGGACAGGACGATCGCCAGGACCGGTCGCTGGAGAAACCTACGAAACATGGTCAGCTACCCTCATTCGGACGGTGGTTCCAGGTGGGCGATGACCTCGGTGGGGTCCTCGACCTCGAACTCGATCTTCTCGCCGTCCTGAACCTTGCGAAGACCCTCGAGCAGGATCTGGTCGTTCTCTTCCAGGCCACCGTCGACGACGAACAAATGGGGCAGCTCGGCGGCGATGGAGATGCGACGCTGTGAGACGAGACCGTCTTCCGCGACGACGAACACGAATCGGCGGTCGAGGATCTCGAAGGTCGCGGCTTGAGGGATGATCAACGCATTCGCAAACGGGCGCTTGACGAGGACGTTCCCGGTCTCGCCGTGTCTCAACAAGCCGTCGGGATTCGGAAA
Source organism: Planctomycetota bacterium (assembly GCA_040219065.1). Taxonomy (GTDB): domain Bacteria; phylum Planctomycetota; class OFTM77; order OFTM77; family OFTM77; genus OFTM77. Next base: position 19,665 of record JAVJTD010000036.1, read on the forward strand.
CGCGGCGCGGAAGGCGATGTTGCCGGTGTCGCTATTGAAGTCGGCTTCGATCGTCTCGATCTTACCGGTGTGCTCGAAGATCTCGCCGTTCGCCATCCGCAATTGCACGGGCATTTGGTCGGAGCCGGGTCGCGACTTGTAGCTCAGGTACTCTGCCTCGGGCACGTTGAAGTAGGCCCAGATGGTGCTGTTGTCCGAGAGTGTCGTGAGCAGCTCGCCCTCGTCCACCAGGCTTCCCAGCCGCACCTCGAAGCGTCCCATCAAGCCCGTGAACGGCGCACGGACCTCCGTCAGATCGCGGTGTGTCTCGGCGAGCGAGCGCTCGGCCTGCGCCTTGGCCATGCGGGCGCGAGCCATGGCGAGCTCCGGTGCCGCCACGATGTCCTTCTCGGCGAGCATCTCGGTGTTTTGGAACTCGATCGTCGCCAATTCGAGCTCGGCTTCGGCCCGTTGAAGCTCGGCGTCGTAGATCCTCGGAAGGACCTGGAACATCTTCGTGCCCTTTTCGACGCGCTGACCTTCGTCGACGAAGAGCTCCGTCAAGTAACCGCGCTCGAGGGTGCGCAATTCGATGTGGTGGATCGCACGAAGCTGAGCGACGTACTCGTCGTGGATCTCCGCGTCCTGACGGAGCGGAGTGGTGACGGGAAATGTCCCTTCTTCCTCCTCGTGAGGCTGAGGATGATGACAACCCCAGATCCAGAGGGCGGCGATGACGATGGCCAGTCTCTTGAAGTGATGCATGGCACCTACGGTTCAATCTGCCCGTGTCTATGGTCTTTCCTTGGTGTCGATCGCAGGATGCGACGGGCACCACTGAGTGAGCAGGTTGGAGCCGCCCGGCCCCGAGACGAGGCATGGACGGTCTCCTGAGCCCAAGTCGGACTTTCGACTTGGACGAGACACCTTCGAGCTCTTCCCGACTCGGCGAGTCACCGGGCTCGCAGCGATGCGCGGAGTGGCAACGGCCGGCTACGCCGCCCACGCCACTCACGAATGCTGCAAGCCTGGCCGGTCATCGAGGAGGAGCCGCCCCGAAGTTCTCCTGAGATTGGATACCGGCGCACCTGTGCCAGTGCATGCGCGCAGGCGGGTACATCAGTCGACTGTCCGAGCCATCCGATGCCACGGGGGCGATGCGATGAACTCGATGCGTCGAGACTCGGGAGATGCCGGGGGAGAGATGGGATCAGGCGGCGGGAGGTGCGCGACCCCAGAGTGCGCGGAGCGGGACGGGCGGACCGTCCAGAGCCGATCCGAGTATCGCGGTCTGGCCGCGCCTCGAGCTCGCGATGGAGGGCGTCGGGCCTGGTGTGACCGCGTCGTCCTCGGAGTCCTCGACCTCGGCCAAGCGCTCGAGAAGCGCTGCAGCGGAGAAGTCGTCGAGCTCGATGAAACCGGTCGCGGCGTCCGCCGGAGCCCCGGCTCGCGCTGAGCCGGCGTGGGACCAGCCAGCGATCTGTGCGGCAGGACCGGCCAGCAAAGCCGCCGGTGAAGCCACCAGGAGCCCGAGAAGCACCATCCAAGAGACGACGATCAAGTGCCTCGAAAGGGCATCGCCTCTTCTGTGACCGTTGGGCATGGTGCGGTACTCTTCTCCGTCAAGTCGATTACGTCGGGCGGGAAGCTACGCCTTCTCGATCCGAATGTCAACCGCGGCAAACCGAGGCTCGCCACGCCGCCTGACGATCCCGGAGATCGACGAACGCCCGTAACCCCTTGTCGACCGCGGCGGAGCTGTATCTACGGTCCGACGCTACTTTTTGTGGCTGACCGTCGACTTCTTTCTCAGAAGGCCCCCGAAGGCGGGCGCGGCAGCCAGGCTTGGAGAAGGGGCGATCTGGGCGTTCAATCAGCGCGGCCGCTCAGCAGTCGGTGCAGCCTCGTGAGAGTCGCCGCGTTCTGGCCATCGTCCTCCAGCTCGAGCTGCCGCAAGATCTCTTCGAGCAGCGAACGCGCCATCGGGTTCTCGAGGTGAGGGTCCCAGGTCCCTCGAGGGCTTCGCCTTTGGATGGCTTGCTCGACGACTCGGAGCACCTCGCGGCGTGATTCGGCGTGCTGGCGGTAAGTCTCGAGCAAGATCGGGGACACCTCGGCCATGCCGCAGGCGAGGTGGTACGGCAGCGACCCATTCATGGCCGCTCGGAGATCGGGCTCGAAGCCGGTATCCGATACCTCGTGATTCAGTGTCGATCGAGCCAGGTCCAGGTAACGCTCCCGGGCGATTGGGCTTCGCTCGGCGAGCTCACCGAGCACACTGGCGGCCATCTTCCGGAGTGCCGGATCCTCGGAGACATCTTGGATGAGCCCTGCGAGCGCGGGCGCGGCCACCGACCCGTCACTCGCCTCGCCCAAGACAGTCAAAATCAGTTGGCGCTGAAGCGGATGGCTGGACGAGTCTTCGCCAGTCTCGAGGCTCGAGAGAAGCTCGACGATCGCTCGCTCGGCTTCGGCACCGCCGTTCTGCAGCACGGTTCCCAGGCCGGAGAGCAGGACGTTGGGGAGCTCGATCGGCTCTCCACCGGACGAGACCGCCTTCTGCCAGCGTTCTTGGAAAGTGCTCAACAGCCACTTCGAGGCTTCCTGCCAGGGTAGATTCAGAGCGATGAAGTGCGAGAGCTGACTCGAGATTCCGAGGTGGTCGGCCTCGACCAGCCTCAGAACGTGATCCACCGGAATGGGGTACCCTTCCTGGCTCAGCCATTGAAGCGCAGAGATGATGGCGACTTGAACGGCCGGGTCGTTCTCCTCCTCGAGAGCGCCGATCAAGGTCATGACGCTCTCTCGGCAGGGGACGGCTCGGCCCAACAGCCAAGCGCTCTGGATGCGTCCGCAGGGCCGAAGCGCCATTCGAAGGGCGGAGTCCAGATCCTGCTGCCAATGCTCGCCGACGAGGCCCACCAATGCTTGCCTCAGCCGAAGCGCGTTCTCCTCCGAAAGCTGAGCTATGGACAATGCCTCGATCAGGGCACGGATCGAACGCTCGGAATCCAAGGACGCCAGGATTTGGATGCAGCACTCGAAGATCACGTCTTGCTTCTCGAGTGCCATTGCGGTAGGGGGCACGGCGAGATCGCCGCACCTGGCAATGGACGCCTGCAGCTCGCCTGCAACCTCGCGTCGTCCGCGTTCGAGCTCGTCCTTCATCGCCGCGAGAATCTGCCTGAGCGCCTCTTCCCGGCAGGGATCGCCAGAGGCGACTTCTAATGGGTCGGCATCATTGGCCTCGGGCGAGTCGGTGGTAGGATCTCGAAACTCGGGAGGTAGAGTGATGGCACTCCCGTTCATTGCGCCGGCTCTTGGCGGTTCGGCCACGGCGCCAGTGATGCTCCGAGGACCGCGCCCTGGCCTCTGCTGATCGTCCGACCCCGATACCCCGATCGTCCAGGTCACCCAGGCGGCGGCACAGAAGGCAACGATGCCGAACGCGTTGATCTTGATCTTGGTGCTCATCCAGAGTGCTCCAAATGGAACTGAGAATCCGATCGACTTGCTGGTGCGACTGATGACCTTCGCTCTTCTCGCCGCGATCGGAGCGAGCAGCAGCCGCCAGGACGTTCCTCGGCTCCGCGACGAAGACTCGAGTCTCGCCCGTAGCATCGAGAGCGCTCGCCGCAGCCGGCTCCGGACCGTCTCGGGCGGCACACCGAGGCGACGTGCGATCTCGATGGGCTGACGGTCTTCGTAGTAGCGAAGCACGATCGTCGAACGATAAGGCTCTTCGAGGGCTTGCACGGCCTCGACGAGCTGACGCTGTGCCTCGAGTCGCTCGGCGACTTCGTACGCCGAAGGGAGCGCCTCCTGGGCTGCCGCGTCTCGCTCTCGGCCAGCGCGCCGACCTGCGACCAGGTTGCGGCGCCGTGCGAAGTTGCGCGCGACGGTCGCGAGCCAACCGCGGAGAGCCCTTCGTTCTCGTGGCGGGTACAGAAGCGCCGTCAGCCAAGTCTGCTGAAGGACATCGTCGACTTCCGACTCGTCGTGAAGGAGTCGAACGGAGAGCCTCCTCAAGAAGGCCTCGTGTACGAGAAGCTCCTGAATCGTGGGGATGTCGAAGCGGTCGGTCAAGGTGGACTCCAGGTGGAAAAGACACCTTGAGGATCACACGGCCGCCTCGAGCGTTTCAACTCGACGAGGGGGTTCCTGCAGGTACACGACCAGAGATCCAGGAAGCAGGAGCGCAGCAGCGCCTGGCAGTCGCCGAGCTGAGCCCGGAGAGGAGCGGCCCCGCGGCGCTGAGCTGCGGCCGCATCAGTCCACGTCGCGAAGGAAGTACAGCCGCATCGGACCGCCCGGCTCGTGGCCGGCCAGTAGGTGGATCGCTTCTGCCGAGGACAGCAGGCGGTCTTGACGGTTCAGGTGCAGGTCGTATCCGAGCGCGTGCTCCTCCTGGACGACCTCTCCCTTCTCGTCCAGCGTCATGGAGTGTAGGCCGCTGCTTGCACTGCCCGTCTTCTCCCACAGGAGCAGGACGCTGCCGCCTGCGCGCTCGATCATGTGTGGCGCGTGGGCCGCTTCTCCTTCCCAGTAGTTCGTCAGCCACTGCACGCCGACGACGCGCTGCTTCGTCCAGCCACCGCCGAAAACGAAGAAGCCGCCGGTCTCGGCCTCGGCATTCCGTGGCAAGCCTGCCATGATCGCGTTGCTGACCTCGCCACCCGACGGCGCGCGCCCGAAGCTCTGGACGACGCGGACCATGGCCAGATTGCGCGGATCGGGACAGTCGCGGAACGCGCGGCTGTTGTCGAGCACGCGACCTTCGGGAGAGCGATCGGTCGCAAACACGATGAGGTACGTGCCGCGCCCTTCGACGATACCACCGAGCTCTGTGTAGACACCGTTGTCGTTCGACCACTTGTAGAAGGTCCGGCCATCGCCGCTGATCTCCTCATAGACCGGCGAGCCGTTGCGGCTCTCGGTCGCATGGGCCGTCTTGAACGTGAAGACCAGGCGAGAAGTGATACGGTTCTTGTCGAACTCGTGGAGGTGAACGCCTCGCGGGTAGTTGTCTCCCAGATCGATCGCCAAGAAGCTGCCTTTGGAGCCGACCTTCAGGAGGTTGGCCTTCGAGTGTCCGCTCGTCTGCCCGAAGTCCCGGAGGAGCTGCAGGTTCTTCGCATTGAACACGAGCGCAATGGCTCGTTGATGCCTCAGGCCATCGGCACTTCGGTGCATTCGGAGCGGGAGGATGACTCCGAGGAATCCGCGGCTGTATCGCATGTTGCCCACCTCCAGGACACCGCGGCTGAAGGCGAAGAGATCGAGGGCGGACTGCGTCACGTCGAGCGAGCTCTCGCCGATCGGCTCTCCCGTCGCGCTCGCCTTGTAGAGCGTGGCGGCCACCTCCGTGCCGTCTTGCCAGGGCTCGGGACGCTCCTCGATGACGAGATAGTAGACGTTGCCTTCAGGATCGGTTGTGCCGGCTGCCAGGAGGGCTCCTTGGGGGCCGGCGAGGGAGTGGGTCTCATGCGAGCGCCGCGAGGCGTCGACCCAGGTGATGCCAAGCTGGCGGGATTCGGCGTCCTGCCAGATCGCGCCGACGCGCTGCTCCTTCTCGTGGTCGACGAGGATCTTCCGTCCCGGGTTGCCCTCGCCCTTCAGGAGCACGTCGGCCAAGTCGTAGCAATGAAGGTCCGGCGTGTGCCGGTCCGGATCAGGATCGTCCCACGGTACGGTGAGCATCCAGCCCGAGCGCGCCAGTGACTCGTCCAGTCGCCCGTGCCGTGCACCGGCGCTTCCATCTCGAGCTTCCGCCGTCGGCCGTGATGCTCGAAGTGGATAGTGGGCCACTCGGTCGGCTGCGCCTTTCGACATGCCTCGCGCGATCGCCCCGATCTCGTCGGCCGTCTTGGCGGCGTCCCAGATCGCGACATCGCCGAGACATCCCTCGAAGAGCACCGGACGCCGCGGGTTCGAGCCGATCGCCGGCCCGAAGACCAAGGGCCGCCGCGTCGTACTCAATCGCTGACCTTTCGGAAGATCCTTTCGCTCGACCTCTTCGCCGTCGAAGTAGAGGACGAGCGTCGTGCCGCTTCGAGTCGCAGCCAGATGGTGCCAGCGCCCGTCACTCCAATCCCCGAATCCGGCGACGATCTCCTCCCCGCCGTCCTCGTTCCGAACGCCGAAGATCACGCGCTTGCTGCCACTGAGGGCCAAGTAGAAGAGTCCTGGGTCCTCGGCCTTCGTGTCGTCCGACCAGCGCGAGACGATCGAGATCGGGCTGCGATACGTCCCGGCGGAGCGGAAGCGGCACTCGACGGTGAAGGCCGCATCGGCATCGAGCGCAACCGTTTCCTCGACGATGACCTGGCCACCATGACCGAAGTAGAGACAGTAGTCTTCGTCTGCGATCGCGGGGCCGGTCAGCAAGAAGGCGACGATCATCCAGGGTGCGAGTCGGCTGGCCAGGCGCAACATGCGTTCTCCATCTGAGGTGACAGTGCTGCTCTCAGGTCGCGATCGTATCGCGCTCGAGCGCCGATTGTCACATGTTGCCGCTAAGCCAAGCCCGCCTGCTCCGGCAGGCGGATTGTGGCAACGAGCGAGGCGGGAGTATCATGAGGCGATGAACGACACCCCCTCGCAAGATCCGGTGGCCTTTCCTCACCTCAGCGACGAGCAGATCGAGCAGCTTGCGCGGCTCGCCGAGTGTGCTGACTTCGCCGATGGCGAGCGGCTGTTCGAGCAAGGGACGCGGGACTATCCGTTCTTCGTCGTGAAGTTGGGTGAGGTCGAGATCGAGGAGCACTCGAGCGGTGGGCCGCGTCACGTGACCTTTCACGGACCGGGCCAGTTCACCGGCGACGTCGACTTGCTGACGGGTCGGACGAGCCTCGTCTCGGCGACCGCGCGCGGCCCTGTTCAAGCCTACCGTGTCGAGGCGCATCGCCTGCGCGCCGTACTCAATGAGTTGCCCACGCTGTCCGAGCTCTTGCTGGAAGCGTTTCAAGCGCGGCGCCTGTTGCTCGAGCGCTCGCAGCTCATCGGACTTCGCGTCATCGGCGGAAGCCATTGCGCCGAAGCCAACCTGCTTCGCGAGTTCCTGTACAAGAACAAGGTGCCGCACACCTTTCTCGACATCGACCTCGACATCGACGCCGCTTGGCTCAGCCAACATGGCCTCAGCCGGGACAGCCTGCCTGCGGTCATCTGCAATGAGAGCGTGGCCATTCAACCCAGCTTGTCGACCCTGGCGGAGCACATCGGCATCCGGCGGCAGCTCGGCGACGCGATCTACGATCTCATCGTGATCGGTGCGGGACCGGCGGGGTTGGCGGCCGCGGTCTACGGGGCTTCCGAAGGGCTACGCACCGTCGTGCTCGATCGTATCGGACCGGGGGGCCAGGCTGGGGCGAGCTCGAAGATCGAGAACTACATGGGCTTTCCGTCCGGATTGACCGGAACCGAGCTCGCGAACAAGGGCTACCTCCAAGCGTTGAAGTTCGGTGCTCAGTTCTCGGCGCCCGCCCAGGTGACCGACATCACACCGCGGCCGGGCGGCGGTCTGCAGGTCGCGCTGGGCGACGGGGCAGCCCTCGCCGGCGAAGCCGTCCTCATCGCGACCGGCGCGAGCTACCGGCAGCTCGCCGCGAAGGGATGTGACCGATTCTTCAATGCCGGAGTCTTCAGCGCCGCGACATCGGTCGAAGCGCGGCAGTGCTGCAACGCGCGGGCGGTCGTCATCGGCGGGGGAAACTCGGCCGGACAGGCCGCGCTCTTCCTGGCCGAGCATGCCGAGCACGTCGTGCTTCTGCTCCGCAGCGGTGACCTCCGCAAGAGCATGTCCGAGTACCTCGTCCACCGGATCGAGGTCGATCGTCGCATCGATGTCTGGCTTCATTCGGAGCTCGAGCAGGTCGACGGTAGCAGGCTGATCGAGCGCGCCTTGATCCGGAACAATCGCAGCGGCGATCTTCAGGAGCTCGACTGCGCGGCGGTGTTCAGCTTCATCGGAGCGCGCCCGCACACGGAGTGGGTGCCGAGCGCGATCGCGCGCGACGAGCGCGGGTTCTTGCTGACCGGGCCCGACATCGCGGACAGCGGCGCCGAGTGGACGCTGGATCGCGAGCCCTGCCAGCTCGAGACGAGCCAGCCTGGCGTGTTCGCCGCCGGTGACGTCCGCCATGGATCGACCAAGCGTGTGGCTTTCGCCGTCGGTGACGGCGCCCTCGCCGTTACCTGCGTCCACCAAGTCCGCGGTCGGTCTTGAACGATTGCCTGGTCGGTCTGGTTTTGACGGTCGATCAGGCGAGGGCGTAGACTGCTTCGCACCACACTGGAAGCGAAAGAAACCTTATCTTCTTGCAGAAGGCGAAAGAGACCCTCCATGCATCTCCCAGTCGCGATCTTGATCTGCGGTTCGTTCCTCGCCGCGCCGGATGATGCTGTCGAGCAGGATCGGCTCTCGCCAGCGGGGGCGCAGGCCAACGACTTCTTCGGGGCGGCGGTCTGTGTGGAAGGCGATGTCGCATTCGTCGGGGCGCACGAGGGGACGTTCAATCTCGGCACGTCGGGTCCGGGGTTCGTCGTTCGGTATCGGCGCGCGCTCGGCCGGTGGATGGAGCAGGCGACGATCGGCGCTTCGGACGGGTCCAACGGCGACTGGTTCGGCTACTCGCTGGACGTCAGCGGGGACACCTTGGTGGTCGGGGCGCCGCAGAGGTCGCCGAACACGTCGGCTACCGGGGCGGCTTATGTCTTCGTCGACACCGGCTCGGGGTGGGTGGAGCAGGCCAAGCTGACCGCGAGCGATGGGGCGAATGGGGACCACTTCGGCACGGCCGTCGGCATCGATGGCGACACGATCGTCGTCGGCGCCGGTCTCGGGCCGGGCGGCGCCTACGTCTTCACGCGATCGGGCACGAGCTGGAGCGAGACGACGAAGCTGGTGGCGTCGGGCTTCGGGTCAGTGTCGTCGGAGTACGGCAAGGCCGTGGCGATCGATGGTGACACGATCCTCGTCGGCGCGCCCGGATACGACAATCTCGGGTACGATTCCGGCGGCGCTTTCGCATTCGTGCGCTCGGGGGGTGTCTGGCTCGAGCAGGGCAGCTTGATCCCGGCAGACGGGGCGACCTTGACGTACCACGGCCGGAGCCTTGCGCTCGAAGGAGACCGCGCGGTGCTCGGAGGCTTGGACGTCTTCGGCGGTGGACCCGGAAACGCCTACGTCTTCGAGCGAGCCGGGTCGAGTTGGACCGAAGCCCAAAAGCTGGTCCCGCAAGGCGCGGCCAGCGATGCGAACTTCGGGCAGACGGTGGCGCTCTCGGGCAATTCTCTGCTCATCGCTGCGCCGGGTTATGAATCGGGGAGCAACCTGGCGGGAGCCGTGCATCAGTTCGAGCGCACCCAAAGCGGGTGGGTCGAGGGTCCAACGATCGCACCGAGCGACTCGGCCGTCGGGGACAACTTCGGCATCGGGCTTTCGCTGGACGGCGGGACCTTCCTCGTCGGAGCACCGCGCAATGATGGCGCGGGCGCCAATGCGGGCGCTGCCTACGCCTTCGTCCTCTCCAGCTTGCCGTTCGACATCCAGCCGCGTCGGCCATCGCTCGGTCAAAGCCTCACGGCGACGACCCGGAACGGCATCCCCGGGAATCCGGTGCTGATCTACCTGACGGGCTTCAACGGCTCGCCGACGTCGATCTACACCTCGCTCGGCGGCGTCTTCGATGCGACCGGCACATGGACGATCTCGGTCCCTTTGAACAACAGCCCGGGTCCGTTCACCGTGACGTTCCAGGCCTTCGCACTGGGGCCGCCCGGCATGCGCGTGATCAGCTCGAACGAGATCGCGATCGACTTGCCTTGAGGCTCCGGCTCGAGGGCCTGAGGGCGATGGAGTGCCCAAGCCGAGCGAGTCGGTGATCGGGTCTGTCTGCGAGGGCTTTCCCAAGCGAGCTTGGGCCGGGGCGCAGCGAGACAGCCCACTCCGAATGGCCCCTCGCTCGGTGCCTCCTGGCTCGATCGTCAGCACTGTCGAGGAAGCGGCTTCCAGCTCGGTGACCTCTTCCCGTCTCGGTCGCGCGGGCTCTGATATCAGGCGCTTCCGCCATTGGCTTGAAAGGATCTTCCGGCGAGGCGGACATGTCGCTACCGTGATTCGCCGTGAGACCGCAATCCTGACCAGGTCGAGAGGTTCATCCGCATGTTCCGGCTGTCAATCAACTCCGCTTGGCCGTTGGCCGTCGTCTTCTTCCTGTCGATGGTCCCTAGCCTGATCCCGGTCGTGGCTCGTCAAGACGAGTCGACTCAGAGCACTCAGAAGCCCGATCCATCGAAAGCCATGAAGATCCACTACCTCGAGATCGTCACGCCTGATGTGGACGCCACCTGTCGCTCGCTGGAGAAGCAACATTCCGTCACGTTCGGCAAGCCGGTGCCCGAGCTCGGGAACGCGCGGACGGCCGAGCTGCGTGGCGGTGGCTCGATCGGCGTTCGAGCGCCGATGCGAGAGGACGAGGAGTCGGTCGTGCGGCCGTACATCCTGGTCGAGGACATCGACGCCGCGGTCGACGCCGCCAAGGAAGCGGGCGGGCAGATCGCGTTGCCTCCGACCGAGATCCCCGGCCGCGGCAAGTTCGCGATCTACTTCCAGGGCGGCATCCAGCACGGCCTCTGGCAGCTCTGATACTCCGGGACGAGTCGGCCCAGCCGCTGAATTGAAACTAGTCACGTCGTCGTTCGGACCGCCGGCTTCAGCCGGTCTCCGTGTCCTCCATCCAAGCGCCTCGGAGAGGGCCCAAACCTCACATC
>JAVJTD010000049.1:0-11557 GCA_040219065.1 Planctomycetota bacterium
TCGAGACGAAGCGGGCTGTCCTCACCTTCGAGCGCACACCTCGGGGGCCCAAGGCCCCGGCCGCCGCGAGCCAACGACGTCCCTCGTGGATGGGGCGTTGATCTGGCGGCAGCTCTACCGCGAAGCGGTTTCGTCCAACTCTCAACGCTGAAGTTCTCGCGGAGCTGCTTCTCGGCGAGCCTGGCTTTGCAGAACGTTCAACGGCTCAACGTCCGACTCTCAACTTTCAAGCTCCGATCGCACCCGGCAACATCGGGCCACGGAGTTTCGGATGTGAGGGCGGGGTCCTCTTCGAGGCGCCTGGAGGGAGGACACGGAGACCGGCTGAAGCCGGCGATCCGAAGGTGGCTGCTCTCGTGCGCGTCACTCCACCGGTTCAGTGCCCTGGTGGGGCTGGAGGACGTAGCCTCGCTCCTCAGAGAGGAGCAGGATGCTGCCGTCGGGGAGCTCGAGCTCCTTGTTCTTGCCGCCGAAATCGACGGTCACCCGGCAAGGCTCACCGTCGACGCGGATGGCGACGCCATCGGCGAGGCTCTCGTACTTGCGTGAGCTCAGGCCGTCGACGCGAACGATGCGGCCTTGGGTGATGGCAAAGCCGCGGGCTTCCTCGACGTACTCCTGGCTGGTCGTGGAGCAAGACAAGAGGAGGGCGGACGTGACGAGGATCAAAAAGGCTCTCATGACGGTCTTTCTGTTTCGGTGATGACTTGGCGGCGGACAAGAGAGGTGTAACGACGGGCCGAGACGACCCGCGCGGCCCGAGGCGGGCGGACGACAGCGCTCCTGGTCGTCACGCCGTTACTTCCACACCGGGCCGCCGGGGAACTCGTGCTCGTCGAGGGAGGCGGGCTTCATGGTGATGGAGAAGCCCGGCGCCTTCGGCGGAACGTAGCGGCCCTCCCGAATCACGACGGGATCCTCGAAGTGCTCGTGGAGGTGATCGACATACTCGACGACGCGGTCTTCGAACGAGCCGGTGACCGCGATGTAGTCGAAGATCGAGATGTGCTGGACATACTCGCACAAGCCGACGCCACCCGCATGCGGACACACGGGGATGCCGAACTTGTTGGCCATCAGGAGCACGATCAAACCTTCATTGAGGCCGCCCAGGCGGCAGAAGTCGAGCTGGCAGACGCGGATCGCTTCCGCTTGCATGAGCTGCTTGAAGATGACCCGGTTCTGACACTGCTCGCCGGTCGCGACCCGAATCGGCTCGATGGCGCGCGCGATCGCCGCGTGACCCAAGGCATCGTCGGGGCTGGTCGGCTCCTCGATCCAGTAGGGATCGAGCTCCTTCAGGCGCTCCATCCAGGCGATCGCCTCACCGACGTCCCACCTTTGGTTCGCGTCCATCATCAGGCGGCAATCGGGACCGATGGCATCGCGAATGAGCTTGGCCCGGCGCAGGTCGTCCTCGAGGTCCGCGCCGACCTTCATCTTGAAGTGCGTCCAGCCGGCCTTGCGGCCTTCCTCGCAGAGCCGCACGATCTTCTCGTCGCTGTAGCCGAGCCAGCCGACCGACGTCGTGTAGGCGGGGTAGCCGACCTTCAGGACATGGGCTTCACGCTCGGCACGCTTCGACTGCTGCTTCTCGAGCATCGCGATCGCGTCGTCCGGCGTCAGCACATCGGTGACGTATCGGAAGTCGAGGCACGAGACGAGCTGCTCGGGAGTCAGGTCGACCAGCAGCTTCCAAACAGGCTTGCCCTCGGACTTCGCCCAAAGGTCCCAGATCGCGTTGATCACCGCGGCCAGTGCAAGGTGCACCGCGCCCTTCTCGGGTCCGATCCAACGGAGCTGACCATCGCTCGCCAGCTCTCGCCAGAAGCGACCCATGCTCGCGGTGACCTCTGAGAGAGACCGGCCCTTCAGCATGGGCGCAAACGCCTCGACCGCCTTCACGACCACCTCGTTCCCGCGGCCGCAGGTGAAGGTCAGGCCGTGGCCCACCGGCGCGCCGCTCTCTTCGCACCTCAGCTCGACGTAGGTCGCCGAGTAGTCCGGGTCGGGATGCATCGCGTCGGAGCCGTGCTTCTCCAAAGAAGTCGGGAAGCGGATGTCGCGAACTCGGAGATCGCTCAGGGTGAGGTTCATGGATCGTCTCTTTGACAGGTCAGCGGACCGCCTCGTGAGGCGGAGCACACTCGTGGTGAGATATTGGAGGTGCGTGGACGTTCGGATTTTCGGCCGCGGCGCGGCCCGAGGCGGCCGGGACGCTCGCGTTCCCCGTGGTCACGCCTCGAGCTGAGACAGGTCGATCGCGCCTTTCGAGAGCAGGCTTTCGAAGCGCTGCGCAGTATCACGAATCGCGTCTTCGAGCGGGGTATGCGGCACGCTTCCGCCGAGAACGGCCTTCAGGGTGCGATCCTCGAGCTCGGCAGGGAAGGGCAGCGGCTTGTCCTTGGCGACCGTGACATCGGTGCCCGGGACGATCTCCCGCAGCTTCGCCGCGAACTCCTCGACATCGAGCACGTCGTTGCGCAGGTTGCAGACCGCCGCGCCGCGATGGCCGCTGCGCGCGCTGCCCAGGAACATCGCTGCCGTGTCGGGCGCGTACTGCAAGGCGACCTTCCCGGAGAACTTGATCGCATAGGGCCGCCCGGCGACTGCCGCGAGGATCGCCTTGGCGAGATCCGAGGTGAGCCCTTGGTCACGTCCGACGCCGTAGACGATGTACGGCCTGAGGCCGACGCTCGGGATCTCCCAGTCCTGCCAGTAGATCCGCGCGGTGTCCTCGTTGGCTTGCTTGTACACGCCATACAACGTCTGCGGCTGCCTCGGTGCGTCATCGGCCACCAGCCCGTCGCCATAGAATGACGGCCGTCCCATCGCAGCGATCGAGCTCGCGTAGGCCAGACCTTGAACTTGGCTGACGTGCTCCCGAGCGGCTTCGAAGAGGTTGACGGTTCCGACCACGTTCACCGCCGCACCCAGGGATGGATTCGCTTTGCAGAAGGGCACCTGAAGCCCGGCGAGGTGAACGATGTGGGTGATGCCCTCATCGCCGATCGTGCGGACGACGGCGGCTCGGTCGGTGACGTCGAGGCGCGTCCATTCCACCTTAGCCAGCGCGTCGTCGGCCATCAGGAGCGCCGGTCGGGTGCGGTCGTCGGAGAGATCGGCGGCGAGGATCGACGTGCCTTCCTGGACGAGCGTCGCCAGCGTCCAGGCGCCGATGCAGCCGCAAGCCCCCGTCACGAGCACGCGCGGTTCAGTCATGGATCCACCTCTCTGGGCAAGGGTCACGGTACAGCTCGGGCGGAATTGTGCACTTTCGGCGCTCCTCCGAAAAGTGAAGGGAGCAATCTGCCGGCACAGATGTCCCACTTTCCATCGAGCGCTCACTCACAGCGAGCGATTCCCGTGGCCTGGCGGGTTCGCTACACTAGCGGCCCGCCGGGGCGCCAGCCCGCGGCATCTGGCTCGCCCCTACTCTGACGACCTCGCGAGGTGCCTCCGATGAAGCGCCCCCTTGTTTGGCTCGGCTCCCTGTTTGCCCTAAGCCTCCTCTACGCCTGCGACGACAACGCCGCCGCGGGAACCCGCATCGCGGTGATCCCCAAAGGCACCAGCCACGTCTTCTGGAGCTCCATCGAAGCGGGCGCTCGCCGTGCCGGCGAGGAGCTCGGCGTCGAGATCATCTGGAAGGGGCCGGCAGCCGAGGGGGATCGCGAGTCGCAGATCAAGATCGTCGAGCAGTTCGTCACCGAAGGCGTCAGTGGCATCGTCCTCACGCCGCTCGACGATGAAGCGCTGCTGCGGCCGGTGCGCCTCGCCGCCTCGCAGAAGATCCCCGTCGTCATCGCGGACTCCGACTTGAACGGCGAGCTCGGCAAGGACTTCATCAGCTTCGTCGCCACCGACAACGTCGAGGGCGGACGCATCGCCGGTCGCGCCCTCGTCGATCTCCTCGGCGGCAGCGGCAAGGTCGTCCTGCTCCGTTACAACGTCGGCTCGGCGAGTACCGAGAACCGCGAGAAGGGCTTCCTCGAGGTGCTGGGCGAGCATCCAGGCATCGAGGTCCTGGTCGACAACCAATATGCCGGCGCCACCCCCGAGGACGCGATCCGCAAGAGCGGTGACATGCTCGACACGCTGCAGCGGGCCGATGGCATCTTCTGCTCCAACGAGTCGGCCACCCACGGCATGCTGATCACGCTCCAGAAGAACGGCTTGGCCGGCAAGGTGAAGTTCGTGGGCTTCGACAACTCGCCCGCCCTCGTGCAGGGCCTGCGCGACGGTGAGATCGACGCGCTGGTCGTCCAGAACCCCAGAAGGATGGGATACGAATCGGTCAAAGCCGTGGTCGCTCACATCCGCGGCGAAGAGGTCTCGCAGACCATCGACACGGGCGTGCAGCTCGTCACTCGCGAGAACATGGATCAGGCCGAGATCGCCGAGCTGATCAAGAGCGACTGAGGCGGTGAGCGGTCAGCGCGGGCTGGAGATGCGCGGGATCACCAAGCGCTTCGGTCCCACACTCGCACTCTCCGGCGTGGACCTCGATGTCCGCGCCGGCGAGGTTCATGCCTTGATCGGCGAGAACGGCGCCGGGAAGAGCACTCTGATGAAGGTGCTGTCCGGCGCACATCGTCCCGACTCGGGACAGATGCTCGTCGGCGGTCGGCCCTACATGCCGCGCGGCCCCCTCGACGGCCGGCTTGCCGGCATCGCGATGATCTACCAGGAGCTCGCACTCGCGCCTCACCTCGGGCTCGCCGAGAACGTGCTGCTCGGGCGCGAGCCGGCGTGGGGCGGCTTCATCACGCGGCGCGCGCTCCACGATGCCGCTCGCCAGGCGCTCGAAGAGGTCGGCCTGGGAGATCGCGACTTCGACCGGCCCGTGGCGAGCCTGTCCATCGCCGAGCAGCAGCTCGTCGAGATCGCTCGGGCCCTGGCGAGCGACTGCCGGATCCTCGTGCTCGACGAGCCGACCAGCAGCCTGACGTCTCGAGACATCGAGCGGCTCTTCAATCTCATCGCTCGCCTCAAGCAGCGCGGCCGCGCGATCGTGTACATCTCGCACTTCCTCGAAGAGGTGACCCGGATCGCCGACCGCTACACCGTGCTGCGCGACGGCGCGGCCGTTGGCACCGGCAACGTCGAAGACGCCGAGCACGACCGGCTGGTGTCCCTGATGGTCGGGCGAGACGTGGACGATCTCTATCCCCGCTCGCCGCGGGAGCCGGGCCCGGTGCTTCTCGAGATCGAGGGCCTCAGCAGCACTCACGGTTTGCGCGGTGCCTCGCTCCGGCTCCGCCGCGGCGAAGTGGTCGGCATCGCGGGCCTGATCGGCGCGGGACGCACGACGCTGCTGCGGACGATCTTCGGCCTGGCACCCGTGGCGGCGGGCAGCGTCAGGGTGGGGACCTACTCAGGCCATGCGTCACCGGGTCGGCGCTGGGACCAAGGGGTCGGCCTCGTCAGCGAGGACCGCAAGGGTGAGGGATTGGCGACTTCGCTTCCGATCGGCGACAACTTGACACTCTCTCATCTGGAAGGGCTCGGCCCGGGCCCTCTTGTCTGGCCGAAGCGGCGCGACGATGCGGCAGCGCGCTGGATCGACAAGCTGCGCATCAAGTGCCTGGGTCCCGGGCAGAAGGTTCAAGAGCTGTCGGGCGGCAATCAACAGAAGGTCGCCCTGGCGCGGCTGCTGCATCACGACGTCGACGTATGGCTTCTCGACGAGCCGACGCGGGGCATCGATGTCGGTTCCAAGGCCGAGATCTTTCGGCTGATCGATGGCCTAGCCGCGGGCAGCGGCGCGGTCGACGAAGGCCGCAAGGCCGTCTTGATGGTCAGCAGCTACTTGCCCGAGCTGCTCGGCGTCTGTGATCGCATCGCGGTGATGAGCCGGGGTCGGCTGTCGGAGGCGCGAGCCGTATCCGAGCTCGACGAGCACCAGATCCTCCGAGCCGCGACCGGCGCCGAGGATGGAAGGAAGGAACCACTTTTTTGAGTACCGGCAACGAGAAGACGCGGGAGCTGTGGAATCGGTTCGGACCCTTCCTCGGGCTACTGTTCGTCTCGGCCGTGTTCGCGAGCCTTCGGTGGCAGACGTTCACGAGCTGGGTGAACATCGAGATCATGCTCGTCAACACGACGGTCGTGGCGACGGCGGCTTTCGGGATGACGATCATCATCATCTCGGGCGGCATCGACCTGTCGGTCGGCTCGACGATCGCCCTCGGCACGGTCGTGGTGGCGTTGCTCATCAATGCCGGCTGGACCCCGGGAGCGGCAGCCTTGGGTGGTATCGGGGCCGCGACCCTGGCGGGTCTCATCATCGGGCTCCTGGTGACGCGGCTGAAGCTGACGCCGTTCATCGTGACCTTGGGCATGATGGGCGTGCTCCGCGGAGCCGCCAAAGGCCTCTCCGACCAGAAGATGGTCCGCACCGAAGACACCTGGCTGAATGAGCTGCTCTCTCTCTCGGGCGAGTCCGGTCGGCTCCTTCCGATCGGTGTCTGGATTACGCTCGCCGCGGGCCTCTTGACGGCGGGTCTGCTGCGGTACACCCGCTTCGGGCGTCACGTCTACGCCATCGGATCGAACGAGAGCACGGCGCGGCTGTGCGGAGTTCGTGTCGACTGGAACCGCATCGTCATCTACGCGCTCGGCGCGGCCTTCGCCGGGATCGCGTCCGTAATGCAGTTCTCCTACGTGCGGTCCGGGGATCCGACGACGGCAGTCGGCAAGGAGCTGGACGTGATCGCCGCGGTGGTGATCGGCGGCGGGAGCTTGTCGGGCGGTGAGGGCACGATTCTCGGCTCATTGATCG
Source organism: Planctomycetota bacterium (assembly GCA_040219065.1). Lineage (GTDB taxonomy): Bacteria > Planctomycetota > OFTM77 > OFTM77 > OFTM77 > OFTM77. The sequence continues at coordinate 6,785 of JAVJTD010000049.1, forward strand.
GTGCGCTCATCATGACGGTGGTGGACAATGGGTGTACCAAGCTCGGCCTGGAAGACTGGGTGCAGGACATCGTGACCGGTGGCATCATCGTCTTGGCTGTGACGCTGGACCGGTTGCGGCATCGTTCTCGGAGCTGAGTCGAATCGGTATGAAGCCATGATCATCGACAGCCACCATCATTTCTGGGTGTACGATCCGGTCGCCTTTGACTGGATCGACGATTCGATGAAGACGATCCGGCGCGACTTCCTGCCGCACGACTTGAGGGAGGTGCTCGCGGCGTCGGGCGTCGATCAGGCCATCTCCGTGCAGGCCCGCCAGACACCCGAAGAGACTAGCTGGCTGAGCGAGTTGGCCGAAGAGCCTCATGAACTGATCGAGTGCGTGGTCGGCTGGGTCGACCTGCGCAGCCCCGACATCGACGCTCGCCTCTCCGAGCTCGCCGGCTCCAGCCTCGTCGGTGTCCGGCACATCGCCCAGGCCGAGCCCGACGATCGCTTCCTCATTCGCGACGACTTTCAAAGAGGCTTGCGTGCGCTCCGGCGCTACGACCTCGTCTACGACATCCTCATCTATGAACGGCACCTGCCCGTCGCGATCGAGCTGGTCGACGCGCATCCCGACCAACCGTTCGTGCTCGATCACATCGCCAAGCCCGACCTCCGTGGTGGCCAGAGATCCGCTTGGGAGGGTCCCCTGCGCGAGCTCGCGCGCCGAGAGAACCTCTCCTGCAAGCTCTCCGGCGTCGTCACCGAAGCCGACTTCGAGCACTGGACGCCAGAACAGATCCGCCCCTACCTCGACGTCGTCCTCGAAGCCTTCGGACCGAGCCGCCTGATGTTCGGCTCCGACTGGCCCGTCTGCCTCGTCGCCATCGACTACCCGCGCTGGCTGGACATCGTCAGGGACCTGATCGCCCCCCTGAGCCAAGAAGAGCGAAGCGCCATCCTGGGCGACACCGCCCGAGAGGTTTACGCGCTGGGGTAGGAGCCGGGCGGAATGCCCGGGAGAACCGAAAGGCCGGCAGCGTGCAGCCCCTCGCGGGGCCGGTCTTCCGGCCCGAGCCTGGGGGTGGGGTATGCCATGATGATGTTTTCATCACGCGCCCTGAAAGGGCGCTCGCTGTCATATGCCGGGCCCTTGGGGGCAGCGCGCGTTATTGGGTCAGCTTCTTCAGGTAGGCTTCGAATCGGCGGTCGAGGTCTTCACCTCGGAAGGCGGCGGCGTTGATCTCTCGGGCGCTGCCTCCCCGGCGCGCGGTCTCCAGGACTTGCTGGAAGCGCTTCCTCGAGTCTTCCGACTCGTGGCGGAGGAAGTGGACCAGGGCCCAGCTCTGGGCGTAGTGGCGCTCGAAATCTTCGAAGTAGAAGCCTTGGTCGCCGAGCTCGATCAGCGCTTCGATGGGGAGAATCCCCTTCGCGAGTGTTCGCAGGTGATCTCCCCGCACGACGCCTTCATTGGTGCGGCGAGAGCCATCGGGCTCGACCTCGTAATACTCGGCGAGGCCTTCGTTGAGCCAGACAGGCGCCTGTGGGGAGAGGCGATCCAGGTACTGATGGAAGGCCTCATGTCGCACGGTCCGCAGCATTTGCTGGCGGTCGGGGACGTTCCAGATCAGGAGCTGCCGGAGGGCCGCGTTGTAGAGCCCGGCCGTGTGTGGTCGCGTCGTCCCGTTCACCTCCTTCAGATACGCCTGATAACTGGCTTCGCCGGAGAAGAGGTACGCCGTGAACTTACCCTTCGCTTCGGGAAGGGGGAGCAGGTCTTCATTGAAGTACGCATAGGCCTCCTCGAGCAGCCGTGCGGCGTCGCGGCACACGGCCGGGTCGATATCCGTCTCGACGCGATAGTGGTCCGTGTCCTCCTGAAAAGACCGTGTCCACTCGGGTCCGCGGCGCGCGCGGCGCACCGAGCGCTCGACGGTGGCGAGGCCCTCCGTGCTCAGCCTTCTCCGGCGCGCTTCCAGCACGGCTTGCTCGGCCTTCTTCAAGTCCCCTGCGAACAGTCCGGCCCGGGCATGCGCCTCATAGGCCTTCGCCTCGCCGGGAAAGTCCTCGACCAGGCGAGCGGTCATCGAGACGGCCGAAGGGTCGCGCAGACCGATCAGCAAGTCACATTGCGCGAGCCGCGTGGGAAAGAAGCTCGGCTTGGCCCGGCAAGCGACCTCTGCATGCTCGAGCGCGGGAACGAATCGGCCTCGCCGCAGCTCGATCTGGAGCCAGAAATAGGCTCGCAAACCGGCATCGGCTCGGGCTGCTTCCGGACCCGTCAGCAGCCTTTCGGCATCGTCCAGTCGTCCCGCGCTCATCGCCTCGCTGGCCGCGTCGAACAGGCTGGCCGAGGCTCGATCGAGTGCCCCCCATTCGTAAATCCGCTCCTTCGGATCGCTGTGAGGGCGATCGCTGGCCGACAGAAGCCAGCCCGGCAGCGCGTCCTTCAAGTCCAGCTCACGCTCGAAGGCCAGGCGCTGCCTCTGCATCTCGGCATCGTACAGCCCCTGCAGCCAAGCGGGCTCACCCAGTCCCGAGATGGTCATCTCCTCGAAGGAGAGGTTCGAGAAGCCAAATCGACCGAAATGATCGACCGACCGCTTCACCTCGAGCAGCGTCTTGCGATTGTACTGGAGCCGCACCCGGCGTTTCTCGACCTCGATCCGGATGCGGAACTCCTCACCCGGCTCGATCGGGTTCTCATCTTCGCTCGCCAACACCTCCCGTTTCCCCGAGAGCACGCGTTCGATCGTCGGCTTGAAGAACAGCATGCCGTCGCCCGGCCCCGATCCCGGACGGATCAGCCACATCTCGTCGTCGGTGACGTCGACCAGCAAAAGCGGTGAGCTCGCCATCGTGACCTTCGGATAGGCATCACCTTCGATCTCGATCGTGTACTCGCCCTTCATCGGCATCGGGTGGACGTAGATCTTCGATCCCAGCCGATCGCGCTGCACTTCGAAATCGTCCAATGCGTTTGGCTCGTAGCGCAGCTTAATGCGACCGTTGAGCTGCCGGAACGAGAGCAGATCTCCCGAGATCAGATCCCGATGCTTCGGCGGACGCGTCGAGGCATGGAAGCTCACGCTCCTGTAGTCGGCGATCAAGCTGTCCCGCCGCTCCAGCACGTAGTCCCGATTCGCATGTTCTCGGAGAAGCGTCAGCAGCGTTGTGCGCGCCGTCTCCCAGTCTTCCGACTGCATCTGAGCGTGAAAGCTGGAGAGACCTTCGAGGAAGGCGGCTTCATCACTGCGGGCGGGAGCCAGGGCGAGCACGAGAAGACCGAGCCACATGGAAGGAGACCTTTCTGGCAAGTAGTTGAGACCGGCCGAACGATCTTGGGTGAGCCCGAGTCGAGCGAGCAGGGTGCCAGCGAGTCCATGGCCCCTTGCTCAGTGCTTCTCCGCTCCAGGGCCAGCACCATCGAGAACAGCGGCCTCCGAATCGACCAACCCTTTCCGTATCGGTCGCGCGGGCTCTGGTTTGAATCGCCCGTGGGTCAGCTTCAGCCTAACGCAGAAGGACCAATGCGTCCCGGATCGAGTGTCGCAGGAAGTCGCGCAGGCGTTGCTCTTGGTCTTCGGAGTCCAGCTCGGACGCGCGCGACACCGACGCCAAGAACGGTTCCGATTGCCAACGCCCTGGTGGCGAGCTCGCCGGAAGGACCGCGCTCTTCGGGGCCGGCCACGGTGTGACGTACCAATAGGGCTCTTCCGAGAAGGAGTCGCCCGGAGAGAGTCCGACACCCACGGTCCTCTCGAAGGTCTTCCCGTCCACGGGAATCAGGGTGGCGATGTCGAAGTGGTGAGGCCACAGGCGCACCGGTGACGCGCCGTCGAACGCATCCGCGACATCACCGAGTAGGAGGGCCGCGTCGGCGAAGTAGCGCTCCAGCTCTCGCCGAAGCTCGATCTCGGGCTCACTGAATGGGGCGCCGTCCGCGATGGCGTGGGCGGGAAAGTCCGGGAAGCGTCGCCGCTCGACCCTGGGCGCCTCCGGCCACAGTCGATGCGAAGCCTCACTCGCCCAGCTCAACGCCTCGGCCAGCGTTCGGCCGGCCAAAGAATGCGCTTCAGCGTCGATGCCATCTTCCCGCGCTGCGACGAGCTGCCAGCGTTCCAGATCGAGTGCGAATCGGAACGGTGTGGGAGCCGGGATGCGCTGCGTTCGAATCTCTCCGTCCTCGAAGATCAGGCTGGAGTGACTGTCGTCTGGCACAGGCTCGCGCATCGAGCTGGCGACCGATGCCAAGACGATCGCCGCGTAGTGGGCTTCGATTCTCGCCGCTGCGAGGAGCTCGGGACGAATGACTCCGAGAGGCTGCCAGGAGGTCATGGCCGGTCCTTTCGAGGAAGAGCCGGTCCGCCAAGGGACCGAGGGAATCGGAAAGGTCGGCCCCTCTCGATGAGTCGTTCGCCCCGAGGTTTCGAAGAAGGCGCGCCCCCGCCGGCGGACCGGCGGAGCAGACAGGTGGTGAAACTGAGCCCGAGGGCGATGGAGTGCCCAAGTCGAGCGAGTCAAAGACCGAGTCTGTCGGCGAGGGCTCTGCGCAAGCGAGCTTGGGCCGGGGCGGCCGTGCGAGGACAGCGCACTCCGAATGGCCCCTTGCTCCGCGCCTCCCAATTCGATCGGTGGCACCGTCGAGGAAGCAGCTCCCCGCTCAGCAGCCGCTCCCCGTTTCGGTCGCGCGGGCTCTGTTTTCGGTCGCGCGGGATCTAGTTTCAAGTCAGCGGCGCCCCCGGCGGAGGACCTCCGGAGCATACAGGGGTGAAACTGGGCCTGA
>JAVJTD010000053.1:0-10585 GCA_040219065.1 Planctomycetota bacterium
GGTCCCTTCCGGTAATCGCCAGGGCGAAGAACGAGCCCGTCTGGGGACTTGAAGAACCTCGAGCGAAGCGAGACTTCGGCGAGAGGCTTGCCTCGCCTCGCAGTTCGTCCAATCGGCGAAGAAGTGACGAGCTCAGCGCTACGAGCTCGGCGTTCTCCGCCACACGAACCTGGCTCTCCGAACGCGCCCCTTGCTCTGCGCCTCCCAATTCGATCGGTGGCACCGTCGAGGAAGCGGCTCCCAGTTCGACAGCCGCTTCCCGTTTCGGTCGCGCGGGCTCTGGTTCGGGTCGCGCGGGATCTAGTTTCAAGTCAGAGCGGCCCCGTCGTGGCGCCGGAGCAAACAGGTGGTGGCACGTGGTCCGATCGCACCCGGCACGATTGGACCGCGTGGTCCAATTGCACCCCGCAGCATCGTGCCACGGAGCTTCGGATCCGAGGTCTGAGTCCTTTCCGAGGCGGTCGGAAGGAGGACACGGAGACCGGCTGAAGCCGGCGGTCCGAATGCGACGCGTTTCAAATCTCAATGAACGCGAGAGCGTTCACCGAGCGAGCTTGGGCGAGCGATGCTGGTTCACTGCGTCGTGAAGAACCGGGTCTCTGCCACCGAGATCACTTGCCCCGTGCCGAGGTTCCAGGACACGCCGGCGTAATGAACTTGCAGGCCGACCGGCGCCCCGGGCGGGATCGTGACGCTCGGCGTGCTCGCACCGGAGCAGCCATTCAATGAGACTTGCCGAATCACCGGCGGCAAGCCCAGCCAGAGCGAGAGCAGCCCGGTGAAGCCCAGCTCCAGCACTCGGCCTCCGCCGCCCGGGACCGGGATGCTGCCTGTGCCATTCAAGCTGAGGTAGACCTCGGCGAGCTGGCCGTTCTGGGATGGCGCAGCGGAGGACAGGAAGGAGGCAGGCTGGCCGACTTGGCCGGTGCCATTCAGCAGCCACTCGAGACCGTACTCGTCGGCGCCGATGTCGATGGTGCCGATGAGCCGCCGATCTCGCCTTTCCTGGTCGAAGGTCGGCAGGGCGATGCCCGGCGCATTGTTCCCGGCGTCGATCATCGGTGAGCCGCACTTCAGGCGAGTATCGCCGTTGTTCGGGTTCCGGAGCTGCGGGTCGATGTTCAGATTGCCGAGTCCTGGATAGCCGCCCTCGATGTCCGAGTAGGTCACGTTCGTCAGCGCCGACGAGGCGATCGAGTAGCGCGTGTTCTTGAACACGATCGAATTGGCGATCGTCAACGAGCCGCTGGCCGCATCGATCACCGAACCGAACATCGCGTCATTGAGCGTCGCCGTGACATTGGTCAACGTGACAATCGAGTTGTTGTCGCTTTGCAGCGCTGCTCCATAGAGCGCGGAGTTGTAGGTCAAGATGTCTTGGGTGATGACCGGCGTCGAGCCGCGCATCAGGATGCCACCTCCTCGGAAGCTGGCCGAGTTGCGATGAATGAGGTTGCCGATCAAGGTCGGTGAGGCGTAGAGCGCGTAGACGCCAGCGCCGTCTGAAGACGAGTTCAGCGTGATCGTGTTGTTGATCAAGGTCGGTGCCGAGGACAGGCACGAGACGCCGCCTCCGCTCGGTGCCGCATTGTTCGAGATGATGTTGCCGCGGATCACCGGCGCCGCCCCGTTGCTGCACAGGACACCGCCGGCGTACAGGCCGTAGCCGCGGGTGATGCGAAAGCCCTCGATGACCGCCCCGGTCCCCTCCCCGCTTTGAAAGCTGACGGTCGGTGCGGCCTGGCTACCGTCGATGATCGTCGCCTGCGGACCGTCGAGGCTGCGAACGACGAGATCCTTGCCGAGGTAGTCGATGTTCTCGAAGTACAGCCCGGCAGCGACGAGCACGGTATCGCCACTCGAGGCGGCCTGGATCGCGTCCTGGATCTTGCAGAACGGATCGGCCGGCGAGCCCGATCCGGGACAGCCCGGATTCGAGGCATCGACGTGCCAGGTGGTCTGGGAGAGAGCGGCCGAGCAAAGGCCGACGAGCAGGCAGATGGCGAAGAGGGCTGAGCGCGTCAAGGGAAGTCTCCAGAGGCGGGCTGGGCAGGCCGGTCCCGTACGAGACTAACAGCTTTGCCGCGGATCGGGACCCGGCATCACCTGGCCAAAGTGGGACATCTGTGCCGGGAACGGATTGCCAACCAGAGCCCGCGCGACCGAGACGGAACGAGATCGCCGAGCTACCAGCCCGCCCTCTCGAGCGGGTGGCCAATCGAGCGAAGAGACGTCAAGCAAGGGTGCTTGCCAGGAGCACCGGTCTCCAAACGTCCGATTCGCCAAAGTGGGACATCTGTGCCGGGAACGGAGTGCCAACATTCAAGAAGTGGGACATCTGTGCCGGGAACGGAGTGCCAACTCGATCACGCGCCGATGTCGTGGGCTTCGCCGGCGCCTCTTGGGACGCGGATGTCTTCGACCATGCGCTGGACGTCGTCGGGGGGCGGCGGCGTCAGCTTCGAGATCGTCACGGCAATCACGAAGTTGATCACCATGCCGACGCTGCCGATGCCTTGCGGCGAGATGCCGAAGAGCCAGTGCTCCTTGGTGTTGCTCTCGGGCGCGATGAAGCGGAAGTAGACGATGTAGGCCGCCGTGAAGAGGATGCCGACGATCATGCCGGTCACGGCGCCGTACTTGTTCGTGCGCTTTGAGAAGATGCCGAGCAGGATCGCCGGGAAGAACGACGCTGCCGCCAAGCCGAAGGCGAAGGCGACCACCTCGGCCACGAAGCCGGGCGGATGAAGTCCGAAGTAGCCCGCCACGACGATCGCCGCCCCCGCCGCGATGCGCGCCGTGATCAGCTCGCCGTGCTCGCTGATGTTCGGCCTCAGCCCGCGCTTGAAGAGATCGTGCGCGATCGAGGTCGAGATGACGAGCAAGAGGCCCGCCGCGGTCGAGAGCGCCGCCGCCAGCCCACCGGCCGCCACGAGACCGATCACCCAGTTGGGGAGCTTTGCGATCTCGGGGTTGGCGAGGACCATGATATCGCGGTCGATCGTGAGCTCGTTGCGCGCTTCGTCCTTCACGTACTGGATGCGGCCATCGCCGTTCTTGTCCTGGAAGGTGATGAGGCCGGTCTCCTCCCACCGGTTGAACCAGTCCGGCACATCGGCGCGCGGTCTCTCGGACACCGAGGCGATCAGGTTCGTGCGCGCGAAGACGGCGACCGCCGGCGCAGTCGTGTACAGGATCGCGATGAAGAACAGCGCCCAGCCCGCCGAGCTGCGCGCCGCCGCCACCCGCTTCACCGTATAGAAGCGCACGATGACGTGCGGCAGACCGGCCGTGCCGACCATGAGCGCGAGCGTGATCGCGCACATGTCGAGCATTCCGAGCCCGCGCTCGGTGTAGGCCTCGAACCCGAGATCCTGGCAGACCGTGTCCAGCGTCTCGAGCAGGTAGGGGCCCGTGCCGCCGTCGATGCGGCCCCCCATGCCGATCTGCGGGACGATGGTACCGGTCAATTGCAGCGAGATGAAGATCGCGGGCACCAAGTAGGCGAAGATGAGCACGCAGTACTGCGCGACCTGCGTGTAGGTGATCCCCTTCATCCCGCCGAGCACGGCGTAGAAGAACACGATGCCCATCCCGATCAGGATGCCGTACTCGATATCGACTTCCAGGAAGCGCGAGAAGACGATCGCCACGCCGCGCATCTGTCCGACGACGTAGGTGAACGAGACGAAGATCGCGCACAGCACCGCGACCATCCGCGCCACCTGCGAGGCATAGCGATCGCCGACGAAGTCGGGGACGGTGAACTTGCCGAACTTGCGCAGGTACGGCGCGAGGAGCAATGCCAAGAGCACGTACCCGCCGGTCCACCCAAGCAGGTACACCGAGCCGTCGCGCCCCATGAAGGCGATCAGTCCCGCCATCGAGACGAAGGACGCCGCGCTCATCCAGTCGGCGCCCGTCGCCATCCCGTTGAGCACGCCCGGCACTTGAGCCGAGGCGACATAGAACTCGCCCGTCGAGCGCGCCCGCGCCCAGATCGCGACCCCGATGTACAAGGCGAACGAGAGACCCACCAGGACGAACGTCCACGCCTGAACGTTCATCGCGTCTCCTTCTCATCGACCTCGCAAGCCCGATCGAGCGCGTTCATCAGGATCACGTAGACGACGATCAAGAGGACGAAGACGTAGATCGCCCCCTGCTGCGCGAACCAGAATCCGAGGCCGAACCCACCTAGCCGGATCGAGTCGAGCTGCTCGGAGAAGACGATCCCGCAGCCGAACGACACGAGTGCCCAGATCGACAGCAGGACGCCGAGGATCTGGAGGTTTCGTCGCCAATACAACCGCCGCCGAGTGCTCGGGGGACGGTTCGCCGGGCCCGTGCTCATCCGCTCGTTTCCTCGCCTGGTCTCGTCTCTCGCGAGCCGCCGTTGTACTCTGGGGATCCCAGGAGGGCAAGGACGGCGCGGCTTCCAGCGCTTCACCCATGTCGCATCGCGCGCCGATATCCTTCCTGCCCCCGAAGAACCGCACCGCGCAGAAGCCATGAACCTCGACGATCGACTGACCGAGCGCATTCGAAAGCTCCTCGCCCTCGCCGAGTCCCAGAACCCGAACGAGGCCGCGGCCGCTGCCGCCCGTGCCGCCGAGCTCATGGCGCGCTACCGCATCGATCGCGTCCTGCTCGAAGCCCACGATCCCGAGGTCGAGGACCTCTTCTTCGAGGAGACCCGAGAGAAGCACACCTGGCGCGGCATCCTGGCCGATGGCGTCACCCGCAGCTTCGGCTGCCGTATTTACTGGCGTCACGCGCCCAATGGCATTCGCATGCACGGCGTCGGCACCGCCAGTGACCTCGCCGCTGCCCGCTACCTCTTCGAATTGCTCGCCGCCGAGATCGAGAGCCTCGCCGAGCGCTGCGCCGACTCCCTCACTCGGACCGCGTCGGAGAGCGGTTGGCGTCGCGATTTCCTCCTGAGCGCGGCCAGCACGTTGCGCGTGCGCCTCCGGGAGCACTCGAGGGAGACTCGCGATCGACTCGGGCGCTCGGACGAGAACGAGGCCAGGGCCCCCGCCCTGCTCGATCGCCGGGACCGCCGGGCCGCAGATTATCTCGAGCGGCTCCACTGTGCCCGATCGGGTCCGGTGCGGTATCGTGACCCTTCCGGCCGCGCCGCCGGCCGCCGCGCCGCGGACTCGATCGACCTCGATCCGCAGCGGCCGCGCCTGCCGGATCGCCCGGAAGGGCGCTGATCCCCAGCCGTTTGCCCGAAGGAATGCCCGCCCCGTGACTCGACTCCTCCTCGGCCTCCTGGCCCTCGTCCTCTGCGTGCAGTGCGGAGACGAGGATGATCCGACGCGGCCTCGTCCCGCCGGCGTCCTCAAGCTCACCGCGTCCGATCGCGGTACGCTGCATCAGCCAGACGCCGTGCCGGCGCCGCCACCGATCTTCTCGGACGTTTGCGGCGACCCCGAAGGCTGGCACAGCGCGCGAAGCCTCACGGCGCCGAGCGTGCCGGCCACGCACGAGGACCTGCAAATCGAGAAGACCGGCGAAGACCGACTCGCCCTCACGGGCCGCGGCGGCGCGATCTACCGCTTGCTCGAGGTCGAGCCCGGCACCGGCTACGAGCTCGTCGGTCGCAGTCGCACGGTCGATCTCGAGGTCGCAGACGGCGTCGAGCACTCCGGTGGCAACTTCTACATCGCCGAGCTCTCCAGACGAGGAGACCCCGAGACGCTCTTCGCGGCGGATCTCGAGTCACCGTTCCGAAGCTCCTATGCATTCGACGTGCACCGAGGTACGACCGAATGGCGAGAGGAAAGGCTGGTCATCGAGACGGGTCCGGACACCCAGAGCCTGCTCGTCGCGTGCACGCTCTCCTTCCCGGGCCCTGTCAGGGGAGGTCATGCCGAGTTCGAGTCGTTGACGATCCGTCGCATTCCGCAGCGCGAGATGTGGGAGCGCAAGCGCCGCCAATCGGTGAGCGCCTTTCGACCGGGTGCCGCCCCCCTCCCCGACTGGCGCGGCGTCTGCCGCACGCGCGCTCGAGTCGGCGCGGAGTCGCGCCCTTCGATCGTGCTGCTACCCGGCGAGCGCCTCGAGATGCTGGCGACCGTACCGGGCGTGGACCCGGTGTTCGAGGTCGGGCTCGGACCGTGGAGTGACGTGTTGCGCTTGGCCAAGGTCCCGCCCGAGCTCCAGATCACCGTCGAGATCGACGGCGAGCCGCTCGTGTCGACGCAGTTGATCGGCTCGACCGAGCCGCTCACATGGCGCTGGAAGCCGATCGAGGTCGGGCTCTCCCAGTGGGCCGGCCAAGATGTCACTCTCACCTTCTCGCTCGAGGGCAATACTCCGGGCGCATTCGGCGCACCGATGCTGAGCTCCGGCGGTGAGAATACGCGGCCGAACGTGATCCTGATCTCGATCGACACATTGCGCGCGGATCATGTCGGCGCGTACGGTTATGACCTGCCGACGACGGCCAACCTCGACGCGCTCGCGCGTGACGGATCCCTGTTCCTGGACATGACGTCGGCGTCGGCGTACACGTTGCCGTCCCACGCGACCATGCTGTCCGGGCAGCAGCCGTCGGTGCATGGCGTCAAGCGATCGGGCTCGGTGCTCTCCCACGCCCGGACCCGAATGCTCGCCGAGATCTTCGGCCGCGCCGGCTACCGGACGCGCGCGTTCACCGCCGGCGGTTACGTCAGCCCGCTCTTCGGCTTCGATCGCGGCTTCGACGAGTACTCGCACATCGATCCGGTGCGCTCGCCGGACTCGGAGAAGTATCGGGCTTTCGTGAGCCGGCGCCCCGATCTCGTGACGCTCGAGATCTTCGGGGAGTACGCGCCGCAACGGGTCCGCGACTGGGTGCGCGAGAACGAGGCGCAGCCGTTCTTCCTGTTCCTTCACACCTACACGGTGCACGACTACGACATGCCGGACGAGTACCTGGCGATGTTCGATGAAGGATGCACTTCGAGCCTCGAAGACCATCGGCCCTTCGTCGGCGAGGATCGTGCCGACGAGCTGACGTCCGTCGATCTCGCCCACATCATCCATCTCTACGACGCCGCCCTTCGCTACGTCGATCACGAGCTCGGCGAGCTGTTCGTGACACTCGATGACGAAGGCCTGTCCGATCGGACGATCATCGCGGTGACCTCGGATCACGGCGAGGAGTTCCAAGAGCACGGCATCTTCGGACACGGGCACACGCTCTACCAGGAGATGGTCCACGTGCCGTTCATCCTGAAGGTTCCTGGGCGTGCGCCCGAGGTGGTCGAGCGGCCCGCGATGCTCGCCGATGTCGCCCCGACCCTGCTCTCCGCGGCCGGAGTGGAGTTCGATCCGAGGTACATGCAGGGCATCGACATGACCAGCGCCGAGCGGCAGCGCGCGCGCCCCATCTGGGCCGAGGTCGACGAGTTCGCGCATAAGTACGCGCTCAAGACGAGCGGAGGCTGGAAGCTGATCCACGGCCCCGAAAAAGGCGGCCTCCGCTTCGACAACCCCGAGCGCTGGGAGCTCTACGACTTGCCCGAGGATCCGGCCGAGAAGGTCGATCACGAGGAGGACGAGACCGAGCGCTTCGAGCAGATGGCCGCGCAGCTCGAGAAGCTACGCGGCGAGTGGATGAAGATCGGCGACGACCTCGGTGCAGCCGAGTCCACGGAGATCGACGACGAGACCTGGGCCCACCTCCAACAGCTCGGCTACTTCCGAAGGGCCGAGAAGAAGTAGTGTTCGGGTGCTCGGGCGGGATAGCAGAGACTGGGAACGGGCTGTCGGCTCGCAAAGGACGTAGTCTTCGGAGTGACGAAGCGCGGGCAAAGCGGATCGCCGCGTTGATCGAGGCGGGCAAGATGCCCGCGCTCCCAGTGTCGCCTCCCCGGGCGCAGCCCGGGTTGAGGATGGGACCGCGCTGAATCGAAGCGCGGAGCGCTGGCGCTTGGTCACCCTGGAGTTCCTCGCGGCAAGAGGGCTCGGAGGCCGGATGACTCCGGCGCTCCGAGTGATCTCGACTGCTCACTTCGACAAGGCGGATCGCTGCGTTGATCGAGGCGGGCAAGATGCCCGCGCTCCCAGTGTCGCCTCTACTTCTTCCAGTCCTCGAGGGACTCGAGGAACTGGTCCAAGGTCAGCTCGCCGAGCTCGCCTTTCTCTCGCGAGCGGACGTTGATCGAGCCGTTGGCCTGCTCCTTCTCCCCGACCACCAGGGCGTAGGGGATCTTCTGGAGGCTGGCCTCTCGGATCTTGTATCCGACGCGATCGTCCTTGAGGTTGGCCTCGGCGCGCAGGCCGAAGTCGCGGAGCTTCTCACGGACCGACATGCCATAGTCCGCGAACTTCTCGCTGACGGGCAGCACCATCACCTGGACGGGCGCCAGCCACAAAGGGAAGTTGCCGGCGTAGTTCTCGATGATGATGCCCAAGAACCGCTCGAGGCTGCCGTAGCAGGCGCGATGGATCATCACCGGAGTGTGCTTCTCGTTGTCGGCGCCGATGTAGGAGAGCTTGAATCGCTCTGGCATGGAGAAGTCGAGCTGGATGGTGCCGCATTGCCACGAGCGCTTCAGGGTGTCGCGGATGTGGAAGTCGATCTTCGGGCCATAGAACGCACCGTCGCCCTGATTGACGACGTACTCGATGCCACTCTCGTCGAGCGCACTCTGGAGGGCACCCTCAGCCCGCTCCCACATCTCGTCGCTGCCGATGCTCTTCTCCGGTCGAGTCGAGAGCTCGATGCGGACGTCGTCGAGATCGAAGGCGCCATACACCTCGTGGAAGAACTGGATCAGGAGCTGGATCTCGCCCGAGATCTGGTCCGGGGTGCAGAAGTGGTGTGCGTCGTCCTGGGTGAAGGCCTGCACGCGGAAGAGCCCATGACGAACGCCTGAGAGCTCCCTCCGGTGGACCAGCCCCATCTCCGCGATACGCAGCGGGAACTCGTTGTGGCTGTGGAGCCGGTGCCCGTAGATCAGCAGGTGACCGGGGCAGTTCATGGGCTTCACCGCCATGGGACGCTCCTCTTCGACGTTGTCGTGGATGCGCTCGACATCCTTCTCGTCGCGGAGCTTCATCTTGGTGAAGAACATGTTCTCCATGTAGTTGGCGTAGTGCCCAGAGGTGTGCCAGAGCTGCTCGGAGAGGATGAGCGGTGCCTTCACCTCCACGTAATTGCGCCGGCGCAATTGCGAGCGCATGTAATCGGCGAGGAGGTTGAAGAGGACGGTGCCCTTGGGCAGGAAGAACGGGAAGCCGGGCGCGTCGTCGTTGAAAAAGAACAGGTCGAGCTGCTCGCCGAGCAAGCGGTGATCGCGCTTCTTCGCTTCCTCGAGGAACTGGAAGTATTCCTTGAGGTCCTTCTTGTCGAAGAAGGCGGTGCCATAGACGCGAATCAGTGGCTCGCGCTCGGCATCACCTCGCCAATAGGCCCCGGCGACCTTGGTCAGCTTGACGTGCTTGAGCCACGAGGTGTTCGGGACGTGAGGGCCGCGGCAGAGGTCGATGAACTCGCCGTGCTTGTAAAAGGTGAGCTCTTCGCCGCGCCCTTTGATGTCCTCGACGATCTCTTGCTTGAAGTGATTGTCCCCGCCGTCGATCGCCTTGTAACGCGCGTAGTGCTCGTTCGCGTCGTCGTAGCTGGCAGAGCAACGCTGGAACGGGACCGCCTCCTTGGCGACCTTCTCCATCTCGGCTTCGATCTTCTCGAAGTCCTCGGGGACGATCTTCCCCCCGGGGAGATAGATGTCGTAATAGAAGCCGTCCTCGACGACCGGGCCGATGGTGAGCTGCGCTTTGGGGAAGATGCGCAAGATCGCATCCGCCATGAGGTGGGCCGCCGAGTGACGCAGGACCTCGAGCGCCTCTTGGTCCTTCTTGGTGAGGATCGCGACCTCGGCACCGTCCACGAGCGGACGGCTCAGATCGACGACCTGGCCATCGATCTTCGCGGCGACGGCGGCCTTGGCGAGGCCGGGCCCGATGTCCGCGGCGAGGTCGGCTGCGCTGGCTCCGTCCTGGAGGGAGCGCTCACTTCCGTCGGGAAGCTTGACTTGAATCATCGTCAGAGTCTCCAGTGCGACCAGAATCTACCGGCGCTCCCCGGACCTCAGGCCCGGGCACTCACGGCGTTCTGGTCTGTGTGGTGCGGGATGGACACGTCCCATCTCGCGGGGTCGCCTGACGGATACGGCCCGTCAGGTCCATGCTGGCGCTCAAGCTAACTCAGGTCGGCCCGGCGCTGCCAGTCTCATTTTCGGTCGATAGGAGCCGGGAGTTTACGGGCGAAGGAGCTCGGTTGCCGGTCAGAGGAGCGCCCGGGCGCGGCGCCCGGAGCATACAGGGGTGAAACGATCGGAGCCCGAACAGGTCCCTATCGCGGGGTTGGGAACACCCTCACGCGCACGGAGCTCATGATCGAATCAGTGGGGCCTCGTGAGGGACGACGGGACCCGGATCCCGCAGACGAAAGCGAAGGAACGTTCCGCCGCCCCGACCGACTCGGAGTCCCCAAGTCGAGCGAGTCGGTGACCGAGCCTGTCGGTGAGAGGTCTGCGCGAGCGAGCTTGGGCCGGGGGCTCGCCGTGAACCTCTTGGAGCAGCGAGC
>JAVJTD010000064.1:0-30131 GCA_040219065.1 Planctomycetota bacterium
CCACCGGCTTCGAAGGTGGCCGACACCAAAGACGCGTCGACAAGATCATGGCCCCAGTCACTCGGTAACCACTGCGAGCGCGGGCGTCCCGCCCGCTTGGATCAACGGAACGACCGGCCTTTTCACATTTGGTCCCGGCTGAAGCCGGGGAGCCAACCTGAATGAAGTCAGGGGATACGGTAACCACTGGGAACGCGGGCGTCCCGCCCGCTTGGATCAACGGAACGACCGGCCTTTTCACATTTGGTCCCGGCTGAAGCCGGGGAGCCAACCTGACTGAAGTCAGGGGATACGAGAACCACTCGACCCCCCTCTACCTCTGCACCAGCGCTCGCACCAACGAGTGGATGTGGTGGGCGGTGCGAGTGTAGATTTCGAGGTCGCCGCCGAAGGGGTCGGGGATCTCGCGGCCTTCGGGGTCGAGGAGCTTCACCTTCTCGCGCTGCTCGGGCGGCAGGAAGTCCTGCGCCGCCGCCATGTGCACCTTGCTCATCGCGTAGATCTCGTCGGCCTCGGCGGCGAGCTCGGGGGTGAGGGGCTGCGAGCGGTGGTTGTCGAGTGAGCCGCCCAGGGACTCGACGGCGGTCTTCGCGTGCGGGGATGCACCGTCGCCTTGCACGGCGTACACACCGGCGGATTCGAAGCGCGTGCCACCTTCTTCCGAACGCTCACGAGGCACACCCGCGCGGCGCGACAGCTCGACCTGGGCGAGCGCTTTGGCCATCGGGCTCCGGCACGTGTTTCCCGAGCAGACGAAGAGGACGAGGCGGTCGACGGTCTTCACGATCATCTCTCGAGTCAGGAAGCCTTCGCGGAGGATCTCCCAGCGCAGATCGGTCACGCGCACGACGGTCGACGACGACTTGAGCTGCGAGGGACCGGCATCGAGGATCAAGGCCAGCTCGCTGCCGAGCTCTCTTCGGACGGTCTCGGCGTCCGTCGCGGGCGGCTGATCCGAACGATTGGCGCTCGACATGAACAGCGGAGCTCGCCCGAGCAGCAGCAGATCACGAGCGACCGTGTGTCCGACGCATCGCACGCCGATCGTCTCGTCGCCGCGATCGAGCACCAGAGTGAGCGGTCCTGGCCAGTATCGATCCGCGAGGCGTTGTCCGAAAGGTGGGAGCGTGACGCCGAGAGCGGCGAGCTGAGAAACGTCGCCGATGTGGTACGAGAACGGCTTGTCGCCGCGGGCTCCTTTGAGCGCGATCAAGCGCTTCACCGCGTCCGGCCGGTCGGGGTGGGCGGCGATGCCGTACACCGTCTCGGTCGGGACCGCGACGAGGCCGCCGTTCTCGATCGAGGTCGCCGCTTGACGCAGCGTCGCGGGATCGGGACGCTCCGGATCGACGGGGAGGACGCGAGTCTCCATGCGCGGGACGCCACCTGGCCAGAGGGACGAAGCGGGCTCGAAGCGCGGTCTCGGCGGCGATGCCGAACGGCTGCCGAGCACCTTTCGGGACGCGATGAGCGGGCTCAGGTTACGGACGGGGTGGGAGACCTGTCAAGCTCGGGCGGGTTCTCGCCGAAGAAGAGGGCGGATCCGTCCGCCTCCTGGCGCCACTGCATCGAGCGCGTTGAATCCCCGGCCCGCGGCCACTAGGATGACCGCCGCGGCGATGTCCGGCCGGCCGCCGAGTTCATGCCTACCGCCGCCGATCGAATGCGACGTCGCCATTCGAGGAGACCCAGCCCTTGCAGATGTCCACGCTCGAGTCGCTGCTCCACGGCATCGTGGCGTTGCTCTATCTCGTCGCGGCCATCACCTCCCTGCGCTTCCTGTTCTCGAGTCGCCCGAACGTTCAGCGCGTCTCGCGGCTCTGCGTGTGGAGTGGGTGGGGCCTGCAGACCGGGCTGGTCCTTTGGCGAGCCTTTCGGCATGACAGCTTGCCGATCCACGCGCTCAGCGAGACGCACCTGCTCCTGCTCTGGCTCTTGGTGACTGTCTACCTGATCGGGGCGCAGCGTTGGCGCATCGAGATGGCGGGTCCGCTGATCCTCTCGCTCGTGGCGGTGGGCTACGCCGGGTCGTTCCTCTGGGAGAGCGGGCAAGCCTATCCCGAGGAGCCGAGCGGCGGCTGGAGCGGCCTCGTCCTCGCCGTTCACGTCACCACCGCCTTGATCGGTCACGCCTTCTTCATCTTGGCGTTCGCGATCGGAGTTCTGTACATCTTCCAGATCCGTCAGCTCAAATCGCATCGGCCGTCGGGCCTGTTCTTCCGACTGCCCGCGCTCGAAGACCTCGATCGACTGAACCTGCGCGCCGTGGTCGTCGGCCTGCCGTTGATGACCTTCTCGATGGTGCTCGGGATCTACTACGCCGCCGGCGTGCGCGGCATGCCGGCCTCGGAGTGGATCTGGCATCCCAGCGTCGTGTCGTCGGCTCTGGTCTGGATCTTCTACGCCGCACTCCTCGGAGCGCGCTTGAGTGCCCGCGTGCGCGGCCGGAAGATCGCCGTCCTGACGATCCTCGGCTTCATCATCGTGATCGTGAGCATCGCGATGGCTTGTGTGTTCGCTCCCGGCTTGGGGGCGCTATGATGCGAGCCGAGCGAGAGGCGGTCCTTGTATGAGCCTGCTGGTCGTCGGTGTCAGCCACAAGCACTCGCCCGTCGAGGTGCGCGAGCGTCTGGCCTTCCCGGGCGACTCCCTCGAGAAGGGGCTGACACGACTCTGCTCGAGTGGTGCGGCCGAGGCGGTCATCCTCTCGACCTGCAATCGGGTCGAGATCTATGCCAATCGGGACGGTGGCAACCGCGGCGAAGAGTTGCTGGACTTCCTCAGAGAGTTCCACGGGATCGAGCGTGAGGTGATCGAGCCGTACGTCTACGAGTTCCAGGGCTCGGCCGGCGCGCATCACCTCTTCCGCGTCTCCGCCGGCCTCGACTCGTTGGTCCTCGGCGAGACGCAGATCCTGGGGCAGATCAAGGAAGCCTACGCGCGTGCCGACTCGGTCGGCACCGTCGGCCGCCTGATGCACGAGCTCTTCCAGGGCGCCTTGCGGACCGCCAAGCGCGTGCACACCGAGACGGGCCTCGGCGAGGCTTTGGTCTCGGTCAGCTCCGTCGCGGTCGATCTCGCGCGCAAGATCTTCGGACGCCTCGATGGCAAGCGCGTGATGCTGGTCGGCGCCGGCGAGACCGCTGAGCTGACGCTCAAGCACTTCCTCGAGGCCGGAGTGAGCAATGTCCTGGTCGCCAACCGGACGCTCGAGAATGCCCGCCGCCTCGCCGAGCCCTGCGAGGGCGTCGCCCTCGAGCTGGACGCGATTTCCGAGAACCTGCCCTTGGCGGACATCGTCGTCGCCAGCTCGGGGGCGCCCCAGGCGCTCATCTTGCGCGAGGACGTCGAGCGCGCACTCAAGCTCCGCTCGCACTCGCCGATGTTCTTCATCGACATCGCCGTCCCGCGCGACGTCCAGCCCGACGCCCACCGGCTCGACAACGCCTACGTCTACAACATCGACGACCTCCAGCAGACGGCCGCCGAGAACTTGGGGCGACGGCAAGAGCAAGCCGGGCACGCCGAGCGCATCGTGGGGGACGAGGTCGAGCGCTTCGCGGCCGAGTGGCGCAGTCGGGCGATCGTTCCCATCATTCGCTCCTTGCATCAAAGCTTCCGAGACGTCGCCGAGGCCGAGGTGCGAAAGAGCCTCAAGCGGCTCGGACATCTCCAAGAAAGGGATCAGGGCGAGGTGCAGTATCTGGCGCAGCGCATCGTGCAGCGCCTTCTGCACGAGCCCGTCCGGGAGCTCAAGCAGGATGCGAAGGAAGGTGACCCGTTCTTGACGAGCGCCGTCTTGGAGCGGATCTTCCGCCTCAGAGGCGTCGAGCTCGAGGGACCCGAGCCATCGATGTCCGAAGCGAAAGAAGCCGTCATCACCAAGAAGGGGCCCGAGGAGCTGGCATGAACGAGGAAACGCCCGAGCTATCGCCCGCCATCGAGGACCCGGTCCTCTCCCTCTCCAAGCTCGCCGGCGGTCTCGTGCACGAGATCAAGAACCCACTCTCGACCATGAACATGAACCTCCAGCTCCTGCTCGAGGACTGGGAGGGAGGCGACTCGCCGAAAGAGCAACGGACGCTCAAGAAGATCCGGATCCTGCAGAAGGAAGTGAAGCGCCTCGAAGGCATCCTCGACGACTTCGTGCGATTCACGAGGGGCCATCGCATCGAGACCGAGCCGGTGCCCGTCGCCGCGCTGCTCCACGAGCTCGTCGATTTCTACTCGCCCGAAGCCGCCAAGAACGGCGTCGGCGTCCAGCTCTCGCTCGAGCCGGATCTCCCGCCCGTCGAAGTCGATCGCGACTACCTCAAGCAAGCCTTGCTCAACCTGCTCCTCAACGCCACTCAGGCGATCGGCCGGCAGGGGCAGATCGTATTGCGCGCGCGCCGGGATGGCGACTTCGTCGCCATCGAGGTGATCGACGACGGTCCCGGGATCCCGCCCGACAAGCTCGGCCGCATCTTCGAGGCGTACTTCTCGACACGGCGCGGCGGGAGCGGGCTCGGGCTGCCCTTGGCGCGGCGCATCATCGAGGAGCACGGCGGCACGCTGACCGTCGAGAGCGAGGTCGGCCAAGGCACCGACTTCACCATTCGCCTGCCCGCTGGTAGATGCTGAAGACTCACTTGAAGAGGGGAGACCGGAGCGGCCGACGCCGCCTTTGTGATGAGCGACAAGAAGAACGACCCCGCCGCCGACGTCCGCATCCTCATCGTCGATGATGAGCTCGACCACGCCGAGACCATGGCCGAGAGCCTCGAGCGCGTCGGGTACGACTGTCAGCCCGTCTCCGACGGTGAAAAGGCCCGGAAGCTCATCGCCGACTCGGGTGAGTTCGACCTCGTCCTGACCGATCTGGTGATGGACGAGGTCTCGGGGCTCGAGATCCTTAGGGCGGCCAAGAGCTTCGACCCGACCATCGAGGTGCTGGTCATCACCGGCCACGGCTCGATCGAGAGCGCCGTCGAAGCGATGCGCGAAGGCGCGACGGCCTACCTTCAAAAGCCGATCAACATCGAAGAGCTGCGCGCCGTCGTCGAGCGCTCCGCCGAGAAGCGGTTGCTCTCGAAGAAGAATCTCGAGCTGCACCGTCAGCTCGACAAACGCTTCGGCTTCGAAGGCATCATCGGCAACAGCGAGCAGATGCAGCGCATCTTCGACGTGCTCGGTCAGATCTCGCGCACCAATGCGACCGTCCTCATCCTCGGCGAGTCGGGCACGGGCAAGGAGCTCATCGCCAAGAGCCTCCACAACAACTCCCCTCGCCGACTCGGCAACTTCGTCGCGCTCAACTGCGCTGCCCTGTCCGAAGGCATCCTCGAGAGCGAGCTCTTCGGTCACGAGAAGGGGGCCTTCACCGGAGCCCTGTCCCGCAAGATCGGCCGCATCGAGCACGCGGATCACGGCACCTTGTTCCTCGACGAGGTCGGCGACATGCCAATGTCGACGCAAGTCAAGCTGCTGCGCGTCATCGAGGAGCGGGAGATCTACCGCGTGGGATCGAACACGCCGATCCCCGTCGATGTGCGTCTGGTCGCCGCCACCAACCGCAACCTCGAGAAGGCCGTCGAGGACGGGAGGTTCCGCGAGGATCTCTACTACCGCCTGAAGGTGGTGACCATCGAGCTGCCACCTTTGCGCGAGCGCCAAGGCGATCTGCCGCTGCTCATCGATACCTTCGTTCGCGAGTTCGCCGAGACCCATCAGCGACCGATCGAGCAGATGAGCGCCGAGGCGAGGAAGGTCCTCCAGGAATACGCTTGGCCGGGAAACGTCCGCGAGCTCCGCAACTGCATCGAGAACATGATCGTCATCGACCGCGACGGCGTTCTCGGAGTCGACGACGTGCCGCCCAACGTGTCGCAAGCCCCACAAACCACTCGCCGCGAACAGACGCCCCAGCTCGCCGGTCGCCCCCTCAGCGACATCGAGCGCGACGCCATCGCCGCCACCCTCGCGCTCGTCGACGGCAATCGCGAGCGCGCCTCGAAGATGCTCGGCATCGGCGAGCGCACCCTCTACCGCAAGATCAAAGAGTACGAGCTGTGAGGCCTGTCTCGGAGCATCGGCGTCCCGCCCGTACGGGCCGAGCACCCGCCTGCTCCTTCGATCTCTCTCGTCCTCGCCTCCTGCCAATTTGACAGCGCTCGAAACGAGCCTGAAGTGCGCCTGCCAGATTGACGGAAGTGGCTCTGCAATCCCGGCATCTTCTCGATTCGGGCTGTGGCTTCAAGTCTTTGGCATGAAGTCGGTTGTGGTTGATGTTTGGCTCGGTGTTCAGCCCTGGCATGGGTTTTGTTCGGGGTCAACGCGTCATGAGAATCAAGCAGGCTGGGCCGCTTCCCGTCGGCCCTCCTCGAGAACGGATAAAGCAGACGGTGTCACACGCCGCCGGGCAAGGAGGCAGAACAACATGTCCAAGATCATTGGAATCGACCTCGGTACGACCAACTCGGTCGTGGCGGTCATGGAGGGGAACGAGGCCGTGGTGATCCCCAACGCCGAGGGCAGTCGCACGACGCCTTCGGTCGTGGCCTTCACCGAGAGCGGCGAGCGACTGATCGGTCAGACGGCCAAGCGCCAGGCGATCACGAATCCCCGGAACACGATCTTCTCGATCAAGCGCTTCATGGGCCGGCGCCACAGCGAGGTCCGTCAGGACGAGAAGATGGTCCCTTACGAAGTCGTCGGGGGGCCCGAAGAGCTCGTCAAAGTGAACGCCCAGGGCAAGGAGTACACGCCGCCCGAGATCTCGGCGATGATCCTGTCCTACCTCAAGCAAGCCGCTGAGGACTACCTCGGCGAGAAGGTGACCAAGGCGGTCATCACCGTGCCGGCATACTTCAACGACAGCCAGCGTCAGGCCACCAAGGACGCCGGTCGCATCGCCGGCCTCGAGGTCGAGCGCATCATCAACGAGCCGACCGCCGCCTCCCTCGCCTACGGCCTCGACAAGAAGTCCAGCGAGAAGATCGCGGTCTTCGACCTCGGTGGCGGTACCTTCGACATCTCGATCCTCGAGGTGGGCGACGGCGTTTGCGAGGTGCTCTCCACCTCGGGTGACACGCAGCTCGGTGGTGACGACTTCGATCAGGCCGTGATCGACTGGGTCGCCGGAGAGTTCCAGAAGGAGAACGGCATCGACCTGCGCAAGGACACGATGGCCTTGCAGCGCCTGAAGGAAGCGGCCGAGAAGGCCAAGATCGAGCTGTCGAGCTCGACGCAGACCTCGATCAACCTGCCGTTCATCACCGCGGACCAGTCCGGTCCGAATCACATGCAGCTCAAACTGATCCGCGCCAAGTTCGAGCAGCTCATCGACGCGACGCTGACCCGCTGCCGCAAGCCGTGCGAGCAGGCGATGAGCGACGCGAAGCTCGCCGCGAGCGAGATCGACGAGATCGTCCTCGTCGGTGGCTCGACCCGAGTCCCCGCGGTCCAGGCGCTCGTCAAAGAGCTGTTCAAAAAGGACCCGAACAAGACCGTCAACCCCGACGAGGTCGTCGCGCTCGGCGCCGCGATCCAGGGCGGTGTGCTCGCCGGTGACGTCAAGGACGTCCTGCTCCTCGACGTGACGCCGCTCAGCCTCGGCATCGAGACCCTCGGTGGCGTGATGACGTCGCTCATCCAGCGCAACACCACGATCCCGACCAGCAAGACCGAGACGTTCTCGACGGCGGCCGACAACCAGCCGGCGGTGACGATCCAAGTCCTGCAGGGCGAGCGCCCAATGGCGAAGGACAACCGTCTGCTCGGCAAGTTCGAGCTGACCGACATCCCACCAGCGCCGCGTGGCATGCCGCAGATCGAGGTGACCTTCGACATCGACGCCAACGGCATCCTGAACGTCTCGGCCAAGGACAAGGGCACCGGCAAGGAGCAGTCGATCAAGATCGAGTCTTCTTCGGGCCTGAGCGAAGACGACATCCACCGGATGACCGAAGAGGCCGAGAAGCACAAGGGCGAGGATCAGCAGCGCCGCGAGCTGATCGACGTCAAGAACCAGGCGGATCAGGTCCTGTACCAGACCGAAAAGATGATCAAGGAGAACGAGGACAAGATCCCGGCCGACGTGAAGGGCCAGATCGACGAGGCGAAGAAGAAGCTCGAGAGCGTCAAGGACTCGGACGACGCGGCCGCCATCAAGACGGCCCTCGACGAGTTCCAAACCGCGGTGCAGGCCATCGGTCAACACATCTACGGTCAGCCCGGCGCCGAGGGCCATGCCGGTGGGCCCGGTGAGACGGCTGGCTCGACCTCGAGACAAAAGGACTCGGGCTCGGATGATGACAACATCATCGACGCCGACTTCGAAGTGAAGGACTGATCGCCTCACCTCCGAGATTCATTCCTGCCAAGTCACATTCGGGGGCAGCGCTTGATCCCAAGCGCTGCCCCCGCTAATTTGGGGCGCCGTCGATCCGAGCCCTCGAGCGCCGATGAGCAAGAGTGAGCGGATTCGACGCGAGCGACGGAAGAGCTCCAAACAAACGGCGGGGTTCGACCGTTCCAAGGCGGGACCTGCCGAACCGACCTCCTTTCACGGTTCACCCGATTCCATGCTCGATGTTCGGAATCTCACCAAGCGCTACGGGGAGACCCTGGCCTTGGACGACCTGTCGTTTCAGGTCGATCAGGGAGAAGTGGTTGGCTTCCTCGGTCCCAACGGTGCCGGCAAGACCACCACGATTCGGATCCTCACCGGCTACATCCCCGCCACGCGCGGCACGGTTCGGGTCGCTGGGCTCGATGTCCTGCGCGAGAGCCGCAAGGTGCGAGAGGGGATCGGCTACCTGCCCGAGAACGTACCGATCTACACCGACATGCGGGTGATCGAGTACCTTCGGTTCCGCGCCAGGCTGAAGAAGGTGCCCAGCCGCGAGATCCCCTCGCGTATCGAGGAGTCGCTCGACCGCTGCGGCATCCGAGAGGTGCGTCGCAAGGTGATCGCCAACCTCTCGCGCGGCTACCGGCAGCGCGTCGGGCTCGCCGACACCCTCGTCGCCAACCCGCCGCTGCTGATCCTCGATGAGCCGACCTCGGGGTTGGACCCGAATCAAAGGCGCGAGGTGAAACGGCTGCTCGAGAACCTCCGCGACCGGCACACCGTCTTCCTCTCCTCGCACATCCTCGCCGAGGTCGAATCGGTTGCCAGCCGCGTGATGATCCTCAATCAAGGACGCAAGGTGCTCGACTACCGCGTCCCCGAGCTCGAGCGGCACTTCCGGGAGAGCGCGCAGATCGAAGTGTCGATCCGTGCCGGCTCACAGGAGGCGGCGAGCGAGCTCCGAGGCATCGAGGGCGTGCGCGAGGTCGAGAGCTTGGGCGAAGATCAGGGCGTCGCGCGATTTCGTATCTCGACCGAGGCCGGTCGCGACCTTCGCGAGCAGATAGGCGCCAAGGTCTCGGCCCGCGGCTGGCCGCTGCTCGAGCTCGCTCGAAGGACCCAGACGCTCGAAGAGCTGTTCGCAGGCGTCACGATCGGCCGAGGGGAGAAGCTGCCGTGAGTAACTGGTTCACCCTCACGCGGCGAGAGGTCGGATCGTTCTTCTACTCGATCATCGCCTACGTCGTGTTCGTCGTCTTCGCCTTGCTCGTCGGCTGGGACATCAGCAGCCAGCTCAAGTACGCGCTCGGCTTCTCGTCCGAGCTCGCCTCGTACGGCATTCCGCTGCGGCTCTTCGGCGGAGGGTTGCCGCTGATCCTGCTGCTCCTGATCACGCCGATGATCACGATGCGCTTATTGGCAGAGGAGCGAAAGTCGGGGACGCTCGAGACGCTGATGACCGCGCCCGTCACCGATGTCGAGGTCGTGCTCTCGAAGTTCACCGCCGGCTGGATCGTCTACCTGGCGCTCTGGGTGCCGTCCCTGGTGCTGCTCCTGCTCGTGAGCCAATGGCCCGGCGACCTCGAGGTCGGACCGATCTTCTCCGGGCTGTTCGGCATCGCGTGCCTGGGCGCCGTCTTCGTCTCCGCCGGGCTGTTCGCCTCGTCGTTGACCAGCAATCAGATCGTCGCCGCGATCCTCGGCACCGTGATCAACTTCGTCCTGTTCCTGGTGCCGGTCTACAGCATTCAAGCGCGTCTCTTCGCGGGCAGCGAGACGGCCGATCGCATCTTCTCGCACATGGACATCTCGGCCCACTTGCAGGACTTCGGCCGCGGCCTCATCGATACCAGCACGGTCGTTTACTACGTGAGCCTCACCGGGTTCTTCCTCTTCCTCACCGTGCGCAGCTTGGAGGCCCGCAAATGGAGCTGAGCCCGAAGAACGGGACGCACACCGGCTCCGAAGGCAAGCCCGGTGGCGAGCCGAAGCCGGCCTCCCAGGCGCCCACCTTCGCCAGGTCCCAGCGCGTCGCCTTCGCGCTGAACGTGCTGCTGATGGTGGTCATCTCGCTCGGCATCGTGGTCGGCCTCAACTACCTCGCAACGCGCCCGGGCCTATCGGAGCGCTTCGATGTCTCGGCCTCGCGCGTGTATGAGCTCGGCGAGAAGACGAGGAAAGTGCTCGACGAGCTCGAGACCGACGTCACGGCGTATCTGTTCCTCGACGCCCAGGACCCGATGCTGCGCGAGAGGCCGAACTTCTTCGCGCTGACCTTCGATCACGTGCGCTCGGTTCTGCGCGAGTACGAGAAGCTATCGGGAGATCGCCTCGAGGTGATCGATCTCGCGACGCTCGAGCCGACGAGACGGTTCCAGATCGATCGGGAGATCGGCGGCTTCGACCGGGCGAACGTCGTGATGTTCCGCGCCGGCGACCGGGTGAAGACGGTGCCCATCGAGGGTCTCGCCCTCGTCGCCAGCGAGCGCGAGACCGAAGGCAACCGCGTCCGTGAGCCACGGATTCGCGGGTGGCGCTCCGAGGACGTATTCACCTCGGCGCTCGTCCAGATCACCGAGGAGACGAGCAAGATCTACTTCACGACCGGTCACGGCGAGGCGTCGCTGCGGCCGGACCCCAGCGCGCAGGACATGCTCGTCACGCAGCAATGGGCGGGCGCGTTGAGCCGCGACGGCTACGTCCTCGCCGAGCTCGACCTCACCGAGACAGGCGAGATCCCGAGCGATGCGGACCTCCTCGTGGTCGCGCTCCCGCACAGTCCCTTCCAGGACACCGAAGCCGCGATCCTGCGGCGCTGGGTGCTGGGCGGCGGACGCCTGCTCTGGCTCGATTCGCGCACGGGTGGGGGGGCCGAGGAAGCTCCAGTTCCGGCGCCGGGTCTCTTCGAAGGCTTCGGCGTCTCGGTGTCGACCCGCGTCGTCGTGCAATGGCCCCTCAAGGCTTTTGCCGACAAGTTCGGCGCCGAAGCCTTTCTGATCCTCAACCAGCTCGAGCTCGTCCCGCATCCGATCACGGTGCCCTTGATCACCCGGCAGCTCACGCTCAGCGCCTATCAAGCGCGTCCGATCGAGATCTCGAGCGCGCTGCCGCCGGGCGTCACGGTGCAGCCGCTGCTCAAGTCCTTGCCCGACGCTTGGTCGAAGATCTTCCGCCAGGGCGTCGACCTCAAGTTCGATCAGGTCACCGACGTCGCTCGGCAGTTCGACCTCGCCGTCGCCGTCGAGCGGAAGGTGCCAGGAGACGAGGAGAAGGCCGGGCGAATGGTGCTGGTCAGCGGCAACATCGCCATCTCCGCCGTCGGTGGGCTCGCCAACAAGAACTTCTTCTCGAACGCAGTGAGCTGGCTGTCCTCTCGCGAGCACCTGATCGGGATCGATCCGAAGGACTACGAGGAGCTCTCGGTCCGGCTCGAGGCGGACCGCATCCAGGTCCTCAGCGACACGGCGCTCATTTACATACCGGTCGCCCTGATCCTGCTAGGGCTGCTCGTCTGGTGGCGGCGGAGATGACATGCGCTTTCGCACGACCTTGATCTTGCTGTTGATCCTCGCCGTCGTCGGACTCACCGCCTTCTTCTGGCCCGAGGTGGAGCAGGAGGAGACCGGCGAGGTGGCGCAGCTCTTCCCGGACTTTCGCCGGCAGAGCTGCGAGCGGCTGGAGCTGAGCTCGCCCGAGTCGGCCACGATGACGATCGTGCGAATGCGCGGCGAGGTCGACATCTGGCAGATCGAGACCCCGTTCGTCGCGGAGGCCGACGACGAGTTCATCGACGGCGTGCTCCGCGACCTCGAGAACGCCTACCGCTACGAGGAGACCGCCGGTGGCACGTTGGCCGACTACGGCCTCGAGAGCCCGCGTCTGAAGCTGACCTTTGAGCTCGACGGCGGAGACTCTCACACGCTCCACTTCGGAGACGTCGATCCCAGGCTCAAGGAAAAGAGCGATATCTTCGTCCGAATCGATGACGACGAGACGGTCTACCGGACCAAGCGCGTCCTCTACGACGCTCTGTCGCGTCAGAAGGATGAGCTGCGAGAGCGCAGCGTGATCTCGCCGAAGCTGATGACGATCTTCGACGTCCAGCAGTTCGAGATCCATGACGAGTCGCGCATCGTGTTCGCCCGACAGGTCGCGGGTCAGTGGGAGATCGAGAAGCCCATCACGGCACCGGGCTCGATGCCGGAGATCCGCACGTTCCTCGGGACAGTGCTCAGCTTGCAGATCGATCGCTTCGCGGCCGATCAGCCCGACGACCGGGCTCCCTTCGGCCTCGAGCCGCCGCGGGGCCGCATCGTCCTCGCGAGTGGCCCGGACAAGGCCGCTCAGCGTGTCGAGCTCCTCGTCGGCGGCGAGGATCCCGAGAAGGAAGGCAACGTCTTCGTCGCGATCGAAGGCCGGGACTCGGTCTACTCGGTGGTCGACGACCAGGGGGAGCTCCGTCCGAAAGTCAGTGAGACGGTGCTCTTCACCGGCTCGGATCTGCGGGATCCCCGCCTGTTCGGAGCGGTGCGCTACTCGGCCCAAGAGCTCGAGGTGAAGGGGCCGGGCGACGTGCGCTGGGTGCTGGGTCGACCCGATCTCGAGTGGGAGATCCTCGAGCCGATTCGCCGGCGAGCGGATGCGGCGAGCGTCGGTCAGCTCCTCGATCGCCTGGATCTGGCCAGCTTCAAGGGCTTCATTGACGAGCCGAAGGACCTCGCCGCCTACGGGCTCGCCGAGCCGGCCGTCGAGATGCGGCTCGCCTACGGAGATCCGGTGCGGACCGCTGAGGTGCATCTCGGCAGCATCGACGGGGACGCGCAATTCGTCCGCCGGGTGGACCAGGGCACGGTGGGGCAGGTACAGGAGACCGCGTTCGACTTCCTCGGCCTCGAGTTCTGGCCCTACATCGAGAGGCCGTTCTGGCGGCTGGATCCCGCCGCGATCACGGCCCTCGAGATCGAGATGGGCGACCAGAGTCGACGCTTCACTCGAAGCGGAGACGGCTGGCAATCGGGAGCGACGCCAGACGACGCGATCGAGGCGGTGCTCGAGCGTCTCGTGATGTTGAGCGGCGACGAGGTCTTCGAGCGGCGCCCCGAGCAAGGGCTCGAGAGCCCGGCCGCTCGCGTCCGGTTGGAGATCGGCACCGAGCAGCACGTGCTCTTGATCGGCCTACCGAGCAACGACCGCGACATCTACCGCTTCGCCGCCCTCGAAGGCGCCCCCGAGTCGAAGACGGTCGAGTCATCGATTCTCCGCGACCTAGAGTCCCTGGTGAAGTGAGCACTCTCTTCCCGGCACAGATGTCCCACTTTGCACCCCAAAGTCGATGGGGAGGTTGGCATTCTCTTCCCGGCACAGATGTCCCACTTTGCGCGACCAGGGGCTGCGGGGCCGCCACGGGCGGGGCTCCTGGAAGTGGGCCATTCGTGCCGGGAACAGAATGCCAGCTTTGTATGGCAAAGTGATCTGAGAAGTGGGCCATTCGTGCCGGGAACAGAGTGCTCACTTCGCTTGGCGGCGGTAGGATGAGCGGCGGTCGGTCGCATTCGGAAGAGCTGCATGAACGTCTCTGACATCTTGTCCGTCATCCGCCGCACGCCCGAGCTCGCGGAGAACATCGAGCATTGGAAGACGCTGCCGGCGAGCGAGGGAAGCTACGAGCCGTTCCCCGAAGACTGGCAGCCTCGGCTGAAGGCCGCCCTCGAGGCGAGGGGCATCGAGCAGCTCTACTCGCATCAGCGCCAAGCCTGCGATGCGCTGACGGCCGGGGAAGATCTCGTCATCGTGACGCCGACCGCGTCGGGCAAGTCGCTCTGCTACAACGCGCCCGTCCTGAACACGATCGCCGGCGACGACACGGCCCGCGCGCTCTACGTCTTCCCGACGAAGGCACTCAGCCAGGACCAAGTCGCCGAGTTCAACGCCTTGGTGAAGGCTCTCGGCGGCGGCATCGCGGCGCACACCTACGACGGCGACACGCCGCCCGCCGCACGTCGGAACCTTCGGGCCCGCGGCCATGTGGTCGTCACCAACCCGTACATGCTGCACACCGGCATCCTGCCGCAGCATCAGAGGTGGCTCAATCTGTTCCAAGGCCTCCGCTACGTCGTCATCGACGAAGCCCACATCTACAAGGGCGTCTTCGGCAGCCACCTCGCCAACGTCGTTCGCCGGCTGCAACGCATCTGCGCCCACTACGGCTCGGACCCGCAGTTCGTGCTCTGCTCGGCGACGATCGCCGACCCGGGTGCCGTGGCGAAGCAGCTCATCGGGCGCGACTGCCGCGTGATCGACGAGGACGGCTCGCCCAAGGGCGAGAAGCACTTCCTGCTGTACAACCCGCCGATCGTGAACCAGGAGCTCGGCCTGCGCGCCCGCGCCATCGAGGAGGTCCGGCGCCTCGGCGCACTCCTGGCGCCCCACGAGATCCAGGCCATCTACTTCGCCCGCTCGCGCAACAACGTCGAAGTGCTGACCAAGTACCTCAAGGACGCCTACACCGAGAAGCATCTCGATCCATCGAGGGTCTGTGCCTACCGCGGCGGTTATCTGCCCGAGCTGAGGCGTGAGATCGAGCGCGGCCTGCGGAGCGGCGAGCTCTCGGCGGTCGTCTCGACCAACGCCCTCGAGCTCGGCGTCGACATCGGCTCGCTCGACGGTTGCATCCTCGCCGGGTACCCCGGCTCCCTGGCGGCGACCTTTCAACAGGCGGGTCGCGCCGGCCGGCGAGCGGGCGTGTCGGCCGCGATCCTCGTCGCGCGCTCGACGGCGATGGATCAGTACATCATGCGTCACCCCGACTACCTGTTCGAGAAGTCGAAGGAGCGCACCGTCCTCGATCCGGACAACCCGATCATCTTCGCCAACCAGCTCAAGTGCGCCGCCTTCGAGCTCCCTTTTCGAGAAGGCGAGCTCTTCGGCGGTAACGACGAGACCGGCGCCGTCCTGCGCTTCTTCGAGAACGAGGCGCGCATCCTGATCAAGCGCGACGGACAGTACTGGTGGATGGCCGAGGCCTACCCGGCCCAGAACGTCAGCCTCAACGCGACCGACATCGACAACTTCGTGATCTACGACATCCATACTCAAAAGATCATCGGTGAGATCGACCGCTTCGGAGCGATGACGATGATCCACGAGGAGGCGATCTACGGTCATCAGGGCGACCAGTACTACATCGAGAAGATGGACTGGGAGGGCCGCCGCGTCCACGCACGCAAGGTCAACCCCGACTACTACACCGAAGCCGAGACCGAGACCGAGCTGAAGATCCTGCGCGTCGACGAGCACAAGGCGTTCGATCTCTACGACGCGCACCTCGGCGAGGTCAACGTCAAGGTGCTCGTGCCGATGTACAAGAAGATCAAGTTCTACACGGGCGAGAACATCGGCGCCGGTGAGATCCACTTGCCGCCGGAGGAGAAGGACACCTCGGGCTTCTGGTTCACCATCCACAAAGAGCTCGCCGAGCGCGTCGGCCTCTACTCCTCCAGCCGCTCCCGCGCACTCGGGGGGCTGGGGCGACTGCTGCGACAGGTCACGCCTCTCTTCGTGCGCTGCGATCCCGGTGACATCTCGGTCGAGGCGCAGGTCAAGTCGCCGCACTTCGAGGTGCCAGTCGTCTACGTCTACGACAACGTGCCCGGCGGCGTCGGACTGTCGGATGCCGCGTACGAGTGCCACCGCAGCATCTTCGAGGCGATCCTCGAGATCGTGCGGGACTGCGAGTGCGGCTACGGGTGTCCCGCCTGCGTCGGCCCGACTCACGACCTCGGCACGCAGGGCAAGGGCGCCGTCGTGACGCTGCTCGAAGGCCTGCTCGAGGTCGGCGGATGACGGGTCGAGAGGAGAGCCGGCTCGCTCGCCTCGCCTTTTGGCCGATCGTCTTCGTCGCGATGGCTTGGGTCGCCGGGCTGGGGATCTGGAACCTCGATCAGGGCTTGCCGCACTACCTCCATCCCGACGAGCTCAATGTCGTCGGACCCGTGGCCAACACCTTCGAGGATCCGCCCGACTGGAACCCGCACCGCTTCACCTACCCGACGGGCTTCACCTACCTCCATGCGACACTCGGGCGCGCGTGGAATGCCCTCGCCGGTCCCAAGCTGGGCACCGATGCCTCGGGTCGGCTGACCGCCGTGCGCTTCGGCCGCGGGCTGTGCACCGCCTTCGCGTCGTTGACGGTCCTCATGCTGGCCCTCGCCGCGCGCCTCTGGTTCGGCTCGTCAGCCGGCTTACTTGCCGCGGGCATGACCGCCGCCTCGCCGCTCCTGGTCGCGCAGCCGCACTACACCAACGTCGACACGCCGCTCACGTTCTTCCTCTCGATGGCGCTCTGGTTGACCGCTCGGGCGAGCCGATCGGAGCGGCAGCGGGAGCTCTGGGCGCTGGCGGTCGTGATCGGCTTGGCCGCCGGCACGAAGTATCCGGGCGCCTATGCCCTGGTCTTACCCGCGGCACTGGTCGCACAGCAGGCGAGGCGAGGTGACGGGGACTGGGGCCGGGCAGTCTTGCGATTGGCCGGTGCCTGCGCCGTCGCCTTCGTCGTGTTCCTGATCACGACGCCGTTCGCGATCATCGACTTCGAGACCTTTCGCTCGTGGTTCCTCTACGAGGCCGATCACGCCGCCGACTTGCAGCTCGGCTGGGACCTGCGCGGGAGAGGATTGATCGATCGGCCATACATCTATCCGCTCTTTGCGGCATTGCCTTTCGCGATGGGGTGGGTGCTGTGGGCGACGGGACTGGTCGGGTTGGTGCAGAGCCTCTTCCGCGGGCGACTGGCCGAAGGCATCGTCCTGGCGCTCTTCATCACCTGGATGATCGGTACGGGTTGGGCGGGCACCTACTTCCACCGCTACGCGCTCTCGATGGTGCCGATGTGGACGCTCTTTGCAGCGAGCTGGGTGGGCCGGGCGAGGAAAGGGCGAGAGCGACGTGTCGCGGTGGCCATGATCGGGATCGGCATCCTGTATGGCGCGGTAATGGGTGCCAGCCTGATCTCACAGATGCGCCCCGAGCCCGTCGTGAAGGCGGCTCGCTGGATCGAGGAGCACGTCCAACCGGGCGCCAAGGTGCTGATCGCCTCACCGACCGGAGGCGACAACGAGTTCCACGCGCTCGAGGACGGGCATCGCTTCGAGTGCAAGAGCCTCGAGCTCGGGATCGAGAAGCTGAAGCGCGAGGATCCCGAGATCGTGCTGATGAATGCCTGGTGGAGCCTCGCCTTTCGGCGTTATCCCGAGGAGCATCCCGAGGCGATCGCCTTGCTGGAGTACCTCGAGGACCCCGAAGGTCCCTTCGAGGTCGCCGCCCGATTCGAGTCGCACTTCTTCACCGAGTCTGCGTATAGCTCTCTCGATCGGAACTTCGCGGCCCAGTTCGAGACGCCCGACATGACGGTCTATCGCCGGCGCTAGCCAGAGACGCTCCGGCCGCTTATCCTCGCCAGCGAACCGTTTCCCGCACTTCGGAGGCTCGGCATGCCCCTACGACTCATCGCCCTGCTGTGCATGGTGTCCATCTGGACACCGGCGACACCCGACGACGAGGTCCAAGGGTTCCTCAAGACCTTGCGTGATCGGCGCCTGAGCGCGAACGAGAAGGTCGAGGCACTCGATGGCCTCTTGGTCTACGGCGTCGACCGGCTCCCGCCGACGCTCGCCAAGGAGATGTCGCGTCTCGAGCGTGAGTACAAGAAGGAGCGGGCCGATCTCATCAAGGGCATGGCCTCGGGAAGCCGCCGGGTCATTCGATCCCGGCAGAACGGACGCGTGATGGCCGAGGTGAAGGAGCTCCAGGAGAAGGTCTTGGGCATCGCACGCGGCGGCGGTTTGACCAAGGAGAAGATCAAGGCCGAGTCGGACCCGGCCGTCGCCCGCCTCAGAGAGATCCTCGAGGTGACGCCCAGCCAGGTCTACGACGAGGACGAGGATCTCGAACAGCTCTCCTTCCGGGTCTGGGAGCTGAATGCCGAGCTGAACCTGCTCTGGGGCTACTGGGTGAAGACGGTGGCGGCTCTCGAGGGAGACGAGGACGGTCAGCGCGTGCTCGAGCGCACCGATGCTCCTTGGGATCCGACGGCCGACGAGGCCGAGCTACTGGACGAGCTGGCCTTCCAGTGCGAGCTCGCGACGCCGATGACCAAGCTCGACATGAAGACCTTGATCACCAACCGTGAGCTCGCCGCCGAGATCCCTGCGCCCGAGGCGGAGGGCAATCGGATCTTGAACCGGCTGCGGCTGGTCTTGGGGCTCAATGTCGTGCTCACCGACGTCAAGCTCTGCGAGGCCGCGCGCGGCCACTCGAAGGACATGAAGGAGCACGACTTCTTCAGCCACACCTCGCCATTGGAAGGCAAGGAGACTGTCGGCAAGCGAGCCGCCCTGGCCGGCACCAGTGCGGGCGCCGAGAACATCGCCTACGGCCAAGGCTCACCGCAGGCGGCGATCGACGCCTGGTGGTACAGCCCCGGCCACCACAAGAACATGCTCGGCGGCCACAGCCGGGTGGGCTTGGGCAACTTCGATACTCATTGGACGCAGATGTTCGGATGAGTGTTTGAGGGGAGGTCAGCGTTGCGGGATCTCAGGGCCGAAGGCCAGACAGCGTGTAGCCCAGGCCGAAGGCCTAGGTGTCGTGCTTCATGGTTCGGCGTGCCGAAGCTCACTTCCAATCAAGTGCGACGTCGCGAGTGATCGCCTCGAGGCGAACGCCCAAGGCCTGGCCCGGCATGACATGGACTCTCGCCGGCTCGGCTGGCGACCAGCGAACGGCGACGCGGTAGGTGCCTGCCGGGATCGGCCCGGAGTCGAAGGTCCCGTCTTGGCCAGTGTCGGTCCAGGTCTCGAAGTGGCGCTCGGTGTCGAGCACTGGGAACGGCTGCTCGTTCTGGAGCTCGATCTGGATGCCGGCGACACCCCGGCCGGAGCCATCTTGCAGGATTCCGGAGACGCGAGCCGACGGTCGGAGCTGAAGCTCGGTTTCGGTCACCGAGTCGGCCCACACGTGAATGTCGCGGTCGCTCCTCTCCGCGGTGTGCTGGTGATCTCGGGCGATGAGTTGGTAGCGGCCCGGCGGCAATCCCGGGATCTCGAACTGTCCCGAGACGATCGGGTAGCTCTGCCATCGCCCCTCCTCCTCCATCGGAGCGAAGGGCCAGTCGCGCGCGGCCCAAGAGATCGCGACCGAGCCGCCGGTCGCCGGCACGCCGTTCGGCTTGAGCACGACTCCTCGGATCTTCCCGGCCGATTGGAGCTTCAGGTCACCGAGATCGAGGTCCTCTTGGACGTCGATGTCCCTCTCGCCGAGAAGGAAGAAGTCGGGATGAGTCACCCCGACCATGCAGGGACCGGCCGGAATACCCTCGAACGCGAACGTCCCGTCGAAATCGCTCGAGGTGACGACCTCCACTCCGGCAGTCGTCTTGTACCGGGTGCCGTCAGTGCGGGACCAGACGAAGCGCTCCAAACAGACCTTCGCCAGCGCGACGGGCGCACCGGAAGGAGCGATCAGGCGCCCGCGGACAGAATGGCTTCCCTCGGTCTGCTGCAGCGATTCCCAATCGACGTCGGCCATCGCCTCGTGCCCGGTCTCGGCTTCCGAAGCGAAGTACTCCGCGACGAGGCTCCGAAGCTCGGCCTTCCGCTCCACCATCTGCGTCTCGTCCGTGACGGAATCCGACTCATCGAATGCCGTCTCCTGGGTGGCCTTGCCGCGGTCCGTCACAGGCTCCAACCCGCCCCGAGTCAGGACAATACCGAAGGCGATGGCCAAGACGAGTCCCAACAAGACGTGGCATGTGCGCTCGGTCACGGGCATCCTCCAGAGTGCGACGGGTCCTATTCTCGCATCCACCTATCATCGGAAAGACCGCCGCCGAAGCCAGAACGACATGAACGATCTTTCGGACATCGCTCGCTGGATCATGATCGCCGGAGCCGTGATCACGCTCATCGGCGCCCTGATCTGGCTCGCCGCCCGATTCGGAATCCCCCTCGGCAACTTGCCGGGCGACCTCCGCTTCGGTGACGAGAACTTCCGCGTCTACCTCCCGATCACGACGCTCCTGCTGATCAACGGGCTGATCTGGATCGTCGTGTGGGTCGTGCGACGACTGTCGCAGTAACCGACCGTGCATCTTTTTCGGCTGCTTGCATAGAGTGGCTGCGGGCGCGAGGCTGGTGGGGTGGCCTGCCGGCCCACTTTGCCGGAGCTCGATCGATGGCACGACTCGCCTTACTCGCGGTCCTCTTGATCCTCCTGCCTTCCGGGGCCCGCTCGACCGCGGTGGTCCCCCAAGACATCTTCGCGAATCCCGAGAACCTCACCGTCCTACCGAAGGACATCACGCCACGTGAGCTGAACCGAGTCATGCGAGAGGCGTCGATCGGACTCGGTGTTCGGTGCTGGGCTTGCCATGTCGGCGAGGAGGGGCGGGACCTCAGCACCTTCGACTTCGTCTCGGACGAGAAGCCGATGAAAGAAGCCGCCCGCGTGATGCTCCGCATGGTGATGGACATCAACGAGAAGCACCTTCCGAAGCTGGAGGAGCTGAAGAAGGGCAAGGACGACGAGACCGAGAAGCCGAAGGGAGCTGCCGCTCTCATCCAGAAGAAGGAGCCTGCCACCCCCCGAGTCCGCTGCGCGACCTGTCATCAAGGCAAGGTCAAGGTGGAGTGACAGCACGACCTCCGCCGACTATCGACCCGACACCGTCCATTGGCTCAGGAAGCCGATGAGGTCTGTGTTCAAGTTGCGGTTCCACAGGTGCTGCTGGCGAGGGATGACGATCAGGCCCGACTTCTGGGCGGACCAGCCGGCGGCGCGTAGGTCGCTTTGGGCGCGCAGCGAGGCTTCGAACTTCACGTTGATGTCGATGTCTCCGTGGACGAACAACATCGGCGTGCGCCTTTGGAGCTGGCGCTGGACGACGTACGGATTCGGGTGGACCAGCGTCGGTTGCCCGTTCGTGAAGCCGCGGGAGTCGCCGCCTGCGATCGGAGTGGCGGCGGCGAAGGTGTCGCCGTGGTGCGTGCCCGCCAGGTAGGTGAAGAACCCGCCAGCCGAGAAGCCGCTGATCGTGATGCGCTCGCGATCGATGTTGTAGTTGGCGGCGATGTCCTCGATCATCGTGAGCACGAGCTCGATGTCGAGGTTGTTCTGCCGCCGCCAATCGTGCCACTCCCAGGCCAATACGACCGCCGAATGCTGCTCGCCGTCGACCGCTTGCGGGTAGCAAGCGATGAAGCCGAATTGCTCGGCGAGGGCGTCCATGCCGATGTCTTTCTGGAACTGGACGTTCTGGTCGCTCGAGCCGTGCATGAAGAGCGCGAGGCGCGTCGGCTGAGCGGGATCGTAGCTGGTGGGCACGACCAGGCGATACTGCCGCGTCAACCCGAAGGCCTGGATCGTGAAGTCACTCTCCCCGAGAGGACCCCCGCTGCCACCCGAGCCGCGCGGCGCGGCGGGCCTTGGCAGGCGAGAGGGATGGAAGCGCTCGGTGCTCGCGATCGGCCGCTCTTTGACGACGCGTCCGATGTCCCCGAAGCGAAGCACGCCACCGAAGACGTACGTCATTCCTTCATAGGAAGCTGAAGCCGCGAACGATCGGGCCTCGGTCATGTTCGGCCAGAATCCCCAGGAGTCCTGATCGACGTCGTAATGTTGCACGCCATTGTGGGACGCGGGTATCTCGACCCCGCTGCCCCGGGCGCTCGCCCAGGTGCCTCCGAATCCGCCAGCCGCGACCACCTCGCCATTTGCCGTGAACAGGGTGACGCCCGAGCGAGGGACACCGTGCGGCGATGACAACATCGAGATCGTCCCGCCCGAAGGATCGAAGACCTCGAAGACGTCTCGAGGCTCGAGCTGGGCATCGCTGCCACCGAGCAGGTAGAGGCGTCCCTCGAGGACGGTGTGACCGATTGCGCCGCGAGCGACGGAGAGCCGAATCGACTCGAGCTGCCAGGAGCCGCGCGGGAGGAAGTAGCTCTCGATGAGGTCGAGTGCTGTCAGCGTGGCACCGTCGTCTCTGAAGCCGCCGAGGACCCAGAGCCGGTCGCCGAGGATCTCGGCAGCCGCCTCCGAGCGCGCCAGCTTCATCGGAGCCAGTGGCACGTACTGATCCGTATCGGGCAGATACAACCAGACGCTCCGGAGCGCGCGGGTCCCGTCGTGCCCGCCGGCGAGCACGATCGCCTGGCCGTGCGTAGCTGCCGCCATTCCATACATCGGTATCGGCAATGGCCGCCTCGCCTCGAAGAGATCCAGCTCGGGATCGTAGCGCCACACCTCGTCGAGCGGACCGTTCTGGTCCCGACCACCGAAGAGGAAGACCCCGGCGTCCGTCGCGGCGGCTGCTGTGCGCGATCGGACCGAAGGCAGCTCCCTCGAGGCCTTCCAAGGGGCACTCGGCTCGCGGTCGGCGTGGTCCATGAACCGCGTTTGTGCAGTTGCGGCCGGAACGGTGGCAAGGATCCAAACGGCGACCCAGAGGCAGATCGGGCGATTCATCAGGGATGCTCCATGGCTCTTCGAAGGGCCTCCCAGCGTAACAGCATCGAGGGAGAGGGGGTAGAGCGCCTGAGACGGTGAGAGACGTTTCGTCCCGGGTACCGGTCGTCGATCTCGGTCAGTTTGCGCCGAGCCGCTTCAAGTGCTTGTGGTCCAGGTTGTTTGGTCTACCATGAATGACCCGCGGGGGACCTCTTTTGGGTCTCTCACGTTTTGGAGAGAGTTTCACGAACATGCCGGACTTCTGCTTTCACCGCGCCAGGTCGGCGGGCGAGCACACATTTTCGTGCCCCGATCTCGGGCGAGCATCCTCCGGACGACCGGCAAGGCTCGCAGGGCGTCGTCTCCAGTGTGAGCGGCCCGAGACGGAGTGCTCATGAGTGATCGAGACGGCGCCAGCGACCTTCACGATCTGCTCGTCTCCAGCCGCCGGGATCCTGCGGAGCACGACGCGCTCATCCGGTCGGTGCTTCCCGATCTGAAGGCGATCGCGCATCGGGCGCTCCGGAGTCGCGGCGGTGCGCTGCAGACCACCGAGCTCGTCAACGAAGCATGGGTCAAGCTCTTCGCGCGCAATGATCCGTCTTGGGCCGATCGGGTGCACTTCTTCGCCATCGCCGCTCGCGCGATGCGTGAGGTGCTCGTCGATCAGGCGCGGACTCGTCTGTCCCAGAAGCGAGGCGGCGGTTGGCAGCGCATCACGCTCGGGTCTGTGGATTCGGGTGGGCATGAGATCGCCTACGACCTGCTCGATCTGGACCAAGTTCTCCGTTCGATGGGCGAGACGTTTCCCCGTGAGGCGACCATCGTCGAGCTCCGCTTTTTCGGGGGCATGGACTTCCCCGAGATCGCCGAGGCACTCGATGTGAGCCTGTCCACCGTGAAGCGTGAATGGCGCTTTGCGCGCGCCTGGCTCGCCTCGCGACTCGCGGAGTGAGCGCCGCGCTGACGTGACGGCCGCCGCCGATCTGCTGACCTCCGTGAGCACCCGCTCCGCCGAAGCCCAGGCACATTCTGAGTTCGGGAGAATCTGACCCTCGCCGCCTCTCATTTCCGGATCTCCCTGTCGAAGGGGGCGCTCGGCCGGAGAGAGCCGTGCGCCGGGACCGGAGAGCTTCACCGCAGAAGCTCTGGAGATCCCACCGTGCTGCGCACCTCTGTTCGCGGCGAGACGCGCCTGGCGACGCGCTCGATTCTCTGGCTGACCTTGATCCTCACAGCTCTCTCCGGCACGGCGCGAGGACGCGGCCCCTTGGCCGATCCGTTCGCGGTCGCGATCCAAGTGGGGCTGCCATCGGTCCAAGTCGAGCCGGAGCGTGTGCACTCCGAGCGATTGCGGGGGCGCCTCGAAGGCGGCTTCGCGATCGAGGCGAGGCGACGCGTCGAGGGCCTTTCGGCGGACCGAAGCGGAATGCGTCTCAGCTTGGGTGCCTGGGGCCAGAGCCGCGCTCCCGAGCCCGGGCTCGTCTGGCTCGCCCTCGACGAGTGCGATCCGCGACCGGACGTCCCTTCGATCGGCGATCGGGAGCCCACCGAGAAAAAGCTGAGCCTCGCCGAGGCCGCTTTCCGGATCTCCCGCTCGAAGGCGCTGCTGTCCCGACGGGGGACGGCAGCGGGGAAGGGGCGTTTCGTTCCGAAGACCTGGAGACTCGATCGATGAATCAAGGAATCAAGCATCACTGGGCTGACTCATGGGCCGCCACGGCGGGCGCGTTGTGCCTCGCCGTCTCGACCCTGGCCGGTTGCGGCGGCGGCGGTGGCGTGGCCGGCGCCGTCGACCAAGGCACTCTCGACACGACGATCACGCAATCCCCGGCGGACCGGACCTCGGCCAAGGCGGTGACCGTGCAGTTCCAGGCCAGCGGGCCGGTGGCCCGCATCGAAGGCCGCCTCGATGGCGGGAGCTGGGGGACGATCCAGAGCCCTTGGACCTCACCCAACCTGAAGGACGGCGAGCATGTCTTGAGGGTGCGAGCCGTCAACGCGAATGGCGATGCCGACCCCACGCCCGCCGAGGTGCGCTGGACGGTCGACACGAAGGGGCCCTCGATCTTGCTGAGCTTCCCCGGCAAGGAGGCCTTCACGACCGGGAGCTCGTCGGCGCTCTTCGGATTGACGGAGGACCTGGGTGTCGTCGAGTCGGTCACGATCGATGGCGCTCCCGCGAACGGCTCGAGTGACTTCGCGAGCTGGCGGCTCCGCTCGAATCTGAGTGAAGGCGACAACACAATCGAGATTGCAGCCACGGATGACCTCGGCAACCGCTCGTCGCGGACGGTGATGATCCGCAACGACGCGCTGATGGGGTTCGTCAAGGACGTCAGCATCGACAGGCTCCGCTCGCAGGCCATCGTGGCCGCGACGATGAACGCCTCGAACGAGAGCGCACTCTTCCAAGTGGACCTGTCGAGTGGCATGACGACACTCCTCTCCGGGCCGGGCGTCGGATCGGGACCGGAGCTGGGGACGATCCACGACGTGTTCGTCGAGAACAACGGCAACCGGGCGTTCGTGTCCAGCGCGACGGCCCGTGCGATCTTGGCGGTGGATCTCCGCACCGGAGACCGGAGCGAGGTCTCGGGTCCGAATCGCGGAACGGGGCCGAGCCTCTTCGAGCCGACCCAGATCGTGCATGATCCGTTCGGAGGGGTCGTCTATGCGGCGGAGCCGATCAACGGCAAGGTCTTCCGCATCGAGGTCGACAGCGGCGTTCGGTCGGAGATCTTCAAGTCGACCAAGCCGACGGCCGTCGCGTTCGAGTGGGACAATCGATTCCTGTTCGTCTTCGACGAGATCGACAACGACATCCACTGGATCGGCACCCAGGGCGGAGGCCAGGGAGTCGTCATGGATGGTGACGACGACCAGGGGCCCAAGATCGGTGCCCTCGATGCCATGTCGTGGGACACCTTCCGCCGGTCTTACCTCTACGTCTCGACAGGAGCCGACCGGGTGCTCCGAGTGAACACCGACAACGGCAGCCGGGTGACGATCGCCGAGCCGAGCGACGGGAATGGTCCGCTCGAGCTTCCTCGGGGGCTGACGTACGACTCCTCGAGCGATCGGGTCCTGGTCTGCGATCAGAACCTGAATGGACTGATCCAAGTCGCACCGGGGGGTGGAAAGCGTGCCGCATTGACCCGCACTTCCGTGGGAGAAGGCGACGCGCTCCAGGACGCCTGGAAGATGGCTCGCCGAAAGGGAGGCACGCTGCTCTCCCTGTCGCGGGTATCGGCGTTCATTCGAACCGTCGAGACGTCTGACGCCGCTCGCGGCGCCATCGAGACGACAGGGATCACCCTGGAGTCACCCGGCGACATCGCGACGGC
Organism: Planctomycetota bacterium; assembly: GCA_040219065.1. Taxonomy (GTDB): domain Bacteria; phylum Planctomycetota; class OFTM77; order OFTM77; family OFTM77; genus OFTM77. The sequence continues at coordinate 26,182 of JAVJTD010000064.1, forward strand.
ATCCGACGGGCGAGCCTTCGTCATCGACAACAAGCTCGACGGGATCTACGAGGTCGATACCCAGTCTGGTGGAGTCTCTCTCATCTCTGGCTTCGCGCGCGGGGAGGGCATCGACTTCATCGGTCCTCAGCTCGTCGAAGTCGATTCGAGTGCCGAGAAATCTTGGGTCTTCGATTCGGCTCTCCAGTCGATCCTGGAGGTCGACCTGGCGAGCGGAGATCGGCGTCAGCTCTCCGATGCCCAGCATGGAAATGGACCGCCCTTGCCCTTCGTGAGGGCCATGGCTCTCGATGAAGCCGGAGGTCGTCTGTTCGTCGGCGACAGCTCGAAGGATCTCGAAGTGTACGCGATCGAGCTCGCCACCGGAGATCGGACGCTCGTCTCCGACGCCAGCCAAGGCGGACCGCAGGCCGACAACTTCACGGCGATGGCCTTCGATGTGGCCGGCAACCGGCTCTTGGCGACTCTCTCCGTCACCAACGGAGCCGGTGCCTTGATCGGGATCGACGTCTCGAATGGGGCGCGCACGGAGATCTCCGGGCCCGGCCGGGGTGAGGGCTTCCCGATGAGCACCCTGACCGACATCGTCTTCGAGGCGGATCGAGGCCGTTGCTTCGTCTCCTCTCTGTTCATCAACGCCATCCTGATCGTCGACCTCGAGTCCGGGGATCGCGCGATCTTCTCCAAGTAGGCCGATCTCCAGGTCGGTCGGGGAGGAAGGAGCCTCGGCTCCTTCCTCCCCGCTCCTGCTCTCCTCAGATCCGGGAGCCAAAGGCCTTGAGCGCAAGGACGACCGGACTAGGATGGACCCGATCGGTGGCAGGCTGGGCGGCCCGAGCCGAACCGGAGAGAGTATTCCATCCATGTCGGCTTCCTTTCAGCGGCGAGCGAAGGAGGTGTTCGAGCGCGCTCTCGAGCTTCCCGCGCCACGTCGATCGGCCTTCATCCAGGTGACCTGCAGCGGCGACCCTGAGCTGGAAGCGGAGGTTCGCCGCCTCTTGAAGTTCGACGAACAGGATTGCGAGCTCCTCGATGGAGATCCCTCCGAGGACCGCTGGAGCGCGCTCGCCGCTGACGAGCCTTCCTTGACGTTGCCGGATCGAATCGGTCCCTATCGCATCTTGCAGCGCCTCGGCGTCGGCGGCATGGGCGTCGTCTACCGCGCTCGCGAGGACTCGCCGCCTCGAGACGTCGCTTTGAAGGTCATCCGCAGCGACTCTCTGGCCGAGTCGAGCCGCCGCCGGTTCGATGGTGAGGTCCAGGTCCTCGCCCGGCTCGAGCATCCGGGCATCGCCCGCATCTACCGGTCGGGAACCGCGGAGACGGATGCGGGTCCTAGCCCCTACTTCGCCATGGAGCTGGTCGAGGGGCAGACCCTGATCGAGCATGGCACGCATGGCTTGTCGATTCGAGAGCGACTCGAGCTGTTCATCGAGGTGCTCGAAGCCGTGCACTACGCCCACGAGCGCGGCGTGATCCACCGGGATCTCAAGCCCGAGAACATCCTCGTCGACGCTACGGGTCGTCCGAAGGTGCTCGATTTCGGCATCGCCCGCAGCTTGGATGGGGAGGTGACGCGACACACCCGCACGGGACAGTTCGTCGGGACGCTCGCCTACACGAGCCCCGAGCAGCTCACTGGCGGTGAGCTGGACCGACGGTCCGACGTCTACTCATTGGGGGTCGTGCTCTACGAGCTTCTGACCGGGCGCCCGCCCTTCGATCTCACGGGGAGCCCGCTCCGCCAGGCGATGCGCGTGATCGAGCACAAGGACCCTCGTCCCGTCGGCGAGCTCGATCCCGGCCTGCGTGGCGACTTGGAGGCGATCTCGCGGAGCGCGCTCGAGAAGGACCCCGAGCGACGTTACGCGACAGCGCTCGCCTTCGGAGAGGACATCCGCCGGTTCCTGCGCGACGAGCCGATCAGCGCCCGACCGGCATCCACCATTTATCAAATGAGGAAGTTTGCTCGCCGACACCGAGCGTTGGTCGGCGGGACGATCGCGACCATGATCGCCCTTCTCAGTGGCACGATCGTCAGCATCGTCTTTGCGCTCCAAGCGGACGAGCAGGCCACTCGAGCCGAGACGCGGCGGCGAGAGGTCGAGAGCTCGCGCGCGGAGATGCGGCGCAGCCTCTACCAAGCGCAGATGCTCCAAGCTGCCGCCGCTGTCGGAGCTCCTCAGGGAATGGAGCGCGTCCGGGAGATCGTCCAGGCCTGGGGGCCCGAGCCCGGCGAAGAGGATCTACGGGGTTGGGAGTGGTACTTCTTCCAGCGGTGGAGCCAATCGAGAGAGAAGGTGCTCCGATCGATGTCCCACGTCTTCGACCTCGACTGGCAGTCGGGAGGGAGGCTCCTCGCCGCCGCCGGCGGTGGCAGCGTGATGATCGGCGATGTCGAGCGGAACGAATGGCAGTCGCTCGACCTGCCGCCGGACAACAACTTCAGCGTGCAGTGGGACAGAGCGGGTCACCGGCTCCTGATCGGCAGCCAGAAGAGCTTCTCGCTTTGGCAGTACCGCCCCGAGTCGAAGCAGCTCTGGTGGCAGCCCTACGAGGGAGAGGCCATTCAAGTCGTGTGGGATGCGAGCGAGACTCGGGTGCTCGTGCAGGGTGCCCATGGCGAAGTGTCCGCTCACGATGCCGGTGACGGCTCGCGGCTCGCCGAGCTGGGTGAGGCGTTCACTGAGCGCATTCTCTCACCGGGCTGTGTGAGACCGGGCGAGGATCTCTTGGCGGTCGAGCACCACACGAGTGAGGTCGCCCTCGTTCGCACTGAGACTCTCGAGATAGAAAAGATCCTGAAAGGCTCGCGCGCGATGAGGCATGTCGGTGCGAGCGCCTGGAGCCCGGACGGTGAGCGGCTGGCGGTTGGCCGTATTGACGGAATGCTCACTGTCTGGAACGCCCGAAGCGACGAGAAGCTCTTTGAAGTCTTGGCACATGGAGACAGGATTCAGGATCTCGTCTGGAGCCCGGACGGCGAGTGGCTGGCGTCGGCGAGCTGGGATCAGACCGTCCGAATCTGGAGTCCCGGCGAGAAGCTCGAGTTGGCAACGCTGCGCGGTCACCAGGGAACCGTGAGCGGGTTGGACTGGAGCGATGACGGGAAGTCCCTGGCGAGTGCGGTGGCCGGCGACGCGATCCGTGTGTGGCACGTGAGCGATTACGTGGGCGCTCGTGTGCGCTTCAAGGATCGCGTTCATCGCGCTGGCTTGCATTGGCATCCGGACGGACGCCGCCTCGCCATCACCTCCGAGGGGACCGACGTTTACGAGATCCGAGACGGCCGAGTCGACACGGAGGCCGAATCGATCGGCGTCCCCGAGCTGTATCGAGGATGGAACGCGTCCGGGAGCCTCTGGGTCGATCAGATCGATAGTCGACTGCGAGTGCGCGACAGCACCGAGATCCGGGAGATCGAAGATACCTGGTGGACGTGGCGCCTGTTCCGTTGGCATCCCCGCGACGATGATCTTCTGGCCGTAGTCTCCAACGGTGAGCTCCGAATCTGGCGTGGCCCCGAGGCGAGCCGTCTCGAGAGCGTCGCGGTGCCCCATGGGATCCTGTTGCTGGACGCGACCTGGCTCGAGGTGGGTCACAGCATCTTGATCGCCAGCATGAAGAGGCTGTTCGTCCTCGACATCGACTCCCGTGAGATCGAGGACGTGGCAGCCGGCAGTTTCCAACACGTCGCGCTCGATGCGAGTGGAGAGCGGGTAGCCGTCACCGAGGAGGATGGCACCACGCGGATCCTGCGCGTCAGCGATTGGCGGGAGCTCTCGCGGATGCGGGACGTGAGCCGCGTGATCGCCGTGGTGAGCTGGCATCCCGATGGACGACGCCTGTTGACGGCTGACCGGAATAGACGTGTCGCGGTCTGGGACGTGGAGCGAGGGGAGATGCTGGCGGACTTCGAGTTCGACTCGCAGGTCGCCGGTGCTGCCTGG